>CACWFY010000010.1 GCA_902760345.1 uncultured Bacteroidales bacterium | reverse complement strand
TGGAGGACCCATCGTGAGGATTCCTACTGTTGAGCCTGGGTTCTGCTCCTTCAGGCGAAGGGCCTGCTCCAGGGCATTCAAATCTTCTGGATTGAAGATAGCGGGCAGGGCAGCGCGGTTCACCGTTCCTTCGGCAGTCATGGCGTCCTTACCCACATTTCTTGTGTCGGGTACCTGCTTGGCAAGTACTACAATTTTTAATGCCATATTATAATAATAATGTGTATAAATGATATCCTTCTTGAAAATCGGCTGCAAAATTACGCAAAATATCGCACACAGCCAAACAAAATGCACAAAAACAACCCTTTTGTGCACAAAGCGAGCGTTTTGTGCAACAAATATTTTGCATTTCGCCAGATTTGCACTATCTTTGCAAGCATGATTGACCGAGCGACAGTCGATAAGATTATGGAAGCCGTCAACATCGTGGATGTTGTCGGTGAGTTTGTTAACCTTCGCAAAGCGGGTGTTAACTACAAGGGCTTGTGTCCGTTCCACGACGACACGACCCCCTCGTTTATGGTGTCGCCAGCCCGTCAGATATGTAAGTGTTTTGCCTGTGGCGAGGGTGGCAATGCCGTCAACTTCCTGATGAAGCATGAGCAGATCACCTATCCGGAGGCCCTGCGCTGGTTGGCCAAGAAATACAACATCGAGATTGAGGAGAAGGAGCTCACACCCGAGGAGAAGCAGCAGCAGACCGAGCGTGAGTCGATGTTTGTGGTCAACGAATGGGCGTGCCAGTACTTTCACGACATTCTGAAGAACAATAGCGACGGAATGGCTATTGGCCGACAGTATTTCCGCAGCCGAGGCATCCGCGACGACATCATCGAGAAGTTTAAGTTGGGCTTTGCCCTCACCAAGCGTGACGCAATGGCCAACGAGGCGCGTCGGAAAGGCTATAAGGATGAATTCCTGTTGAAAACGGGACTTTGTGGAGAGAATGAACGAGGTCTTTACGACCGTTTTGCAGGACGAGTCATCTTTCCGTGGCTGAATGTCAGTGGCAAGGTGGTGGCCTTTGGCGGACGCAAGCTCGACGCTGCCACGAAGGGTGTACAGCAGAAGTATGTCAACTCGCCCGACTCAGAGATCTATCATAAGGAGCGTGAGCTCTACGGCATCTATCAGGCCAAGAAGGCTATCGTCAAGGAAGACTGCGTCTACATGGTCGAGGGCTATACCGACGTGATAGCCATGCACCAGTGTGGCTTGGAGAATGTTGTGGCCAACTCGGGTACGGCCCTTTCTATCTATCAGATTAAGCTGTTGCACCGCTTTACGCAGAATATCGTGCTGCTCTACGATGGTGACGAGGCAGGCATCCATGCTGCCATGCGTGGCACCGACATGCTGTTGCAGGAAGGTATGAATGTCAAGGTGCTACTGTTGCCTGACGGCGACGATCCCGACTCGTTTGCCCGCAAGCATAGCGCCGAGGAATTCAAGAAGTATATCGCTGAGCATCAGACAGACTTCATACAGTTTAAGACCAGTCTTATGTTGAAGGGTGTCACCGACCCCATCAAACGGGCAGAGGCCATCAATAGTATCGTTCGTTCTGTCAGCGTCATTCCTGATCCCATCGTTCGTGCTACGTATATTACCGATTGTTCCCGTCGCTTGGAGGTCAACGAACGTACATTGATCACCCAGACGAATAAGTTCATTGCTGAAAACAGAGAGCAGAAACAGCGTGAGACAGCACGCCAGGAAGACGTCGCTGCTGATCAAAGCCGTCAGGCGACGACGAATCAGGCAGCTTTCCCCAAGGATGTGCCTCTTGGTCTCCACTCACCGAAGACACAGACCACCGAGGTGGAGCGCCTGCTGATACAGAACGTGATACGCCACGGCGACGAGATTATCTTCAAGGATTTGGAGGCCGAGGACGGGTCGCTGGTCAATCTGAATGTCGCACAATATATCGACTACGACCTGGGCAGCGATGGCCTGTCGTTCAGCGACGAGCGCTATAACAGGATACTCCGCGAGGCTGTCGAGCATTCTGCTGATGCGGGCTTTAAGGCCGAACAGTACTTTATGCAGCATCCCGATCCGGAGGTCAGCCAGTTGGCTATCCAGTTGGGTGTCGACAACCATCAGCTGAGCCGTAGCTTCGAGATGACTAACAACGAGATTGTGATGCGTCAGCGTGTACAACACCTGATCTTGGACTTCCGCATGGATGTGGTCAACCAGCACCTGAAGGACATCCAGCAACAGTTGAAGTCTATGGGGCTGGATATGGAGATGGTCAAGCGCCTGATGGATGACTACAAACAGACGCAGGAATTGCGTAATGCGCTGGCCCGACAGCGGGGTACGGATGTGATGGTGTAGAGGTGAGAGATGGAAGGATGGCTATACATATTAAGTATGACGCTGCTGTGGGTGGTGGTGACTGTCGCCATCATCCATGTGGTGATGGACAACCGCCAGCCTGCCAAGACCATTGCCTGGGCGCTGATCATCTTCTTTGTTCCCATTGTGGGTGTGGTGTTCTACCTGTTTTTCGGTATCAACCACCGAAAGGAGCGCCTGGTCAGTCAGCGCTCGCTCGACCAGTTGTCGAGACGGTCTATGCTGGGCTTCGTCGAACAGCAGCATCTACACCTTCCTGAACGCCATAAGCAGTTGATAGACTTGTTTATCAACCAGAATTTTTCATTGCCCTTCCAGGATAATCAGGTAGACATCATGACCGATGGTTATGCCTTCTTCCCAGAGCTGTTGAAGGATATCTCGCAAGCACACCATCATATCCATATAGATATGTATATCATCGAGGATGACCCCTTGGGACGACTGGTAGCCGACGCCCTTGTCGACAAGGCCCAAGAGGGTGTCGAGGTGCGTGTTATCTGCGATGATGTGGGCTGTTGGAAGGTCAGCCATAGTTTCATAGAGTTTCTGCGTAAGGGTGGGGTGGAGATTGAACCCTATCTGCCTGTGCGCTTCCCGTCGTTTACGAGCAAGGCCAACTACCGCAACCACCGCAAAATCATCGTGATTGACGGACAGATAGGATATATCGGCGGCATGAATATTGCCCAGCGCTACGTTTCCTCCGCCTGGCGCGACACCATGTTGCGACTGAAGGGCCCGGTGGTGTATGGTCTGCAGCGTGCTTTTCTCGTCGACTGGTATTTTGTTGACCGTACGCTGATTACCAACAGGAAGTATTATCCGCCTTTCGACGAGTCTGCAGGCCTTCGTGGCAATCTGGCGCAGGTGGTGACCAGCAGTCCGGTGACCTTATATCCGGAAATCATGCAGGGCTATGTGCGTGTCATTCTTGCTGCCCGCCGCTATGTGTATATCGAGACACCTTACTTCCTGCCCAACGAACCTGTGCTGTTTGCCTTGAAGACGGCGGCAGTAGGAGGTGTCGACGTGCGCATTATCTGTCCCTATCGTTCTGATGCGCGTTTTACGGACTGGGCGTCGCGCTCTTATCTGCGTGAGTTGCACGAGGCTGGTGCAAGGGTGTTCCTGTATAAAGAAGGCTTCATGCACTCGAAGCTGATGGTCTGCGACGATGCGTTGTCGACGTGTGGCTCAACGAATGTGGACTTCCGCTCGTTCGAGAATAACTTCGAGGCCAACGTGTTTATCTACGACGAGGGTACGGCTCTGCGCTTAAAAAAGGTGTTCCAAGATGATGAAGACCTGAGCATTGCCCTGAAAGATGTGCCCGGCCGTCTGCATCCTACGTTCTTCAGACGACTGTGGGAGAGCCTGATCAGACTGTTGTCTCCGCTGTTGTAATGTTATCTGAATAGTGAGAAGTTGACGCTGCCATAGCTTCTGTGCTCCACAAAGTGTGGATGTGCAGAGAAGTCGTGGTCTTTGCCGTGCTCAAAGACGAAGATGCCGCCCTCTTTCAGCAATGCTTTCTCGAAGATGAGGTCAGGGATTGTGGGCAGCTCCTTCAGCGCATAGGGCGGGTCGGCAAAGATGAAGTCGAACTGTTGATGACAACTTTTGATGAAGCGGAATACATCACCTCGAAGCGGAATGATGTTGGCTGTTGGCTGATGGGTGTTGGCTGTTAGCTTTTTGATGCACTCCTGAATGAAGCGGTGATGGTCGCGGTCCATCTCTACACTAATCACCTGCTGGCAGCCACGCGACAGCAACTCCAGCGAGATGCTGCCTGTGCCAGAGAAGAGGTCTAACGCTGTCGCTTCGTCGAAGTCTACATACTGCGTCAGCACGTTGAAGATGTTCTCCTTGGCAAAGTCGGTCGTCGGGCGTGCCTTGAACGAACGCGGAATGTCGAAATGGCGCCCCTTGTATTTTCCTGTGATGATACGCATACGCTTATTTCTTACCTCTTACTTCTTACCTCCCCTTGATGTATAAAACCATGAGGTCGTAAGGCATGCCCTCGATCTTGGTGATGGGGGCACGATTGAACTCTCCGGAAGGATTGGCGTAGAATACGCGCTTGACAAATTTGGATACCTCTTCTATCAACTGCTCCCTATCGGGCACGTCTCCGGCAAGGTGTAGCTCGTCGTGCTCCGGCTCCATAGCCAGTTGCTTCCAAGTGGCCAGCAGGTAGTACAACGCATCGTTGGGATTGTTGACGGCAAAACTGTTGCAAAACTTAAAGCGGTTGGGCCCAAAGCTAAACACCTCCAGGCGACGCTCGTGGAAGTAAGCATACAGCTTCTGATGCTGGCCTGTAAAGCTGCGATGGTAGAAATGGCGCCAGACGGGTGCCATTGCAGGGCAGAATTGGACGTTGCGGAAGCTGTCGTTCAGCACCGTTCGCAAGTCTTTGAGTATGGGGAAGATAGCTACGGCGCTAAGGTCGGGCAACACGGCGTGGCTGACGTATTGCTGGTTTTGCTGTGAGAAGGCGTGGCGATACAGCTGTTCGCTTTCGTCTTCTTGAAACAGGTCGGTAGGCACCATCAGAACGGGAGCCCCCAGCGTGACCAACACCTGATGGTAGGAGCGGCTGAACAGTGGTTCATTGCGGAGTGCCTCACGCAGGTTGGCAGCAACGGATATGCTGCTGTTCAGAGCATAGGGTTTGTAGACGATTTCGCCCTCAATAATGGTAGAGAACGACATGTGTCCCCGGCTGATGCGGATGACGAGCCTTTGTTGTCGGTTGCTGTTGGCGATAGGTTGCGTATTGTCCATTATGTCAGAATACTTAGCGCACACAGTATGCAGAGCACGACTACTACGAGCGCCAGAATGATATTGGTCTTTTGAATGCTTGTCATTTCGGTTGCAAAGGTACGAATAAAATAAGAATTAAGAATTAAGAATTAAGAAATATTTCGTATCTTTGCAGCAAAATATGATTACCGACGAGCTAAGATACCGCATTCAAGAGGCTTTCCGCTATGTGCCCACAGCCGAACAAGAGCAGGCCATCGACGTCTTCTCAGCATTTCTGACTGACAGGCGCGACGAGGCCGTCATGGTGTTGCGAGGCTCGGCGGGTACGGGCAAGACCACGCTGGCCGCTGCCTTCGTCAAGTCGCTGCAATCGCTGGGACAGTCGCTGGTGCTGTTGGCGCCTACGGGACGTGCCGCCAAGGTGTTCTCGCTGTATGCGGCTTGTCCGGCATCTACCATCCATCGGCGCATCTATCGTCAGAAGTCGTTGGAAGGCGGCTTCTCGTTGGGCTACAATGCGGCCCACGATACGCTGTTTATCGTCGATGAGGCTTCGATGATAGCTAATGGCGACACGCCGTTGTTGGACGACCTTATACAGTTTGTATATAACGGACGCAACTGCCGGCTGATGCTCCTCGGCGATCATGCACAGTTGCCACCTGTGGGTGAACAGCATAGTCCGGCATTGATGACCAGCGTGCTACGTGGCTATGGCTTGGAGGTCTATGAATGTACGCTCAACGAAGTGCTGCGCCAGAGTCAGGAGTCGGGCATCCTGTGGAATGCTACTCAAGTAAGATGTAAGATGGCTGATGTAAGATGTGAATTGCCAAAGATTCGCTTCGAGGACTTCGAGGATATTCGCATGGTGCCTGGCGACGAACTCATCGAGACGCTGGCTTCCAGTTACTCGCATGCGGGACTCGACGAGACGCTGGTGGTGACGCGCAGCAACAAGCGCGCCAACATCTATAATCAGGGCATTCGCAACATGATATTAGGGCGCGAAGAAGAGCTGACCAGTGGTGACCGTCTGATGATTGTAAAAAACAACTACTATTGGGTGAAGGATACCCCTCCGGCTGGTGAGGACTCCGCTCAGCTCTCGTTTATTGCCAATGGCGACATGGCGGTGGTTCGCCGAGTGCGCAACGTCCATGAACTCTATGGTTTCCGCTTTGCCGAGGTGACTATGAACTTCCCTGACTATGACGACTACGAGCTGACGGCTATCGTCCTATTGGACACGCTGACCAGCGAGGCGCCAGCGCTGACCCGTGAACAACAAGAACGCCTCTTCAATGCCGTGATGGACGACTATGCCGACATTCCACAGAAGGCCGAGCGCCTGAAAAAGGTAAAGGAAGACCGCTACTACAACGCCCTGCAGGTGAAGTTTGCCTATGCCGCCACTTGCCATAAGGCTCAAGGCGGTCAGTGGGCACATATCTACGTCGACCAGGGCTATATGACCGACGATATGCTAACCACCGATTATATCCACTGGCTGTATACCGCCTTTACCCGTGCTACGGAACAACTCTTTTTGGTGAACTGGCCCAAAACACAAACTGAAGGTGCGAAATAATACCCTTCAGATGGTTGGTAATTGATAAATATTTCGTAACTTTGCACACATGATGATAGCACTATATATTATAATAGGTATCGCAATAGGTGCTACAGTTGCCTATTTGCTGTTGAACCCCAAGGTGGGACAACTCAGCGTTGAACTGGCTCGCAAGGAGACCGAAGTGCAGATGCTGAAGACCACCCGAGAACAGTTGCGCGATATGGGACAACTGCTGGCTGACGCTCAGGCCAAGAAGCTGAAAGAAGAGAACCGTGAGTCGATGGGCACCATCACCCAACCGCTGAAGGACGCCATCAGCGAGATGCGCAAGGCCATCAACGACAATACCAAGGACCATACCGAACAGTCGGCGTCGCTGCGCGAACAGTTGCGACTGATGATGGAGTCGAACCGCGAGATTGGCGAGAAGGCCGAAGGCCTGGCCAACGTGTTGCGTCGCGACAACAAGGTGAGCGGCAACATGGGTGAGATAATCCTTGGCGACTTATTGACGAGTCAGGGACTGACTGAAGGTATTCACTATGAGGTACAGGCCAGACTACGTGATGAGTTGGGTAGGCCTTTGAAGCATGATGAGACTGGCCGTGAGATGCAACCTGATGTGATATTGCACTATCCACAGGGTCAGGATGCCATTATCGACTCGAAGGTGTCGCTGGTAGCTTATGAGCGCTACGTCAATGCCGAGACGCCCGAGGAGAAAGAGCGTGCCCTGCAGGAGCATCTCCGTTCGGTGCGCAGTCACGTGACAGAGCTGGCACGCAAGGACTACTCGAAATACATCAAACCGCCACGCGAGGCTGTCGACTTCGTCATCATGTTCGTGCCCTTCGAGTCGTCGCTGCAACTGGCGCTGGCCAACGACCCGTCGCTGTGGCGCGAGGCCTTTGAGCGTAAGGTGTTTATCACGGGCGAACAGAATCTGCTGGGCATTCTCCACATGATTCATCTGGCGTGGGTACAAAACCAGCAGGCCGAGAATCAGGAGAAGGTGTTTGGCATTGCCGAGCAGTTGCTCGACCGCTTGGGTGACTTCATCCAGCGCTACCAGAAGATGGGTGAGCACTTGGAGACCGTTCGCAAGGACTTTGAATCGGCAGGCAACAAACTCTTTACGGGTCGCCAGAGCGTCGTACAGAAAGGCCGCGAGCTCGTCGATCTGGGCGCCAAGGAGAATGCCAACCGACGCATACCGAAAGCAGAAGATTCCGCTGTCGAAGGTTTGCCCCTCGACAAACAGCCAGAAGAATGATTTACCTCAACGACGACATACTGCACTTCGATTTCGAGGCGTCGCTCCCTCTGTTGTCTGACCAGCGACGTGAACAGGCGTTGAAGTTCAAGCACGAACAGGGTCGCAAGACCTGTGCGGCGGCTTATCTGTTGCTGTGCGAGGGTCTGCGCAAAGAGTATGGCATAACGGAAAAACCTGTCTTCGAGTATGGCGAACACGGCAAACCCTCTATCGTCGGACATCCTGAGATTTGTTTTAATATCAGCCACTGCCGCGAGGCTGTGCTCTGTGCGCTGAGCGATAAGCCCATAGGTGTCGACATCGAGAGCATTCGTGAATATAAGGACACGCTGGTGCACTACACAATGAACGACAGCGAAATAGAAGAGATACTCCATTCGCCTAATCCTGCCGAGACGTTTATCCGCTTTTGGACCATGAAGGAGGCTGTGCTCAAGCTCTCTGGCGAGGGTATTCGCAACGACATGAAGACCGTTCTCGACAACATTTCCCCTGACGCCATTCAGACTCATGTCAGCCCTGATGGCCGCTACATTTGGTCGCTGGCGCAATAGCTATGTTTTTGATTGAATGATTTGTTTGCACTATTTATCGTGCACCATTAGTGGAGGCGCTGTGAATAAAGTTGACAAAACGGGCGCTGAGAATCGCGCGAAATCCAGCAAACGTTCAGCGAGGGTCAAATTCGCGAAATATGAGGCGTTATGCGCAACGTGTTGATATGTAGTCTATTATGACTTTGGGCCCCTTTTTGTGCCTTGGAATGTTGTCCGTTTTGTCTATGAACATCGTCTAAAACGCCTGTAAAACCATGATTTTTACGCAATGAAAGTGCCGTTTTCACGCCATGAAAGCGTAACTTTGAGGTCATGAAAGTGGCACTTTGTGACCTTCGAAACGTAACTTCGTCACTCTCTATGTCCCACTTCGTGACTTATCAACCATAATCGCGAGGCTTGTCTTCCTAGATTAACAAAAAAAGCAAACACGATTTTCGGCACTTTTTCTTTACAGACAGAGATGTGTCGATCCTCAATAGAAGCATGGGGCGGTGAGATGATGATCAAAAAACTTCTGATTATTTGATAATCTGAGAAATAATTGCTACCTTTCTCCCTTGGAGAAGGCAGGCTGCATCTCGGAAATGAAAATAAATCCTAATTTATTTTGCATTTCACTCAATTTGCACTACCTTTGTCCACGATTATGGAGCATACGGAGCAGGAGCAGCTGGTGCTGCGAACAGAAGGACTGGTGAAGCGGTATGGCAAGCGTACCGTAGTGAACGACGTGGCGTTCGACGTGAAGCAGGGTGAGATTGTGGGCTTGTTGGGCCCTAACGGTGCCGGCAAGACCACGTCGTTCTATATGACGACGGGCCTGGTGGTGCCTGATGGCGGCCACATCTATCTGGGCGACGAGGAGGTGACGACGTATCCCGTCTACCGTCGTGCCCGTGCGGGTATCGGCTATCTGGCTCAGGAGGCTTCAGTATTCCGCAAGATGTCGGTCGAGGACAACATTCTCTCGGTGCTGGAGATGACGGGCAAGCCCCGCGAATATCAGCTGGAGAAGTTGGAGAGTCTGATCAAGGAGTTTCGCTTGCAGAAGGTGCGCAAGAACAAGGGCGACCAGCTCAGTGGTGGTGAGCGCCGCCGTACGGAGATAGCCCGCTGTCTGGCCATCGAACCGAAGTTTATCATGCTCGACGAGCCGTTTGCCGGCGTCGACCCGATAGCTGTCGAGGACATCCAGTTTATCGTGTGGAAGCTGAAGGACAGGAACATCGGCATCCTGATAACCGACCATAATGTGGAGGACACGCTGTGTATCACCGACCGCGCCTACCTGTTGTTCGAGGGCCGTATTCTGTTTCATGGCTCGCCTGAGGAGCTGGCCGCGAACCCCATCGTGCGAAAGAACTACCTGACGGACTCGTTCGTCTTGCGCCAGAAAGACTTCTCTGCATTGGAAGAACAGCGCAAACGTGAAGAGATGGAGGAGGATAGATAGTTAAAAATTCTGAATTCTCAATTCTGAATTCTCAATTCTCGATTAAAAGTAGTACCTTTGCACGCTCAAAAACGTGTATATATATTTAATAAGGTATAAGAAAGAAGATGAATATCCAATTTGAAACTTCCGACAAGGTGAATGGTCTGATGACCATCACGCTGGAGACGGCTGACTATCAGCCGGAGGTTGACAAAACCCTGAAGGACTATCGTAAGCGTGCAAACATTCCCGGATTCCGTCCAGGACAGGCCCCGATGGGTATGATTAAGCGTCAGTACGGTCCTGCCGTGAAGGTAGATGTAGTGAACAAGCTGCTGGGCGAGAAGCTCTACAGCTATATTCAGGACAACAAGATTCACATGCTGGGCGAGCCCCTGCCAAGCGATCAGCAGGCTCAGCTCGACTTCGAGAGCGACCAGCCCCTGGAGTTTAAGTTCGACATTGCCGTAGCCCCCGAGTTTGAGGCAAAGCTGAGTGGTAAGGACAAGGTGCCTTTCTACAATATCACTGTTGACGACAAGCTCATCGACCAGCAGGTAGAGATGTATCAGAGTCGTGCCGGCCACTACGAGAAGGTCGAGAACTTCGACGCCGAGCAGCGTGATATGCTGAAGGGCGACCTGCGCGAGCTCGATGCCGACGGCAACGTGAAGGAAGGTGGCCTCACGGTGGCTGACGCCGTGCTGATGCCTCAGTATATGAAGGTGGACGACCAGAAGAAGCTCTTCGAGGGTTCAAAGCTGGGCGACATCATCACCTGGAACCCCCGCAAGGCTTATCCTGAGAGCGACGTAGAGGTGTCGAGCCTGCTGAAGATTCAGAAGGAAGAGGTCAAGGACCACGAGGGTGATTTCACCTATCAGATCACTGAGATCAGCCGCTTTACCAAGGCCGAGATTGGTCAGGAACTGTTCGACCAGACCTTCGGCGAGGGTACGATTAAGGACGAGAAGGAGTTCCGTCAGAAGATTGCCGACCAAATCAGCCAGCAGTTCAAGGCCGACTCTGACTATAAGTTCCTGTTGGACGTCCGCGCCCACATGGAGAAGAAGGTCGGCAAGCTCGAGTTCCCTGAGGCTCTGCTGAAGCGCGTCATGCTGAACAACAACAAGGACAAGGGTGCCGACTTCGTCGAGAAGAACTTCGACGCCAGCATCAAGGAGTTGGCATGGCACTTGATTAAGGAGCAACTCGTTGCTGCCCAGGGTATCAAGGTCGAGGACGCTGACCTGAAGGAGACTGCCAAGGAGGCCGCTCGCGCACAGTTTGCCCAGTACGGTATGTCGAACGTGCCCGAGGAGTATCTGGACAACTACGCTCAGGAGATGCTGAAGAAGCGCGAGAATGTCGACGGACTCGTAGACCGTGCCGTTGACGTCAAGCTGACAGCTGCTCTGAAGCAGGTCGTGAAGCTCGACGAGAAGGACATCACCCTCGAAGACTTCCAGAAGATGTTGCAGGAAAAGTAAAAAGGTAAAAAGTACCTCTTTATATTTCTTTAACCAAAAAAAAAGGTCGGAATGTATGGCGTTCCGACTTTTTTGTGTAATTTTGTATCTACTTTAAACTACGAATATGAACGATTTTAGAAAATATGCCACCAAGCACTTAGGCATTAACGGCCTGGTGCTCGACGAAGTAATGAGCGCTCAAGCTCAGTATCTGAACCCCTATATCCTGGAGGAACGCCAGTTGAACGTCACCCAGATGGACGTTTTCTCGCGACTGATGATGGACCGCATCATCTTCCTCGGCACACAGATTGACGACTATACCGCCAACACCCTGCAGGCACAGCTGCTGTATCTCGACTCGGTAGACTCGGGCAAGGATATCAGCATCTACCTCAACTCGCCTGGCGGCAGTGTGACGGCAGGTCTCGGCATCTACGACACCATGCAGTTCATCTCGAGCGACGTCGCCACCATCTGTACGGGTATGGCCGCCTCGATGGCCGCCGTGCTGCTCGTGGCCGGTACCGAGGGCAAGCGTTCGGCATTGCCCCACAGTCGGGTGATGATTCACCAGCCATTAGGTGGCGTGCAGGGTCAGGCCTCCGATATCGAGATTGAGGCCAAAGAGATTATGAAGTTTAAGAAAGAGCTCTATACCATCATCTCTGAACATTCGCATACGCCCTACGACAAGGTATGGAACGACTCCGACCGCAACTACTGGATGACGGCCGAAGAAGCCAAGGAGTATGGAATGATTGACCAGGTGTTAAAGAAGAAGTAAGAGGTGAGAATGAAAAAATGTAATTTCTGTGGACGTACAGAACATCAGGTGAAGCTCTTGATTTCCGGCGTGGACGGCTGTATCTGCGAGGACTGCGCCGTGCAGGCCTATCAGGTGGCTACGGCCAACGGCTACGGTCCTGAGGCCAAGAAGAAGCCGACGTTTGAGACCAAGCGTATTCCCAAGCCCAAGGAAATCAAGGCACATCTCGATAAGTACGTCATCGGACAGGACGAGGCCAAGCGCTATCTTTCTGTTGCCGTATACAACCACTACAAGCGTCTGCAGCAGCCTGCCGACGACAATGGCGTGGAGATAGAGAAGTCGAACATCATCATGGTAGGCTCGACGGGAACCGGTAAGACACTGTTGGCACGTACCATAGCCAAGATGCTCGACGTGCCGTTTACCATCGTCGATGCGACGGTATTCACCGAGGCAGGCTACGTCGGTGAGGATGTCGAGAGCATTCTGACCCGTCTGCTGCAGGTGGCCGACTATAATGTGGAAGCAGCTCAGCGGGGCATCGTCTTCGTCGACGAGATAGACAAGATAGCCCGCAAGACCGATAACCCCTCGATAACCCGCGACGTTAGCGGTGAGGGCGTACAGCAGGGTCTGCTAAAACTGCTCGAGGGTACCATCGTCAACGTGCCGCCACAGGGTGGCCGCAAGCACCCCGACCAGGAGTACATCCACATCGACACCCACCAGATACTGTTTATCTGTGGTGGCGCCTTCGACGGCATTGAGCGCAAAATAGCCCAGCGACTGAACACCCATACGGTGGGCTACAACTCCGTACAGAATGTGCGCCGCATCGACAAGAACGAGCTCATGCAGTATGTCCAGCCGCAAGACCTGAAGTCCTTTGGCCTCATACCAGAGATCATCGGCCGTCTGCCTGTGTTGACCTACCTCAACCAGTTGGACCGCAAGGCCTTGATGCGCATCTTGACTGAGCCCAAGAACTCGATAGTGAAGCAGTATGAGAAACTGTTCCAGATGGACGGCATCAAGCTAACCTTCACAGAGGAAGCCCTAGAGCTGGTGGTCGACAAGGCTGTAGAGTATAAGTTAGGTGCCCGCGGACTGCGCTCCATCGTTGAGAATATCATGATTGACGCCATGTTCGAGATACCTTCTAAACGTGTTAAATCCTTTGAGGTGACCAAAGAGTATGCCCAGAAGCAGCTCGAAGAGTCACATCTGAAATAAGACTCATTCTTAATGAAGCCTATGACGAAGAAGAAACAAAACCTCACGGACGCCCTGAAGAAGTACTTTGGCTTTGACAAGTTCAAGGGCGATCAGGAAGCCATCATACAGAACGTGCTCGACGGCAAGGACACCTTTGTTCTGATGCCTACGGGTGGCGGTAAGTCGTTGTGCTATCAGTTGCCCTCGCTGCTGATGGAGGGGACGGCCATTGTCATCTCACCGCTGATAGCCCTGATGAAAAACCAGGTTGACGTCATCAGTTCGATGAGCGACGAAGGCACGGCTCATTACCTGAACTCGTCGCTGAACAAGACGGCCATCGACCAGGTGAAGGCCGACATCTTGGCAGGGCGCACCAAGTTGCTGTATGTCGCCCCGGAGTCGCTGACCAAGGAGGACAATGTCGAGTTCCTGAAACAGGCAAAGATATCGTTCTATGCCATCGATGAGGCCCACTGTATCTCGGAGTGGGGCCACGACTTCCGACCGGAATACCGTCGTATCCGTCCGATTATCAACGAGATAGGCGAGGCACCCATCATTGCCCTGACCGCTACGGCTACCGATAAAGTGCGTACCGACATCAAGAAGAACCTCGGCATCATCGATGCCGTCGAGTTCAAAAGCTCGTTCAACCGTCCGAACCTCTACTACGAGGTACGTCCCAAGACGGTAGACGTCGACAAGGACATCATCAAGTTTATCAAGCAGCATCCGGGAAAGAGTGGCATTATCTATTGTCTGTCGCGTAAGAAGGTAGAGGAGCTGGCTGAAATCCTGAAGGCTAACGACATCAAAGCAGCAGCCTATCATGCCGGTCTTGAGTCGGCACTACGTTCGCAGACGCAGGACGACTTCCTCATGGAGACCATCGACGTCATCGTGGCTACCATTGCCTTCGGTATGGGTATCGACAAGCCCGACGTGCGCTTCGTCATCCACTACGACATTCCGAAGTCGCTGGAAGGCTATTATCAGGAGACGGGTCGTGCCGGACGTGACGGCGGCGAGGGCATGTGTATCACGTTCTATGCCCAGAAGGACCTGCAGAAGCTGGACAAGTTCATGGAGGGTAAGCCCGTAGCCGAGCAAGACATCGGCCGTCAGCTGCTGGCAGAGACGGCGGCCTACGCCGAGACTTCTGTCTGCCGCCGTAAGATGCTGTTGCACTATTTCGGTGAGGAGTATACGCAGGACAACTGCCACAACTGTGACAACTGTCTGCATCCGAAGACGAAGATCGAGGCTGAGAACTTGCTGGTCATCGTGCTGAAAGCTGTGCAGGTGCTGAAAGAGAACTTCCGTACCGACTATATCATCGACTTTGTCAGCGGACGGGAAACCGAGGAGATACTGGCTCACAAGCATCAGGATCACGAATTGTTTGGTGCAGGTGAGGATGAGAATAAGAAACATTGGAACCCTGTCATCCGACAGGCGTTGATAGCCGGATACCTGAAGAAGGATGTAGAAAACTACGGACTCCTGAAGCTGACGTCGGCTGGAAAGAAGTTCCTGAAGGCTCCTTCGTCGTTTATGATTGTCGAAGACAATGAGTTTGCCGAAGACTATGAGGCAGTAACGGAGCATGAAGTGACTACCAGCGCACTCGATCCCACGCTCAGCGCCATGCTGAAAGACCTGCGCAAGAAGGTCAGCAAGAAGTTGGGACGTCCGCCATACGTCATCTTCCAGGATGTCAGCATCGAACAGATGGCTACCGACTATCCAGTAACGCTGGAAGAACTGAAGAATATCCAGGGCGTTGGCGAGGGTAAGGTCAAACAGGCGTATGCTCAGGAGTTTGTCACGCTGATTAAAAACTATTGTGACGAAAACGAGATTGTGCGTCACTCAGACCTGCGTGTTCGTACGGTCGCCAAGAAATCCATTCTGAAAGTGAAGATTATTCAGGCCATCGATCGTCAGATAGCCCTCGACGACATTGCTACCGCTCAGGGACTGGAGTTTGAGGAGCTGCTGGATGAGGTAGAGGCCATCGTCTATAGCGGTACCAAGCTGAATATTGACTACTTCTTGGAAGAGGTGATGGACGAGGACCGTATTGACGATATTTACGACTATTTTGCCGACAGCGATACTGACTCTTTGGAGGCTGCCCTCGATGAACTGGGACAGGAGTGCTCAGAAGACGAAATCCGTCTGGTGCGTATCAAGTTCCTGTCGGAAATGGCTAATTGACCCGTAAACGACTTACATTTTTTGCAATGTTATTAAAAACACAAGAAATGTAAGTCGTTAATTTTTCTTTTTCCTGTATTTTTGCATGTGAAAAATGTAAGTGTAATCATGCAATTAAGAAAGATATTACTTCTCCTTTGCACTTTCGCCTTGCTTGTGCATGCAGAGGAACGAAGAATCTCTGTAGAGCGATTGACCGACCTTAACATTCCACGCAGTGGACATAAGACGTTGCTGGTGGGTAATACCGTTTATGTCTTTGGTGGTCATACCTCAGGCTTCGTCCCTACAAATACTGCCGAATATTATGAGGACGGCACGTGGCACGTGTTACAGATGACTTACCCTCACGATCATGGACTGTGCCAACTCTTGCCGACGGGTAAGGTGCTGTTGGCTGCGGGGCATGAGAAATCTTTGGGTATTGGCCATACGTTTACTGTGGAGTTGTTCGATCCTGCAAAGCGCACATTTGAGGGTTATGGATGTATGGAGAAGAAGCGCTTTTTCCCGTCATCTGCACTGCTGGCCGACGGACGAGTGCTTATAAGTGGAAACGCCCTCGAGGAAGATTGCATGGAGGTGTTCGATGGCTCACGCCAGAACCGCTTTGTCAAGCAGGTGACGCGTGTCAGATGTAATCCGCTCATCTTCCCAATAGCTGCGGATGATGCCCTTGTCATTGGTTGTCTTGACAGTCTGATGGCACTCCGTCCGGACTCTGTTGTGGTAGATCGTTTGAAGGGCGACGCTCCCCACATACCTTTGTTTGACGAGTGGTATCCCATGTATGTACTCCTTCCTCATCCTGCTGAGGATAGTCGCATTAGTGCCGATGGTGACGAGCATTATACATATTTGTTGCCTGTTTTCAACAAGCAGAGCCATCAGGCTGCAATAGCTCGTTTGGAGGGTTGCGACGTACAGCTGTTACCTACCGACAGTGTGGTTCCCATGCAGTATGAGGGAAGTAACATCGAGTGGTTCACGTCGTTCATTGTGAACCGCCGTAAACACTGTGGCTATATGATGGGACGTGACACTTGTTTCCACCTGTATGTACTTGAGGTGGACTACGCTAAGCAGCCCGCTCACCTGACTTTCCACACCACTGAGCTGCAGGATACCATACCCTATGGCACACCTGTGCTTTTACCTGATGGCGACCTGCTACTGGTTGGTGGTCATACAGACAACAACTTTGCTCCCTTCGCTACCGCCCTTCGCTTACATATGGGTACTGTTGAGGCCCAAGAGGCGCAGGCCGGTCATTGGTGGTTCTGGCTATTGCTGGGGACTGTCTTTGTGCTGGTCATTGGTGTTGTCGTATGGATCTTCAGGAGCAGGAAGCCGCATTTGCCTGTTGATACTAATGCTGCGGAGGATTCAATCTCAGAAACCTCAAATAAAAGTGGCGAAGAGTTGATGGCACGCATCTGTGAACAAGTGAAACAGCGGAAAATGTATTTAGACAGCTCTCTCAAGGTGGCTGATGTAGCAGCTGTGGTGGGTACTAACAGCCGATATGTTTCTGACTGCATCAAGGCTTCACGTGGTTGTACATTCACTCAGTTTGTCAACAACTATCGCATAGAGCAGGGGAAGCGACTGCTGTTGCAGCAGCCAGACGCAAAGATTACCTTAGTAGCGCTCCAGTCAGGCTTTGCCAACGAGACATCGTTCTTCCGAACCTTCAAGTCAATGACGGGGATGACTCCTCGCGAATGGGTCGCCCAACAGCAGGGACAAAGCCCCCAAGAGATGGAAATGTGATTTGAGGGAGGGGATAGCGGTTGGAGAATAGCACAAACAACTGACATTTCTTGCTATTGTCAGTTGTTTTTCTATTTTTGTAAGTTCCATAATGTCTCTTTTTTGCGATATTTGCAAAAAATATTCATGCTAACAATTAACAAAAAAGAGATTATGAAAAGACTACTATTCTTATTACTGCTTGTCCTGACGACGATAGCCGGATGGGCGCAAACAGAGTTCACCGTAGGTAACTTTAAATATACGGTGACAGACGCAGAAAATCATTACGTTTCTATTGCTAAGGCAGATGAAGCAACCTTCACCAGTGCACTGGTCATCCCATCGAGTGTGACCTACGAGGCTGTAACCTACGCGGTGATTTCAGTCGGAGCTAGCGGTTTCTATGAAACAGGAATCACCAGCGTTACCATTCCTTCTTCTGTTCTGACTATTGGAGATTATGCATTCCAAAACTGCAGTAGCATGACCAGTATCACTATTGAGGATAGCGAGACTCCTTTGTCTTTGGCAGGTACTTATGGTGAGCGTCCTTTCTGGAATAATGCCAGTATAATCTACCTTGGTCGCAACCTGACTCTGACAGGAGATTATGTGAATTATCCACTCCTTGAAAATGCTACCAGTGTGGTGCTTGGCCCGAAAGTGACGACTATTAATCCTTATTTATTCTCTGAGAATTCCAAACTTGAAAACCTCACCATCGGCAATGGTGTGACACGCATCGGTGAGTATGCTTTTAATAGTTGCGGAACCGGTGGTGGAAATGGGCAGCAATGTTACAGCCATCGATGCACATGCTTTTCAGAATTGTGGTAAACTAAAATCCGTCTCTCTGCCTTCAACACTGACAACCATTGGCAATGAGGCATTTTATCGCACAGGTTTAACCAGTATCAGTATTCCTGCCTCAGTGACGAGCATTGGGGATTTTGCATTTCAATACTGCGACAACATGACCAGCATCACCATTGAGGATAGCGAGACTCCTTTGTCTTTGGCAGGGACTTACAGTGAGCGTCCTTTATGGAATCCAGCCGCAACCATTTACCTTGGCCGTGATCTGAATCTGACTGGAGATGATGTGAATCATCCACTTCTTTCTGAAGCTACCAGTGTGGTGCTTGGCCCCAAAGTGACGACCGTTAATCCTTATTTGTTCTCTGATAATCATAAACTAGCAAGGTGGTGGAAATGGGCAGCAATGTTACAGCCATCGATGCACATGCTTTTCAGAATTGTGGTAAACTAAAATCCGTCTCTCTGCCTTCAACACTGACAACTATTGGCAATGAGGCTTTTTATCGCACAGGTTTAACCAGTATCAGTATTCCTGCCTCAGTGACGAGCATCGGAGATTTTGCATTTCAATACTGCGACAACATGGCCAGCATCACCATTGAGGATAGTGAGACTCCTTTGTCTTTGGCAGGAACTTACAGTGAGCGTCCTTTATGGAATCCAGCCACCACCATCTACATTGGGCGTAACCTGACTCTGACAGGAGAAGATGTGAATTATCCACTTCTTGAAAATGCTACCAGTGTGGAGTTCGGTCCGCAGGTGACAGCCATTCCTAACTATTTGTTTTCTGGAGTGACGTTGTCCAGTGTGAAGGTTCCTTGGTTGACACCTACACCTGTAACCTTGAACGCTGCGACCTTCTCTGAAGAAACTTACACCAATGCCACGCTGTGGGTGCCTGGCGGCACAATGGATGCCTATGAGGCTGCAAATAATTGGACGAGTTTCGTACATAAAGACTTCTCCAGCTTCGTAGTTAGCATCACAGGTTCTGCTCATGGTACATTGGCAGTAGGCAAAATCAGCTCCACTAACAATGAAACGGCAACTACTCTCATTGATCGTGGGGAAGATGCCAAGTTCACTGTTACTCCTGCCATAGGCTATAAGTTGAATACCTTTACAGTAAATGAAGTGGCTGCAACGCCTACAGAGGGTAGCTATACGGTAGAAGACTTATCGGCAGACCAGACTGTGGTAGCTGGCTTCACTCCAATCACCTATACCCTGACTTACACGATGAATGGTGGTACTGCTACTCCTGCTAACCCCGCTACTTACACCATCGAGACAACGACCTTTACGCTGACCAACCCAACAAGAACCGGCTACGACTTCGCAGGCTGGAAACTGAATGGTGAGGGCGACGCTTTGATGACTGTGACCATCACTCAGGGCAGCACAGGCGACCTAGCCTATACTGCCACTTGGACACCTACTGTATATAATATTGTATATACGGATGGCGGTACTGCTACTCCTGCTAATCCTACGACTTATACCATCGAGACACCGACCTTCACGCTGACCAACCCCACCAAGACAGGTTACACCTTCAAGGGCTGGAAGCTGAACGGCGAGGGCGATGCTATGATGACTGTTACCATCACTCAGGGCAGTACAGGCCACATTGCCTACACCGCTACTTGGCAGGTGAACCAGTATACCATCACGTTTGATAGCAATGGCGGAACCGAAATCGATGCCATCAAACAGGACTATGCTACAGAGGTTGAGGCACCAACCAACCCAGAACGCACTGGCTACACCTTTGCAGGCTGGACTCCAGAAGTGCCTGCTACCATCCCTGCTGAGAACATTACTTGCGTAGCACAATGGACCATCAACCAGTATACTATCACGTTCAATACCGCAGGCGGCTCAGTCATTGCTCCTATCGTTCAGGACTACGCAACAGCAGTTGTTGCACCTGCCAACCCGACACGCGACGGCTACACCTTTGCAGGCTGGGACAAGGCCATCCCAGCAACTATCCCTGCTGAGAACGTAACCATCAACGCTACATGGACACCTGTGAACTATACCATCAGTTATGACTTGGCTGGCGGTTCTGTAGCTTCTGCTAATCCTACAAGTTACAACATAGAGTCTGCTCCTATCACGCTTATTAACCCAACTAAGGATGGTTATGACTTCGCAGGATGGACTGGCACAGGACTCGATGCTGCCACAAAGACTGTGATCATTGCTACTGGCAATACAGGCGACCGTAGCTACACAGCCACATGGACAAAGAAAACCTATACTGTAAGTATTACGGGTGGTGGTGTGACAGCCGACAAATACTCCCCAGAGTATGGCGACAATGTGGTGCTGACCATCATGGACGATCCTGACGCCACGTTGACCTCACTGACTGTGAACGGCGATGACGTGACAAGCAGCATCGTTGGCCACCAATACACCATCACGAGCGTTAGTGGCAATGTCAGCGTCGTGGCTACATGGAGTTCTACGAAGGAGTTTATCACCCTGACTACATCAACTGCTACGTTCAGCTGCGAGCAGGATCTGAATTTCACAGGTTCTGAACTTAGAGCTTACATCGCCGCAGGCTATAGCAAGAGTGGAAATGGTGTGCTGCTGGTACGCGTCTATGACGTGCCTGCCCATACCGGACTCGTCATCAGGGGTGAGGTTGGACCGACCTATAAGATTCCGTACAGCACGTCGCAGTCTTACTTTGTCAACCTGCTGAAAGCACACCTGAACACTGATGAGGACGTTCCTGCAACATCGGATGACGAAAACTACTACAACTATGTGTTGAAACGCGTCGAGGACGTTTATTCATGGCATCGTCCTACCAGTGGAACTATGACGCTGGCTGAGAGGAAGGCTTATCTGCAGCTGCCGAAATCCTTCATGACAGCAGCAGCAGCAGCTCGCGAGTTAAATCTTGTCTTTGAGGACGATTCTACAACAGACATCAGTGAGTTCATTCTTCTCAATAACGGAAAGACTGGTGATCGTATCTACAACCTGAATGGTCAGCAAGTGGACAACATGCGTAAGGGCGTTTATATTGTGAATGGTCGTAAAGTAATGAAATAAAAAGGCTTGACTTATGAAGAAAATGCATTATATCAGACCCCAAATAGTGACTATACCTATAAAGGTTCGACCCTTGCTCTCTGGTTCTCCCTTTACGGAAGGTGATACAACAAGTGGAGGTGGAGCCGGCGATGACCCTGACTGGGTTGATGATGGGGGACTGTAGGAGCCTATAGGAAGGCATTCCCACCTTAAATCGTGTTAATATTGCGTGCGAATTACTGCTATATAAGAAAAATGCAGTAATTTTGCACGCAATAATTTATTGTATAAAGACAAATTTGCTTGTTGAGGTGAAGAAGATTGTTTTTACATTGTTCGCACTGGTGTTAGTCTGTCAGTCGGCAGATGCGCAGTTTTTCAAGAAGCTGTTTAAGAAAAAGGCTAAGACGGAAGCGAAGGCTCCTGTCGCGGCTGATGGCATCGATGACGATGCACAGCTTGCCCTTGCCGATATTGCTTCTTGTTCAGATAATCGAAATAACCGCAATGCTTTCCTGAATATTCCCTTGGGTATCAAGGCTGACCGCTTTGAGAAGCAGTTGCTGCAACAGGGGTTCGTGGAGCGGAAGAATGAGGGGGCACAAACCTCGAAAACCTATTATTATGAAGGGGAGGTCTATGGTGCTAAGTCACTCATTACACTGGCTGTTTCGGAACAAACGGGGCGCGTTTATGCTGTTGATGTGGAAGACCAGACCGTCTATCCTTCGGAACAGGCCGTCAAACAACGTTTTGCCAGCCTAAAGAAAGAACTGGTGAAGGTCTATGGTGGTGGCTTTATCGACAATCAGGGCGAGGCATATACTATTCAGAGTCGTCTGGGAACGGTCAACATGCACTATGAGCGTAACTCGTTGGCAGCCTGCTATACAATTGGTTTCGCACTAGATGATGCCAAAGCTTACGAGATGGCCTATCAGGAGATGGAGGATAAAGCGTATGAGACGGCGCCTCGAACAATCACTGACGGGTTGGCTGAGGCCTGTAATCATACTGATTTGGTGGGGCTGGGCGTGAAACTGCTTCAGAACAAGACGGTGAAAGGTGCGCAAGAGATTCTTCTCAGCTATGACTATTCATTAGGGAAAACAACCAACAAGGCGTTGTCGGCCTCATTGACCATTGGTGATTATAAGGTCGTAGCCTCACTGACTCGTCGCAAGCAGACAATCACAGCTATCACGCTGACAGCCAATGACAATCTTGCTGCAGTCTGCCGTGATTTGGAGACCAATGGTTTTACCTCTGCCAATCAGAAAACGTGGCAGCAAGGCAAGATGTCTGTTACCGTATCTGCCGATAAGCAGGGTAGAGTAGTGTTATTGTTACGTTAAATCCTATTAATAATAGGTGAAAACGCTTGCCGTCTCAGAAAAAATGAGTAATTTTGCACGCAATAAAATTTAAAGTAGTATTTTTATGTCATCATTTATTGCAGACAAAATTGTGATGGACGGCCTGACTTTTGACGACGTCCTGTTGATTCCAGGTTATTCTGAGGTATTGCCCAAGACGGTAGAGTTGAAGACCCAATTCTCTCGTCACATCGAGTTGAATGTCCCATTCGTAACGGCAGCAATGGATACGGTTACGGAGAGTCAGATGGCTATTGCCATTGCCCGTGAGGGAGGTATCGGTGTTATCCACAAGAATATGTCTATCGAGAATCAGGCTCGTGAGGTGGCTATCGTCAAGCGTGCAGAGAACGGTATGATCTATGACCCTGTCACCATTCGTCGTGGCTCTACTGTTCAGGATGCATTGGACATCATGGCAGAGTATCATATCGGAGGTATTCCTGTCGTTGACGAGGACAATCGTCTGGTAGGTATTGTTACCAATCGTGACCTGCGCTTCGAGCGTCGTCTGGACAAGAAGATTGACGAGGTGATGACGTGTGAGAACCTGGTGACTACGCACCAGCAGACCGACTTGACGGCTGCGGCACAGATTCTGCAGGAGAACAAGATTGAGAAGCTCCCCGTGGTAGACAAGGACAATCATTTGGTGGGACTGATTACATATAAGGACATCACAAAGGCCAAGGACAAGCCGATGGCCTGCAAGGATGACAAAGGCCGTCTGCGTGTGGCTGCCGGCGTCGGTGTGACCTTCGATACGCTTGACCGTATGCAGGCATTGGTGAATGCTGGTGTCGACGCTATCGTCATCGATACGGCTCATGGCCACTCGAAGAGCGTTGTGGAGAAACTGCGTGAGGCCAAGGCTTCTTTCCCCGGCATCGATATCGTGGTTGGTAACATCGCTACAGGTGATGCAGCACGGATGTTGGTGGAGAATGGTGCTGATGCCGTAAAGGTTGGTATTGGTCCGGGCTCTATCTGTACGACACGTGTTGTAGCAGGTGTGGGTGTGCCTCAGCTGAGTGCTGTATACGATGTGTATAGTGCCCTGAAGGGTACAAACGTACCTCTGATTGCTGATGGTGGTCTGCGCTATTCGGGTGATATTGTCAAGGCGTTGGCTGCCGGTGGCTCTTGTGTGATGATTGGCTCGTTGGTGGCTGGTACCGAGGAGAGCCCTGGCGACACCATTATCTATAACGGACGTAAGTTCAAGAGCTATCGTGGCATGGGTTCACTGGAGGCTATGGAACACGGTTCGAAGGACCGCTATTTCCAGGCTGATACCAAGGATGTGAAGAAGCTGGTGCCCGAGGGTATTGCCGGACGTGTACCTTACAAAGGTACTGTTCAGGAGGTCATCTATCAGATGGTAGGTGGTCTGCGCTCAGGTATGGGCTATTGTGGTGCTGCTACTATTGAGAAGCTGCACGATGCCAAGTTTACACGCATTACCAATGCCGGTGTCAACGAAAGCCATCCTCACGATATTACGATTACCAGTGAGGCTCCTAACTATTCAAGACCTAACGATTGATAAAAAAGTAAAATGAAAAAGCTCATTATTGCTGCTTTTTGCGCAGTTGTTCCGTTTTCTGCTATTCTTGCCCAAAGTAGCGACCCAGTCATTATGACTGTGGCAGGAGTGGATGTTCCACGTTCGGAATTCGAGTATTCTTACAATAAGAATAATACCGACGGCGTGATAGACAAGAAATCCGTTGAGGAATATGTTGATCTGTTTATCAACTATAAGCTGAAAGTGCAGGCAGCACTGGATGCACGCATTGACACCACGACGGCTTTCCTGACGGAATTTGCACAATATCGTGACCAACAGATTCGTCCGACGTTTGTTACTGACGACGATATGATGGTGGAAGCTCATAAAGTGTATGACCAGACGTTGGAGAGTATCGGACCGGATGGCCTGATACAGCCTGCGCACATTCTGATTATGATTCCGCAAAAGGCAACAGAGGCTCAACAGCAGGAAGCTAAACAGCGTATCGACTCTGTCTATCAGGCACTGAAAGCTGGTGCAGACTTTGAGGAACTGGCCAAGAAGGTTTCGCAAGACCCGGGTTCTGGTCGTCGTGGCGGCTTGTTGGGATGGATTGGCAAGAATCAACTGGTCAAGGAGTTTGAAGAGCCTGCCTTTGCACTTCAACCCGGTGAGATGAGCCAGCCGGTATTGTCGCCTTATGGCTGGCATATCATCTTGATGAAGGATCGTAAGCAGTTGGAGCCCTTTGAGTTTCATAAGGATAATATCCTGAAATACCTGGAACAGCGTGGTGCTCGCAATAGTATTACGGAACAAAAGTTGGATCAGATGGTCAAGCACTCCAATGGTACGCTGACCAAAGAGATGATCTTGGAACAACGCGCCGACTCTTTGGCTGCTGTAGATATGGAGATGCGTTACCTCATTAAGGAATACCACGACGGATTGCTGCTTTATGAGGTGAGCAATGAGCATGTATGGGACAAGGCCGCCAAGGATGAGAAAGCTCTGGAAGCGTATTTCAAGGCACATAAGAAGAATTACACGTGGGATGAGCCCCGCTTTAAGGGTATGGCCTATCATGTCAAGATTCAGTCGGATGTGAAGGCCGTAGCAGACTGTGTCAAGAAACTGAAGTTTGATGACTGGAACGAAGCACTCCGTAAGGGTTTCAATAACGACTCTATTATTCGTATCCGTGTGGAGAAGGGATTGTTCAAGAAAGGTGACAACAAGCTGATTGACCGCGAAGTGTTTAAGGTGACCGATGCCAAAGTGGATAGTGTCAAGGGATATCCCATTGATGCAACATACGGTAAACTCATCAAGAAACCACAGGAGTATACAGATGTACGTGGTTTGGTGACTGCTGACCTGCAGGATGAATTGGAGCGTCAGTGGGTAGCAGAACTCCGTAAGAAGTATTCGTTTACAGTGAATGAGGATGTTCTAAAGACTGTCAATAAGCATGAGTAAAGTCATATTATTCCTTTGTGCCTTGTGCGCCCCACTTAGTCTGTTTGCACAGAACGATAGCATAGAGGCTATCGTGGATGAGGTCATCTGGGTGGTTGGCGATGAGGCTATCTTGAAATCGGATGTGGAGGCAATGCGTCTCCAAAGTGAGCAGGAAGGCGTACGCTGGACAAGAGACCCGGATTGTGCCATTCCGGAGCAGATAGCCGTTCAGAAACTGTTTCTGAACCAGGCCATCACCGATAGTGTAGAGGTAACGGAAGCGGAAATCACGCAGGGTGTCGAGCAGTATCTTGAGCGAATGATTTCTATGATTGGCTCTCGCGAGAAATTGGAGGAGTATCAGAAAAAGAGCATGAGTCAGATTCGTGCTGATCTGCGTGAAACCTACCGTGAGAATCAATTGGTGCAGGGCATGCAGCATAAGCTGACAAAGGATATTACGGTGTCGCCTGCTGAGGTGCGCCGCTATTTCCAGAACATGCCACAGGATAGTATACCTTTTGTGCCTACGGAGGTCGAAGTGCAAATCATCACCCAGACACCCCGTATAGAGCAGGAGGAGATTAATCGTGTAAAGGAAGAACTGCGTGACTATACAGACCGCATCAATAAGGGTGAGTCGTCGTTCCAGACGTTGGCACGCTTGTATTCTGAAGACCCTGGTACAGCCCGTCGCGGTGGTGAACTTGACTATACGGGTAGGGGTATGTTAGACCCTGCTTTTGCCAATGTGGCCTTTGCCCTGACAGACCCCAAGAAGGTGTCGAAGATTGTGGAGTCGGAATTCGGCTTCCATATCATTCAGCTGATTGACAAGCGTGGTGATAAGATTAAGGTACGCCATATTCTTCGCAAGCCTGTCGTTAGTGATGATGCCATTACGAAGGCACTCGCTCGACTGGACTCTATTCGTAATGATATCGTGGAAGAGAAATTTACTTTTGAAGCGGGAGCTTCCTTGCTCTCTGACGATAAGGATACACGTAACAACCACGGCTTGATGGCTAATGTCACTCAAGATGGTCGTACCTCGCGCTTTAAGTTGGCAGATCTGCCCTCTGAGGTGGCAAAGGCCGTTGACCGCATGAAGGTTGGTGAGATCTCTACTCCCTTCGAAATGATAAACGAGCGTGGCAAGACGGTATGTGCCATCGTGAAGCTGAAGAGTCGTACAGAGGGTCACAAAGCTACGATTACCGAGGATTTCCAGGTGCTGAAGAACGTGGTGTTGGCCAAGCGTCGTGAACAGGTCTTGCACGATTGGGTTGTCAATCGCATAAAGTCCACTTATGTACGCATTAATGACCGCTATCGTAACTGCGATTTTGAGTACGAAGGGTGGGTGAGATAAGAAGTAAAAGATAAGAAGTGAGGAGAATACTGCTTGTCATCATTGGGCTCGTAGTGCTGGCTATGGTTTTCGCTATGCAGCCAGCACGCAAGCGTACACCTCGAAAGAAGGTCGAGGACAAGAAAGTATATCTGGTTCATTCTGATAATCTGCATTACGACCAATATCGGAATGGGGATGCACAGGTGTTACATGGCAATGTGCATTTCCGCCATCAGGGAGCCGACTTGTATTGTGACAGCGCCCACTTCTACCAGCAGACCAATTCCTTCGAGGCTTTTGGACATGTGAAGATGGTTCAGGGCGACACGTTGAGGCTGACGAGCGACTATGCCTACTATGATGGCAACGACCAGTTAGCTCAGGCCCGCTATAATGTTGTGCTCAAGCATCGGAAATCAACACTTTATACTGACTCGTTGGATTATGACCGGATGTATAACTTCGGTAATTTCTTTGAAGGCGGTAAACTTGTGGATGGCACTTCTGTGTTAACCTCTGACTGGGGAGAGTACCATACTGATACGAAGCAGGCGATGTTCTACTATGACGTCCGACTGAAGGATAAGAAAATGTTTCTGACGACAGACTCCCTCTTCTATGATACGCAGACCTCGCGTGCTCATATCGTTGGTCCTTCAAATATCACCTCTGGAAGTAGTCATATCTATAGTGAGAATGGTTACTATAACACTAAGACGGAACAGTCAGAACTGTTTGGCCGTTCTGTGATATCGGACCAGGGACGGTCGCTAATAGGTGACAGCGTTTATCATAATGCAAAGGACGGTACGAACTATGCCTATTGGAATGTCGTGTATAATGATACTGTCAACAAAAATATGATGACAGGAGACTATTGTGAATATAACGACTCAACAGGTTATGCGATGGCAACCAAACGGGCAGTGACCATTGACTATTCACAGCAGGACTCGCTATTCATGCATGCCGATACGTTTAAAATCTATACCTACAACATCCGGACAGACTCTGTTTATAGGGTTGTACATGCTTATAATAAGGTTCGCGCGTATCGTACTGATGTACAGGCCGTCTGCGACTCGCTGGTATATAACTCCAAGGATTCATGCATGACGATGTATAAAGACCCGATTGTGTGGAATATGGGTCAACAACTCTTTGGCGAGAAGATCTGTGTGTACATGAATGACTCCACCATTGATTGGGCACACGTTATCGGGCAGGCATTCTCGGCAGAACAACTGAGCGACTCGGTGCATTTCAACCAGATATCCTCAAAGGAAATGAAGGCCTTCTTTGATCGTGGAGAAATACGAGAGTTTCAGGCCATCGATAATGTGGTGATAGACTATTTCTATGTTGACGAGACAGATAGCGTTGTCACTACGATGAACTATACGGAGTGTCCGCTGTTTAAAGGCTTTTTCAAAAACCGTCAGATGAAGAAGCTGTGGTTTGAGAAACCTACAGGTTGCTATTATCCCTTGTCTCAGTTGCCACCAGGAAAGAACCCACTTCCCGGCTTTGCATGGTTTGACTATGTGCGACCGACGGATAAAGATGATATTTTCAATTGGCGCCCCAAAAAAGCTGGTACGGAACTGAAGGAGGTCAAACGTCGTGAACCACCAAAGAGAACATGGAACCATGACTGATGTAATACAGCTGCTACCCGATAGTGTGGCCAACCAGATTGCTGCTGGTGAGGTCATCCAGCGGCCGGCTTCCGTTATCAAGGAGCTGGTAGAGAATGCTGTTGATGCCAAGGCACATACCATAAATGTGTTGGTGGTAGATGCGGGCCGGACATCTATTCAGGTTATTGATGACGGTTGCGGCATGTCTGAGACAGATGCCCGTTTGGCTTTTGAACGACATGCTACTTCAAAGATTCGACAGGCTGAGGACTTGTTTTCCCTGCATACGATGGGATTCCGTGGCGAGGCACTGCCTTCTATTGCTGCTGTATCACAGATAGAGTTACGTACCCGTAGACAAGTGGACGAGATAGGCACTTGTCTGTCACTGTCGGCTTCCCATGTTGATAGTCAGGAACCTTGCTCCTGTCCTGTTGGTTCTTCTTTCATGGTGAGCAACCTCTTCTATAATGTTCCTGCACGACGTAAATTCCTCAAGAGTAATGCTACGGAACTGAGCAATATTGTAGCTGCCTTTGAACGCATAGTACTGGTATACCCTGATATCAACTTTACCTTGTATAGCAACGGACAAGAACTGATGAATCTTCGTGCAGGTACTTTACGACAGCGTATTACAGATGTCTATGGCCGACGCTATGGACAGGATTTGCTGCCGGTCAGCGTCGAAACGGCCATGTGTAAGATAACAGGATTTGCTGCCAAACCTGAATCAGCACGCAAAAAAGGTGCCCATGAGTATTTCTTTGTGAATGGCCGCTTTATGAAGCATGCGTATTTCCATAAGGCTGTCATACAGGCTTATGAACGTCTTATACCTGCGGGTACGCATATTCCTTATTTTATTTATTTCGATGTCAATCCTGCAGATATCGATGTAAATATTCATCCTACCAAGACGGAGATAAAGTTTGAGAACGAACAGGCTATCTGGCAGATTCTTGCTGCTGCCGTAAAGGATGCCATTGGACAGTTTTGCGAAATACCTCAAATAGACTTTGATACTGTTGGGCGTCCGGAGATTCCTGCCTATCAACCACAACCGTCACAGCCGGTCGCAGTGGATCTGAAGCCTAGTTATAATCCCGCCTATAATCCTTTCAAGGAAAGACCACCTAAAAATTGGGAGCAGTTATACGACCAACTGCCAAAGTCACAGAACGAAGAGGGCTCTTTGTTTACTGTAGGACCGGAAACTCATTATGTGGATGCGTCGAAAACTCACTCAATAGATATGGCTGATGTCAGCCCGACACACTATCAGTACAAAGGCCGATATATTATGACTGCCGTTAAATCCGGATTGATGATTATCGATCAGCATCGGGCTGATGTCCGTATCCGTTATGAACGCTATATGCATCAATTGGCTGACAGTCCGGCTCAAAGCCAGCGTCTATTGTTCCCAGAAGTACTGGAGTTGACACCTTCAGAGGCGGTGCTGATGGAGGAGGTATTACCATTGTTTGCTGCTGTGGGTTTCGATTTGAGTCCCTTAGGCCCTAATAGTTATGCCATAAATGGCGTTCCCGCAGGTATAGAAGGTCTAAATCCCCAGCAGCTATTGCAAGACATCTTGAGTTCATCTGCTCCTGTAACTCATGACTTGACGGCATTGAATAGTGAAGTTGCTCTTGGTTTGGCCCGTCATGCAGCCATACCCTATGGTCAGTTTCTCTCAAATGAGGAGATGGATGTTATAGTCAATGGTCTCTTTGCCTGTGAAAATGTAAACTATGCCCCAGATGGACGGACGATACTAAGTATATTGCCTCATTCTGATATTGAGCATCTGTTGGGATAATTGTGATAAAATTATCTATTTTTTGCTCTTTTTTAAGCAAATTTATGAGATTGATGGCAAAAAATACACTATTTTTTAATTTTGTTGCTTAAAAACTTTGTGTTTTCGAAAATAATATTTACTTTTGCACAGAATTTCGAAATTGTATCATTTATTAATTTTTAGTATAGTATGAAAAAGTTTTTCTTAATGCTGGCTATTGCCGGTCTTTCAATGAATGCTATGGCTCAGGAAGATCCAACCCTGAAGTATAGCGTAGCTACCAATTCATTCTGGAGCAACTGGTTCATTCAGGCTAATGTAAATTATAGCGCTTCTTGGGCTGGTACAGACAAGATTTTCCAGAATCCTTTCTACAAGTTCCCCCTCGGAACCGCTTTGACTGATGTTGATCACGATACGCGTACTGCCCTTGGCTTCTCACTGGCTATTGGTAAGTGGTTTACTCCAGGTCTCGGACTTCGTACTAAGGCTACCGGTATTTGGATGGGTAAGGCTTTCAATAGTGATATTGACAAGTATCTCGCTGTTAACGAGAACGTTCTGTTCAACCTGAGCAATATGTTCTGTGGCTACAACGAGAACCGTATCTGGAACTTCATCCCCTATCTGGGTGCTGGTGTTGCTCGTAACTTCGACGCTAAGGCTAACACATTCCTGGTAAACGCTGGTATCCTGAATACCTTCCGTCTGAGCAAGAAGCTGGCTGCTAACCTCGAACTTGGTTATACTAGTTATGGTGAGGCTTTCGGTGCTCCTGCACACGATGGTATCGCTCCTAAGCATCGTATGAACCAGTTCAGTGTTGAGGTCGGTTTGACTTACAACCTTGGTAAGACTGGTTGGAGCAAGACTCCTGACGTAGACGCTATCAAGGCTCTCTCTCAGGGTCAGATCGACGCTCTGAACGCTCAGTTGTCTGACGCTCAGGCTGAGAACGCTCGCCTGAAGAACATGCTGGCTAACCAGCCGAAGCAGACTGCAGCTGCTGTTGTTGCTGCTCCTCAGACCATTACGAAGGTTGTTGCCGCTCCTGTTTCTGTATTCTTCAACCTCGGTAAGTCTACCGTTGCTTCTAAGAAGGATCTGCAGAATGTATCTGACCTGGCTAAGGTTGCTAAGGACAACAACTCTAAGCTGGTTGTTACTGGTTATGCTGACAGCAAGACTGGTAGCGCTGACTACAACCAGAAGCTTTCTCAGAAGCGTGCTGAGGCTGTCGCTAACGAGCTCGTTAAGCTTGGTGTAAGCCGCGACCAGATTGAGACTGTTGCTGCTGGTGGTGTTAACACCCTGAGCCCGATTACTTACAACCGTCGTGCTACTGTTGAGATTAAGTAATTTAAACAAGAGATATCTTACAAAGGAGTTCCGAAGATTTCGGGACTCCTTTTTTTGTTAAATATAAAAAAAGGTGCAAAAATAATTATGAATTATGAATCATGAATTATGAATTATTTCGTACCTTTGCATCAACACAATTACTAACATCACAATTTAACGTACAAAGACCATGATTTGGAATGAGACCATAGAATGTATGGATCGCGAACAATTACGCGAGTTGCAGAGTAGCAGATTAAAGAAAATGGCGGAATATGTTTATTATAACACGCCATTTTATCGTAAGAAGTTTCAGGAGATGGGACTTGAACCAGGTGATATCAAGAGCATCGACGATATCACTAAATTGCCTTTTACTAATAAACTCGATCTTCGCGACAATTATCCTTTTGGACTGGCAGCAGTACCCATGAGTCAGATTGTGCGTATCCATGCAAGTAGTGGTACGACGGGCAAGCCTGTTGTGGTGCTCTACACCCGTAAGGACTTGGCTATGTGGTCAGAGGCGATCTCTCGCGCTTTTACGGCTTATGGTGCTACGAAAGAGGATATCTTCCAGGTGGCCTATGGCTATGGATTGTTTACTGGAGGTTTGGGTGCCCATGATGGTGCAACAAATATTGGTGCCAGTGTTATTCCTATCTCTAGCGGTAATACGCAGAAGCAGATGACGCTGATGCACGACTTCGGTACTACCATTCTTTGCTGTACCCCCAGTTATGCAATGTTCTTGGGTGAAGCCATGAAGGAGTGCGAGTATTCACGCGACGAGTTTAAGTTGAAGGTGGGTGTGTTTGGCGCTGAACCTTGGACGGAGAAAATGCGTAAGAAGTTGGAAGAGAGCCTGGGCATTAAAGCTTACGATATCTATGGACTTAGTGAGATTGCTGGTCCTGGCGTCGGCTATGAGTGTGAACACCAGTGTGGTACCCACCTGAACGAAGACTTGTTCTATCCTGAGATTCTGGATCCCAAGACTGGTGAGCCGTTGCCTGAAGGACAGTTCGGTGAACTGACGTTTACCCATCTGACGAAAGAGGGTATGCCTCTGCTGCGCTATCGTACCCACGACCTGACGGCATTGCACTACGACAAGTGTAAGTGTGGACGTACGCTGGTTCGCATGGATCGTATCTTGGGCCGTTGCGACGATATGCTCATTATTCGTGGCGTCAACGTATTCCCATCGCAGATTGAGGACGTCATCTTGAAGTTGCCTGAGTACGAGCCACACTTCCTGCTGACTGTTGACCGTGTGAACAATACCGATACCAGTGAGTTGAAGGTAGAGGTCAAGGAAGAGTACTTTACCGACGATATGGCTACGCTCGTTGGCTTACAGAAGAAGCTGGAGGGTGAGTTGCGTTCTGTCATTGGTCTGGGCTTCAAAGTGAAGTTGGTAGAACCAAAGGGCATTGAGCGCTCTGAGGGTAAGGCTAAGCGAGTCATTGATAATAGAAAACTTTAAATCGAGATACATTAATAACGAAAACCAAACAAATATGTTAGCAAAACAGTTATCCGTTTTTTTAGAGAATAAGTCGGGTCGTCTGACTGAAGTGACCGACGTATTAGGTGAAGCAGGTGTCAATCTGTCAGCAATGAGTATCGCTGATAATTCTGATTTTGGTATTCTGCGTTGTATTGTAAGTGATCCAGACAAAGCCTATCAGGTTTTGAAAGCCGCTCATTTTGCTGTAAAGATTACCGATGTGATTGGCTTTACCTGTCCTAATACCAGTGGCTCCTTGGCAAAGGTGATGAAGTATCTTTCCGAGGCAGGGGTGTTCATCGAGTATATGTATTCATTTGCTAACGGTGATGTCGCTCATGTGATAATCCGTCCTACAGATCTGGAAAACTGTGAGCGTATTCTTGCAGAAAAGAGAGTAGATTTGTTGGCTGCAAGCGATCTTTATTGCCTGTAATGCGAGAAAATATGTAAAAAAACAACTTTTTTTCAAAAAAGTGGTGCAAAAGTTTGGTGGTTTCAAGAAAAAGCCGTACCTTTGCACCGCTTTTGAAACAAAAGGGCGCTTAGCTCAGCTGGTTTAGAGCATCTGCCTTACAAGCAGAGGGTCGGCGGTTCGAATCCGTCAGCGCCCACTTAGGAGTTCCGAAATCATTCGGGACTCCTTTTTTTGTTAAATATCAAAAAAAGCACCAATTCATAATAAAATTCTCAATTCTCAATTCTCAATTTTCAATTATTATTCGTACCTTTGCAACCACATTTGAGAGAATGTTGCGACAAGTTTTGACTAACGTTGAAGAAAGTTTAGCTATATATAGTATTAATTAGGTATTAGAGTAAGCATGGAATTGGATGCATTGACCGCCATCTCACCAATAGACGGCCGTTATAGAAGTAAAACAAAGCAGTTGGCAGGATATTTTTCTGAGTATGCGCTCATTCGTTATCGTGTACGCGTAGAAATCGAATATTTTATTGCACTATGTGAATTGCCGTTGCCTCAGTTAGAAGGTTTCGACCATTCACGTTTTGAGGCCTTGCGCGATATTTACCGTAACTTTACTGAGAAAGATGCCGCTCGTGTAAAGGAAATCGAGCAGACCACAAACCATGATGTGAAGGCTGTGGAGTATTTTATCAAGGAACAGCTTGATAGTATTGGTAACTTCGAGCAGTATAAAGAATTTATCCATTTCGGCCTGACCTCGCAGGACATCAATAATACCAGCGTTCCCCTTTCTGTTAAAGAAGCGTTGGAAGAGGTGTATTATCCTATGGTTGAGGAGCTGATTGAACAGTTGCACGACTATGCTGAACAGTGGAAGAATGTGCCAATGTTGGCCAAAACCCACGGACAGCCCGCATCTCCAACACGTTTGGGCAAGGAGGTCATGGTGTTTGTATACCGTTTGGAAGAGCAATTACGCGCTTTGAAGGACACTCCTATCACCGCTAAGTTTGGTGGCGCAACGGGTAACTATAATGCTCACCATGTGGCTTACCCCCAGTATGACTGGCGCGAGTTTGGCAATCAGTTTGTGTCTGAGAAACTGGGACTGGAGCGTGAGCAATGGACTACTCAGATTTCGAATTACGATTGGCTGGGTGCTATTTTTGATGGCATGCGTCGCATTAATACCATCATCATCGACCTCGATCGTGACTTCTGGATGTATATTTCTATGGAGTATTTCAAACAGAAGATTAAGGCTGGCGAGGTTGGCTCGAGTGCTATGCCTCACAAGGTGAACCCCATTGACTTTGAGAATTCAGAAGGTAATATGGGTGTCGCAAATGCTGTCTTGCAGTTCTTGGCACAGAAGTTGCCAGTAAGTCGCCTGCAGCGCGACTTGACCGACTCGACGGTACTGCGTAATGTCGGTGTGCCGATGGGACATGCCGTGATTGCTGTTCAAAGCACGCTGAAGGGGTTGCGCAAACTTATTCTTAACGAATCGAAGTTGCAAGAAGACCTTGATAACACGTGGGCAGTTGTTGCAGAAGCTATTCAGACCATTCTGCGCCGTGAGGCCTATCCTCATCCCTACGAAGCCCTGAAGGCGCTGACACGTACGAATCAGAAAATGACAGAAGAGACGATTCATGCTTTTATTCAGGAGCTGAACGTGAGTGATGAGGTTAAAGTCGAATTGATGGCTATTACCCCGATGAACTATACGGGAATGTAAAGAGAAATAAAACCATATATTATTTAACAACACAAAGAGAGCCGTGAGGCTTTCGGCTAAAAACACAGAAGAAAATGGAATTCGAGAACGAAAAAATCAATGAAGAGAAGGCTGCTGAGCAGCAGCACACGACCGACCATGAGAATAGTGGCTATCAGGGCTACCGTCCCGGACGTTCACCACGTCCGCGTATTCATCAGCAGACACGTCCCTATAATCAGGGCAGTTTTAATCGTAATCAGGAAGAAGGCGGTTTCCGTCCCGAGGGCTTTGGCGCAGGTTTGCAGAATGCTGCCTCTCAGCCCCGCGAATACAACCAGCAGCGTGGTGGTTATCGCCCTCGTACCAATTATAATAATGAGGGTGGTTATCGCCCTCGCAACAACTACGGCCAACAGGGTGGTTACCGTCCCCGATATAATCAGCAGGCCGAAGGTGAAGAGACTGGTTATCAGCCTCGTCAGCAGTATGGTCAGCCTCGTCAGGGCGGTTATCAGCAACGTGGTGGTTACGGCCAGCCCCGTCAGGGTGGCTATCAGCCTCGTCCGCAGTATGGTCAGCCCCGTCAGCAGTATGGTCAGCCTCGTCAGGGTGGTTATCAGCAGCGTGGCGGTTACGGCCAGCCCCGTCAGGGTGGTTATGGTCAGCAGCGTGGCGGTTATCGCCAGCATACTCCTGGCTATGATCCCAATGCAAAATATAGCTTGAAGAAGCGCATTGAATATAAGGAGGAAAACTTCGACCCCAACGAGCCCATCCGCTTGAACAAGTTCCTGGCCAATGCCGGTGTTTGCAGTCGTCGTGAGGCTGATGAGTTCATCACAGCAGGTGTCGTGAAGGTTAATGGCGAGGTTGTTACTGAGTTGGGTAGCAAAGTTCTGCGTACTGATGAGGTGCTGTTCCACGATCAACCCGTACGCATGGAGAAGAAAGTCTATGTGCTTTTGAATAAGCCTAAGGACTATGTGACTACCAGCGACGACCCCCAGCAGCGCAAGACGGTGATGGATCTGGTGAAGGGTGCTTGCCCTGAGCGTATCTATCCTGTTGGCCGTCTGGACCGCAACACTACTGGTGTGCTTCTGTTGACGAATGATGGCGACCTCGCTTCGAAGCTAACCCATCCGAAGTTCCTGAAGAAAAAGATTTATCATGTATATCTGGACAAGAATGTGACGGCTCATGATATGCAGCAGATTGCTGAAGGCATTACGCTGGAGGATGGTGAGATTAAGGCAGATGCTATTGAGTATGCCAGCGATACTGACAAGAAGCAGGTAGGCATCGAGATTCACTCTGGCAAGAACCGCATCGTGCGTCGTATCTTCGAGAGCCTGGGATATAAGGTTACAAAGCTTGACCGCGTACAGTTTGCCGGACTTACCAAGAAGAATGTCCGTCGTGGTGACTGGCGCTACCTCACTGAGGAAGAAGTTGACCGTCTGCGCATGGGCGCTTACGAGTAAAGAATAGTGTGTTGCGACTTAGTCGCAACAAACAGTAAAGAAAAGACAATGAAAAGAACAAAGATAATTGACGTACTGAAGAGTACTGATTTTGGAAAAGAAGTATGTGTGAAGGGCTGGGTGCGCACGCACCGCTCTAGTAAGGCTGTTGACTTCATCGCACTGAACGATGGCTCTACCATCAAGAACGTTCAGATTGTCGTTGACCCCACCAAGTTCGACGAGCAGTTGCTGAAGGATATCACCACTGGTGCCTGCATCAATGCCGAGGGTGTGCTGGTAGAGAGCCAGGGTGCTGGTCAGACCAGTGAGATTCAGGCCACCAAACTGGAGGTCTATGGTCTCTGTGGCAACGACTATCCCATGCAGAAGAAGGGTCAGTCGTTCGAGGCTATGCGTAAGAATGCCCACATGCGTCTGCGTACCAATACCTTTGGTGCCGTGATGCGTATTCGCCACAATATGGCGATGGCTATCCACACCTATTTCCACGAGCACGGCTTCTTCTACTTCCACACCCCGCTGATTACTGCCAGCGACTGTGAGGGAGCAGGCAACATGTTCCAGGTGACGACCAAGAACCTCTACGACCTGAAGAAGGACGAGCAGGGAAAGATTATCTACGACGACGACTTCTTTGGCGAACAGACCTCGCTGACCGTTTCTGGTCAGCTGGAGGGTGAACTGGGCGCCACCGCTTTGGGTGCTATCTATACCTTCGGTCCTACGTTCCGCGCTGAGAACAGTAACACACCTCGCCACCTGGCTGAGTTCTGGATGGTAGAGCCTGAGGTTGCCTTCCTCGATCAGGAAGAACTGATGGACCTTGAAGAAGACTTCATCAAATACTGCGTAAAGTGGGCACTCGATAACTGTAAGGACGACCTGCAGTTCCTCAACCAGATGATCGACAAAACCCTTATCGCTCGTCTGGAGGGCGTACTCAAGGAGACCTTCGTGCGCCTGCCTTACACTGAGGGTATCAACATCCTGCAAGAGGCTATCAAGAACGGTAAGAAGTTCGAGTTCCCATGCAACTGGGGCGACGACCTTGCTTCCGAGCACGAGCGTTACCTCGTCGAGGAGCACTTCAAGAAGCCTGTTATCATGACTGATTATCCCCGTGCTTTCAAGTCGTTCTATATGAAACAGAACGAAGAGCAGGGGGAGGGTAGCGTTGGCTACAAGGGCGCCGTGGCTCCTGGTCCTACGATGCAGGGTACCGATGTGCTGTTCCCACAGATTGGCGAGATCATCGGTGGTTCCGTTCGTGAAGAGAGCTACGACAAGCTGATGGGCGAGATTGAGCGCCGTCAGATGGACAAGACCCACCTGTGGTGGTATATCGACACCCGCCGTTGGGGTTCATGCCCACACGCTGGTTTCGGCCTTGGCTTCGAGCGCCTCATCCTGTTTGTAACGGGTATGCAGAACATCCGCGACGTCATTCCTTTCCCACGTACTCCGAAATCAGCAGAGTTCTAAGCGGAACAGATACGTTATTATACTATTTTTCTCTAATATGTTCCAAATTTTCCACTAAAAATTTGGAACATATTGTTTTTTTATTTATCTTTGCACTTAGATATTATTATTAACGGTTTAAACAATACAATTATGAAGAAACTATTCTTACTGTGTGCAATGGCTACACTTTTTGTTGGTCAGTCTTTTGCACAGCAACAGCAGGCACAAATTCCATCAAGTGCGGGGAGTCTTTCTCCTCAGGATTTCGGATACTTCAACCATCTGAGCGCAGGTGTGTCTTTAGGTACTGATGGTATCGGTATTGAGCTGGCAGCACCGATTACCTACGACTTTGCTGTTCGCATGGGCTATTCACTCATGCCAAAGTTCAAGTACAGCAAGGGTCTCGACTTAGGTTTGAGTGACCAGGATAAGGATGATATGAATCGCGGTACTTATAAGGGCGCTTTCCTGTCTCCTGAGGTTGATCTGGAGGGTAAGCTGAATATGGGCGACTTCAAACTTTTGGTTGACTGGTATCCCTTCAAGAGCAGTTCTTTCCACGCTACCGCAGGTTTCTTCATTGGCCGCAGTACAGTAGTGGAGGTCACCAACAAGCGAGCCTTTATCAAGCAAGGATATGATGCAGGTATTGAGTTGGGTGATGCTAGTGCAGATGTTAATCATGGTATGAACCGTTACACCTTGAAACCTTTTACTGATGGAAGTCTGAAGATTGAAGCCAAGGCGAACGCCTTCAAACCCTATCTAGGTGTAGGTTTCGGACGCGTTGTTCCCAAGGGTCGTATCGGTGTTCAGTGCGACTTTGGCGTGCAGTTCTGGGGCAAGCCCGAGGTTTATGGTAACATGGAGTACATAGATCAGTCTTCTGGAAAGGCGGAGCCCCGCTATGAGAAAATCGACAAGAACCGCATTATTAGCCAGAACAAGGACTATAAGGACTTGAAGGATGCCATTAAGACCATCGAGAAGATTCGCGTTTATCCCGTACTGAACATCCGTATCAACGGCCGCCTCTTCTAATCAATACACAAAATCCATTTAACAAACTTAAAACGAAAATGATATGAAAAAGTATTTTATTTTTGCAGCAGTAGCACTAGTAGCTTTGTGCAACGTTTCTTGTAGCTCTGACGATAGTGAGCCTGCTCCGTATGTACCTCAGCAGACTGTAATTCCTGAGCCCGCTGCAGCCAGCGCAGCTACGGCATTTGCAATTCCTACTGCCTCTCAGCCAACCGCTACAGATGGTACTAACACCACCAAGTTGCAGCAGGTAGACATTGCCGAGAGTGGTAAGACTGTAGTCAAGGTTGACTTCAACGGTTCAGCCAAGTATCTCACCTTCGACTCAAAGTACTCAAAGGAAGGCAATAAGGAAATCTATAAGCTCTTCAAGGACAATGTGCAGAAAGGTACGATTGAGTCAACAACTGCTGCAGCAACCAGCAGACGTTCGCTGAACCTGGGTAACCTGAAGATTACCTTGATTGTAGAGATTCCCGATGCGAACGGTAATGTTACGACGGCTAATTTCGGAGAGACAACCGTCAGCAATGCTACGCAGATTGCCCAGGTGGCAGCTACTACAAACACCATCAACATCTGTCGTACATGGACGATTGAGCAGATGACTCTGACTCTGAAGGACAACAAGGTATCTGGCAAGTCTAAGATTACCGATTTTACGCTGACAGAGAAGAGTGGCAACCTGAAACCTTTGGCAGACAAGGCACAGGATAACAATGCTGGTCTGACCCCCGATGAGTACGATGAGCTGTGCAAGGCTATCCTCGGCGTCACGCTGAACAAGGCTGGCCAGTTGTCTATCGAGTACAGCACAGGTCTTACCGACGCTTGCTTGTGGAGCTGGGGTAGCTCTGATCAGACTTCCATAGAACTGAAGAGTGAAAAGGGTGAGAAGTTCGGTAACAAGTTCCTGAACGAGAAGAGTAGGATTACCGTTATATTCTGGCCTGTTTCTGAAGGATATCCCAACGGTCTTGCCCACTTTATCATCACTACTACCGTTGATACAGCCAACAAGAACTACGATGCAACCATCGACTTCACGGTGAAGTAAAATCAATACTACGTTTTCACTCGGTGAATACTATGTTTTCACGTGTTCAAAACTATGTTTTCGAGCCGTGAAAACATAGTTTTCATTTTGCCCCTACTTGCTACCCGTCTATGTGGCACTTTGTGGTCGTCTATGTGCCACTTTGTAGTCGTCTATGTGGCACTTGATGACCGTCTAAGTGGCACATGCTGCCCGTCGATGTGGGACGTGATTGACAAAAAAGTGTTACCTCTTACCTAAGCAGCCCTCAAACCCCGATGCACAAAGGGATTGCGGCCAGGTAAGTCTTTCGAAAGACTTACCTGAGACTTACCTAACACCTCACTCAGGTAACTCTTAGGTAACTCTCAGGTAAGTCTATTTTGAGAGTTACCTTTCTGTATCCCCTTTCTACAAAGGCCTTCCCAACGATTTAGGTAACAGTTAACTCTTTTTGCGAATCCCTGTTTTTTGTTGACTTCAGCGAGCCAGCCCTAAACTTTTTCCACTTTTCTTTTGGCCGTTTCAAATTAATTGTCTACATTCTCTTCTTCCATATCGCGTCGCGACTTCGACTTGGTGACCAGCCAGACACCACTGAAGACGAGGATGACGGCCAGGGCGTGTGTGGGCTTGAGAATACCGATGCCCATAAGTAGCGAGGCGGCGACAGAGACGATGGGCTGTACGTAGTTGTAGACGCTGACCACGGTGGGGCGCAGGGTGCGCTGGCCAATCATGGTGAGGATGTAGCCGAAGAAGGTGCCAACGACGACCACATAGGCCACTTCGAGCCACGTGGTGACGGGGATGGACTGGCTGACGACGTCGCTGACATGGCTGAAGGTGAAGGGCAGCAACATCAGCGTGGCCCACGAGAACATGTATTTGTTGATGGTGAACACGTTGTAGCGGCGTATCAGCGGATTGAACAGCGACAGGTAGAGTGCGAACGAGAACTGCGCAAACAGGCAGAGCAGGTCGCCGCGGATGTCGCCCACCTTGTCGCTGGCGTGTGACGCCGAGGTGAGGATGAGCATGAGTGCTCCGCTACAGCCCATGAGTACACCCAGCGCCTTCTTGCCGGTAACGGGCTCTTTCAGGATGAGGGCGGCCAGCAGCATGGCGAAGATAGGCATGGAGGTGGTGACGATGCTGGCATTGATGGGCGAGGTGATGGACAGTCCGATGGTGTAGCAACACTGGTTGCACACCAGTCCGAAGACGGCGGCACCGATGAACATCAGCTTGTCTTTCAGGGGAACCTGTTCCTTGGGAGCGAACAGCGAGGCAATCCAGAACAGCAGGCAGGCGCCGACCACACGGAAGGTGACCATCGACAGGCCGTCGAAGCCGTGGGTCATAGCATCCTTGCCTACAGGAGCCATGAGTCCCCAGCCGGCACAGGCGCCAAACATGCTGAGATGAGCTATAAGTGGTTTGTTTTGTTTCACGTTGCAAAATTACGAAATAATTCTTAATTCTTGATTCCTATTTCATAATTATTTCGTATATTTGCGTCATAAAACATAAAACTATGAAGTACGCTGAGTATATCAAACAGATTGAGATAGACTCCCTCTGGAGCGGTAAGAAGCACATTCTGTGGCAGTTGGACCCGCAGGTGAATATCCTGAGCGGTATCAACGGCGTGGGTAAGTCGACCATCCTGAACAAGGTGTTCCGTAGTGTCTGTACCAATGGCGACCTGGTGAACCACCTGCTGAAAGGGGTACACATCACCGCTGAGCCTGAGGATGCCACGCACATCCGCTTTGACATCATCCGTTCGCTGGACTCGCCAGTGCTCGACAACGAGACACTGAATATGGTCGATGCACGCATACGGTCGGCCCTGGACTTCCAGCTATACCACCTGCAACGCAAGTATCTGGACTACCAGGTGAATGTTGGCAACTGCATCATTGCCGAGTTGCAGCAGGGACATGCCGATGCTGCCCAGCAACTGTCGCAGGCTAAGACGCGTTTCCAGGATATGGTGGATGACCTCTTTGCCGAGACGGGCAAGAAGATTGTGCGTACGGAGAACGAGATTCGTTTCTCGCAGATTGGTGAGACGCTGGTGCCCTATCAACTGTCGAGTGGCGAAAAGCAGATGCTGGCCATCCTGCTGACGGTGTTGGTGGAAAACCAGCAGCCCTACGTGTTGTTTATGGACGAGCCGGAGGTGAGCCTGCACATCGAGTGGCAGAAGCGGCTCATCGACCTCATTGTCGAGCTGAACCCCAACGTGCAGATCATCCTGACCACCCATTCACCTGCCGTGATTATGAATGGCTGGATGGATCGTGTGACGGAAGTAAGTGATATTACTATCTAATTCATAATTATGCCCAGCAGGCTTGGTGACAATCTGAACAGCAGGTACTTCGAGGCTGCGAACAACTTGACCTCGAAGAAGGCACGGCGCCGCATTGTGGCTTACGTCGAGAGCTACGACGACGTATTCTTTTGGCGTACTGTGCTGACACGCTATGAGGACGAGACCCGCTTCTTTGAGGTGATGCTACCCTCGCACCAGAAACTGGAACGAGGAAAGAAGTCGGTGCTGATGAACTTTATCGGTGATAGGATAGGCCCCGACATGATAGCCTGCGTGGATGCCGACTACGACTATTTGTTGCAGGGTGCTACCGAGCAGTCGCGCCGGGTGTTGCAGGGAGAGTATGTGTTTCATACTTATGCCTATGCTATTGAAAACCTGCAATGCTATGCCCCGTCGCTGCACGACGTGACGGTAGCGGTGACGCTGAACGACCACCGCATCTTCGACTTCGAGGACTATCTGAGCCGGTATAGTGAGGCCATCTTCCCTCTGTTCGTCTGGTCGGTATGGTCTTATCGTACAGGCCATCATAACAAGTTCTCTATGACCGACTTCTCAAGAGTGGCCGATCCAGGAGGATTTAACGTGATGGAGCCTCAGGGTTCTATCAACCATCTGCGAAAGAAGGTGGGAACGAAGGTGCATCAGTTGCAGCAACAGTTTCCTGACGCCAAGGAGGAATACCTGAAGACCAAGGAGGGTATCAAGGCATTGGGTGTGACGCCGCAGACTACCTATCTCTATATTCAGGGGCACCACCTGTTCGATGTGGTTGTGGTGCCTATATTAACTAAGGTGTGCAACCGACTGCGACAGGAACGGCAAGACGAGATATATCGCACAGCTCGCCACCACATGCAGCGTAAAAACGAAATGTCCTGCTACGAACACTCATTACAGGACATCCGTCAGATGTTAAAAAAGAATGTGGGCTATGTGCTTTCCGAACAGTATTGGCGCATTCGGAAAGATTTAGACCACTATTTCAATTGTCTTTCCAAAAAGCCCGAGTAAACAGCACCAGTACAGACATGATTTCCAGACGGCCGACAAGCATCAGGAAGGAACAGAGCCACTTGACGTAGTCGGGCAGTTCGCTCCACGACATCACTGGTCCAATCTGTGTGCCCAAGGTGGGCCCCACATTGCTGATACAGCTCAGCGAGATGGTGATAGCATTGGTGTTGTCGATGCCTGCGGCAATCATCAGCGTGGCCGTCAGCAGCACCATCAGCGTGAAGATAGCAAAGAAGGCCAGCAGCGTCGACAGCTGGGCGCGAGGCACAGGGACACCGTTGACCTTGACGGGCAGCACGGCGTTAGGATGTAATAGTTTGTGGAACTCGTTGCGCAACACCTTGAGCACCATCACCAGACGGATGCACTTGAAACCGCCCGTCGTTGAACCAGCACACGCACCACAGAACATCAAGCAGCCTAGGATGACCCACGTGATGTGAGGCCACATGGCAGCATCGTCGTTGAACAGGCCAGTGGTGGTCATAAACGACACTACTTGGAACAGCGCACAACGGAAGGCGCGCTCCAGTCCGTAACCGTTGCGGGTCATCAGCAGGTATAGAATCCAAGCCGTCGAAATGAAGACAATCGTGATATACATCTTGAACTCCGAACTCTTGAGCAGTGTCATCAACTGACGCTTAAAGATGCCAAGGTAAAGCATCATGAAGTTGATACCTGCCAGGAACATGAAGAGCGTGCAGAGGTACTCAATGCTGGGAGAACGAAAAAACTCAGCAGAGTCGTTGTGGGTGGAGAAACCACCTGTGGCTGTAGTGGTCATGGCGTAGTTGATGCTGTCGAACAAACCCATGCCGGCTGCATAGTATGACAACACACAGGCTATGGTCAGCGCAAAATAAATGGTCCAGATCCATTTGGCCATCGTCGACAGGCGTGGGTGCATCTTGCTACGCAGAGGACCTGTCGCTTCAGCGGCAAACACCCTTACACTGCCACTGCCTACCATTGACGGCAAGATGGCAATGGTAAAGAATACAATTCCCAAACCGCCTATCCACTGGGTCTGTGTGCGCCAGAAGAGTGACGCGTGGGGCAGTATCTCTACGTCATCAAGAATAGTGGCGCCTGTCGTCGAGAAGCCCGACATGGTCTCGAAGAAAGCATCGGTGATGTTGGGGATGTAGCCGCTGATGATAAATGGTAGCATGCCGAATAAGCTGAACACTACCCATGTGACTGTTACCAGCAGGTAGGCGTCGCGACGGCTGAGGCTGTTGATGGCTTCGCGGCCCAGATATTTCATGACAAGGCCACAGCAGAAGCAGAAGATGGTTGATATCAGGAAGGCGATAGTGTCGTCTTCTTTGAAGAAGGCGGCAATGCCTACACATCCTAGCATCAGCACAGCCAGCAGAAAGAGCAGCGAGCCGAGAATCTTGTATATCAGGCGGAAGTTCACCATAGTGTGTCGGCCTTGAAAAATTTCTCCAGTTTCTTCAGGTTCTGTTCGTGACAGAACACCATGACGGAGTCGCCAGCCTCAATTTGGGTATTACCATTGACAAGTATGCCTTGGTTGTTGCGCACCAGTCCGCCAATGGTGACACCAAAGGGCAGGCCCAGGTCCTTAACGGCTTTCTTGGTGACTTTCGACCCCTCAGCGGCTACAAATTCAGCAACGTCTGAGTCGACCATCATCAGCGAGCGTACGTTTGTCACGTCGGCATCGAGCATCATCTGGTAGATGTGTCCTGCCGCCAGCGTCTTTTTGTTGATGATGGTGCCGATGTCCAGGCTCTCGGCCATCTCGACATAGTCGAGGTTCTCGACCATTGCCACCGTCTTGCGTACACCCAGTCGCTTAGCCGTCAGACAGGCCAGAATGTTGGTCTCGGCATTACCCGTCAGTGCCACAAAGGCCTGCGTGTTCTGGATGCCCTCCTCCTGCAGCAGTCCCAGGTCGCGGCCATCACCGTGAATCACCATTGTGTCGACATCGTTCAGCAGTTCGTTGAGCCGTTCACAGCGTTGTTCGTCGGCCTCGATGATTTTCAGGTTCATGTAGTCGGGAGCCGTCAAAGCCACTCGTACTGAGGTCTTTCCGCCACCCATGATGATGACGTTCTTGACGTCGGCATAGTGCTCTTTGCCCGATATCTTGCGGATATAGGGAATATATTCACGGGTGGTCATAAAGTAGGCAATGTCGTTGACGCGCAACTCATCGTTACCGCCAGGAATCAGCGTCTCGTCGTGGCGCTTGATGGCAACAATGTGGTAGGGGTCGTCAGGTCCGCAAAGGTTCTTGAGCGGCTGGTTCAGTATCTCGCAGGTCTCGCGAAGCTTGATGCCCAGCATAACCAGTGCACCACCATGGACATCCCATCGCTGGCGTACCCACGACATCTTCAGGCCATTGGTGATGTCAATGGCGGCCAGCACCTCCGGGTAGATGAGCGAGTTGATGCCCATCGTCTCGAAGAATTCTTTCTGCGCAGGAGCCAGATATTCGTAGTTGTCAATACGGGCTACGGTCTTCTTGGTGCCCAGGGCATGGGCTATCATGCAGGCATTCATGTTGCGGCTCTCGTCGGTAGTGACGCCGACAAATAGGTCGGCATGCTCGGCACCCGCTTCCTTCAGCGTGTGGATGCTCGTCGGCGAACCGTGCAGCGTCATGATGTCGTATTTGCTCTCCAAACCAGCCAGGCGCTCTATCTGGTCGTCGATGAGCACGCAGTCCTGATGGTCTTTCGACAGTAGTTTCGACAGGTGAGTACCTACAGCGCCTGCCCCGCCAATGATGATTTTCATATCTCTTCGCTTTTAGCTGTTAGCATTTGGCTAATAGCGTTCTTGATGCTTTCCTTGTCAATACCCACGATAGCTTGAAGTTCGCTGACCTTTCCGTGTTCCACAAACTTGTCGGGCAGTCCGAGGCGCTTGATGTGTGGCTGATAGCCGTGGTCGCTCATCCATTCCAGTACCGCTGAACCCATGCCGCCAGCCCGTACGCCATTCTCAATGGTGATGATCTTATGATACCTGCGGCCTATTTCGTCGAGCAGGTCTTCGTCCAACGGCTTCAGGAAGCGCAGGTCGTAGTGGGCTACGGCAGGATTGTCGCCAATGGCTTGGGCTGCGTCTATCCCAATGGGCCCCAAGGTAATGACGGCAAGGTCTTCACCGTCTTTCAACTTGCGACCTGTACCAATCTTGATTTCCTCAAAGGGACAGCGCCAGTCGACCACCGATCCGTTGCCTCGCGGATAGCGAATGACAAAGGGCCCCTTATCAGGTAGTTGGGCGGTATACATCAACCGGCGCAGTTCACACTCGTCCATTGGCGAGGCAATGGTCAGATTGGGAACTGTTCGTAGCGCGGCCAAATCGAAAGCACCGTGGTGGGTTGGCCCGTCTTCGCCGACCAGTCCGGCACGATCCAGACAGATGACAACGTTCAACTTCAGTATGGCAATGTCGTGAATAATATTGTCGTAGGCACGTTGCGCAAAAGCACTGTAGATGTTACAGAAAGGCTGCAATCCGTCTTTAGCCATACCCCCAGAGAAGGTAATGGCGTGGCCTTCGGCTATGCCTACGTCGAACGTGCGTTCAGGCATCTCCTTCATCATGATGTTCATCGAACAGCCTGTTGGCATGGCCGGTGTCACACCCACAATCTTGTCGTTTTGCTGAGCCAGTTCTAAAAGCGTCTCGCCAAAGACGTCCTGGAAACGGGGAGGCTTCCCCTCTGTGTTTTTGATGATGCGCTCGCCTGTCTCCGGGTCAAACTTGCCTGGGGCGTGCCACGTAGTGACGTCGTTTTCGGCAGGCGCATAGCCGTGACCTTTCTGTGTGTGCAAGTGCAGCAGCTTCGGCCCTTTCATGCCTCTCAGCTGGCGCAGTATGCGTACCAGCTCCTTGACGTTATGCCCGTCGAAGGGTCCGAAATAGCGGATGTCCATACCCTCGAAGACGTTCTGCTGGTGAGAGATAGCACTCTTCAGCGCATTGGTCAGACGAATCAGACCACGACGGCGGTCGTCCTCCAGAAACCCTTTCTTGTGCAGCCAGCTTGACACCTTAAAGCGCATGGCGTTATAGGTCTCGTTGGTATTTAGCGACAATAGGTATTCCTGCATTCCACCTACCGCACGGTCGATAGACATGTTGTTGTCATTCAGAATGATGAGCAGGTCATTGTCGCTCGATGCCACATTGTTCAACCCCTCGAAAGCCAAACCTCCCGACATGGCGCCGTCTCCAATGACAGCCACCACATGGCGGTCCTTGCCTTCCATCTTGGCTGCTACAGCCATGCCCAGTGCTGCGGAGATGCTGTTCGAGGCATGCCCGCACATAAACGTGTCGTATTCGCTTTCTTCGGGCGACGGGAATGGTCTGATACCACCCAGCCTACGATTGGTCTTGAACTGCTCGCGACGACCCGTCAGAATCTTGTGGCCATAGGCCTGATGGCCTACATCCCACACAATGCGGTCTTCCGGTGTGTCGTAGACGTAGTGCAGTGCCACCGTGATTTCCGCTACACCTAGGCTGGAGGCCAGATGCCCAGGATTGACAGACAACTCCTTCACGATGTCTTCGCGGAGTTCCTGACAAATCTGCGGCAATTGTTCCACACTTAGTTCCCTAAGGTCGGACGGATATTGTATTTGGGATAAGAGTCCCATATTCGATGTGTCCAATATTGCGATGTTTTTCTTTTTTATGGTGCAAAGATACAAATAAGCGAGCGAACTGCAAAAATTAAATCGAAAATTCTTGCTAATTACATAAAAACTTCATATATTTGCACCTGTAAATGCCTCAAATCTGAAACATCTATGCTATATATAAGTCTGCCAGACCTCTCTACCAATAGGAAGTTGTCTTTCTATCTGGCTATGGAGGAGTATGTGGCTCGTCATTTTGATGCTGATGACAGCTTTTTTATGTGGCAGGTAGCCCCCAGTGTTATCTTTGGACGTAACCAGCAGTTGGATAGTGAGGTGAATATTGATTATTGTCGCCATCACGGCATTCAGGTTTTTCGCCGGAAGAGTGGGGGCGGATGCGTATATGCCGACCAGTCTAATGTGATGCTTTCGTTTATTACTAGGGGAGAGAACGTTGGTCTGGCTTTTAATCGTTTCGTGAACACATTGCTGTTGGTGTTCCGCCGTTTAGGGGTTGAGGCTGTAGGTACCAGTCGTAACGATGTAATGATAGGTGATAGGAAGGTTTGTGGTACAGCTTGCTATCACTTGCCAGGGCGTACCATTGTACATAGTACGTTACTATACGATACGGATATGACCAACATGACCAATGCCATTACCCCTGGTCCCGATAAGTTGCAGGCCAAAGGCATTCAGAGTGTGCGCCAGCGCATTACGCTACTAAAGGACCATGTGTCGCTGTCTCTTGAGGACGTCAAGCCACTGATACGTGCAACGTTTTGTGACGAAACATGCCAACTGTCTGCCGATGACGTGGCAGCTATCGAACGTCTGGAACAGGCCTACGAACGTGAAGGATTCATTTACTCATTATCATAAAAACACAGATTAATGGAACAACAAACGAACAAAAGGACTTGTCTATATGACAAACATGTCGCACTTGGAGCCCTGATTTCACCCTTTGGGGGCTTCGATATGCCCATTCAATATACGAATATCATTGATGAGCATCAGACTGTACGTCAGGCATGTGGCGTGTTCGACGTGAGCCACATGGGCGAAGTGCTGGTAAGTGGAGCCGATGCCTGCCGTTATGTCAATCATATCTTTACTAATGATGTGACGACGATTGCTGATGGTCAGATACTTTATGGTATGATGTGCTATGAAGATGGTGGGGTGGTTGACGACCTGTTGGTCTATAAAGAGGCAGCCGACTGTTATTTCCTAGTCATCAACGCCTCAAATATCGATAAGGATTGGGCGTGGATACAGCAGCAGTCACAAGGCTATGACGTGTCGCTTGAGAATCTCAGTGATTCTTATGGTGAATTAGCCGTGCAAGGTCCACAGGCTGAGGCTGTTATGGAGGATGTCTTGGGAATCCCTTGTAAGGAATTGACGTTCTATACCTTTAAGCATGTTGGGGATGTGCTTGTTTCGCGAACGGGCTATACGGGTGAGGACGGCTTTGAAATCTATGCTAGTGCCGACTATGTCAATCGCTGTTGGGATGATTTGATGGTCAGCGGACGCTGCAAGCCCTGTGGGCTGGGATGTCGCGATACGTTACGCTTCGAAGTCGGCTTGCCGCTCTATGGTGACGAACTGTCGGAAGAGATTACACCCATCATGGCGGGACTGGGCATGTTTGTCAAATTGGACAAGGCTGAGTTCATAGGCCGTGAGGCATTGGCTCGCCAGAAAGCTGATGGCCCTGCTCGTAAACTGGTTGGCATAGAACTGGCCGACAAGGCTATTCCGCGCCACGGCTATGCGGTGTTGAAAGATGGCGAGGCCATTGGTGAGGTTACTACGGGTTATCACAGCATCTCTGTTGACAAAAGCGTCTGCATGGCGTTGATTGATGCCCGCTATGCCAAACTGGATACTGAGGTGCAGGTTCAAATTCGTAAAAAGGTATTCCCAGGCAAGGTTGTAAAGAAACAATTCTATAACAAAAACTATAAAAAGTAAATATTATGGCAAAAGTAATTGAAGGACTCTACTATAGTGAGTCGCATGAGTATGTACGTGTAGAAGGTAACATTGGTTTCGTCGGTATTACTGATTATGCCCAGCATGCTTTAGGTAATGTGGTGTATGTGGATATGCCTGAAGTTGACGACGAAGTGTCGGCTGGTGAGGAGTTTGGCGCTGTCGAGAGCGTGAAGGCTGCCAGTGATCTTATCTCTCCTGTTACGGGTGTTGTTATAGAGGTTAATGAGGATTTGGAAGACCAGCCAGAACTTGTCAATCAGGATGCTTACGAGAACTGGATTATCAAGGTGACGCTTGCCGATAAGTCTGAACTTGATAACTTGATGGACGCTAAGGCATACGCTGCTTTCTGTGAGAAATAATATGAATTGCAAGTATTTTCCGCATACTCAGGATGATCTGAAGGGTATGCTCGAAAGAGTAGGCATCGATTCGCTCGATGACCTCTACTCCCAGATTCCTGAGAGCATTCGCTTCCGAGGAAATTATGACATCCCTTCGGAAATGAGCGAGATAGAGGTGCGTCAGCTCTTTGAGAGGTTGGGCTCACAAAACCGCCAGATGACTTGTTATGCAGGCTATGGTGTCTATGACCACTATACACCTTCTGTCATTCCACAACTGTTACAGCGTTCAGAGTTCCTGACTTCCTACACGCCGTATCAGGCCGAGATCTCGCAGGGCACGCTGCACTATATTTTTGAGTATCAGAGCATGATGGCCGAGCTAACGGGTATGGACATCAGTAACGCTTCGATGTACGATGGCACAACAGCTACAGCTGAGGCCATGATGATGGCTGTGGCAGCTGGTAAGAAACAGAATAAGGTGTTGGTGTCTGAGACCTTGAACGGTGATATCAGGAAGGTGCTCGACACCTACGCCCTGCATCAGGGTATTGAGCTGGAGACAATAAGCGAAAAAGATGGTGTGACAGATGTCGACGACCTGAAGGCGAAACTTGCTGTGGGCGGTGTGGCAGGCGTAATCGTCCAACAACCCAACGCTGTAGGTATAGTTGAAGACTTCACCGGTTTTGCCGATGCGTGTCATGAGAACAAGGCACTCTTTATTGTGAACAGTGTCGCTGCAGACCTTGCCGTGCTTAAGACACCAGGCGAATGGGGCGCTGATATTGCTGTAGGTGATGGCCAGAGTTTGGGTATTCCTATGCAGTTCGGAGGCCCTTATGTGGGCTATATGTGTTGCACGGAGAAGCTCATTCGTAAGATGCCGGGCCGTATTGTGGGTATGACCAAAGACAACCGAGACCAAAGAGCCTTTGTGCTCACCCTTCAGGCGCGCGAGCAGCATATCCGTCGTCAGAAAGCGACCTCGAATATCTGTAGCAATCAGTCGCTGATGGCACTCTTTGTAACGATCTACATGTCGCTGATGGGTAAACAGGGACTGAAGGAAGCGGCGCAACTCTCTTATGCCGGTGCGCATTATTTCTGCGACAGACTCCAGGCAACAGGTAAGTTCCATTTGGTCTACGACAAGCCCTTCTTCAATGAGTTCCTCGTCCGCTATGATCGGGATGTTGATGAACTGATCCAGTTCTACATGATGAATGGCATCCTGCCTGGCCTTAAGATGAGTGATGGCAGTCTGCTGATTGCGGTGACGGAAAAGCGTACAAAGGAAGAAATCGACCGATTTGTTGAGGCCCTTCCGTTGGCACATGGTATAGGTTAATTTTCAAAACGTGAGATTATGAACAATCGACTATACGGAAATTTGATCTTTGAACTCTCGAAAGAGGGTCGCAAAGGCTACAGCTTGCTCAAGAACAATTTTGGCGATTACGAGATACCTGCTTCGATGCAGCGTGCTGCGGATGCAGAACTGCCCGAGTGCGACGAGTTGACAGTGGTGCGCCACTATACGAACCTGTCTAACAATAACTTCGGTGTGGATACCGGTTTCTATCCGCTGGGCTCCTGTACGATGAAGTACAATCCCAAGATCAACGAGGAAGTGGCCGCACTGCCACAGTTCCAGAACCTACATCCAAAACAACCGTCTGCTACCGTGAAAGGTGCCTTGGCTTTGGTGTCATTGTTGGAAAAATCGCTTTGTGAACTTACTGGCCTGGCACATTTCACCTTTAAGCCCTACGCTGGTGCACATGGTGAACTCACAGGTTTGATGACGATTGATAATTACCACCGTTCGCGTGGCGATATGGCGCGCAAGAAGGTGATCGTTCCTGATAGCGCCCACGGCACGAACCCCGCCTCTGCTGCCGTCTGTGGCTTGGAAATCATCGAGGTGAAGTCGCTCGCTGATGGCACGGTAGACTTCGACGACCTGCAGCGCATCGTCGCTGAGCAGGGCGCAGAGATCGCTGCCATGATGATGACTAATCCTAATACCCTTGGACTCTTCGAGACACGCATCCCTGAAATAGCAAAACTCATCCACGACTGTGGCGGTCTGATGTATTACGATGGTGCCAACCTGAACCCCATGCTGGGGGCCTGTCGTCCTGGCGATATGGGTTTCGATGTGATGCATATTAACCTTCACAAGACGTTCTCCACACCTCATGGTGGTGGTGGTCCGGGTAGTGGTCCTGTGGGCGTTCGCGAGGGTTTGCAGGAGCATTTCCCCTTCGTATCGCCCTATCATGGCAACTTCGGCGTGATGATGCGCGCCTATGCCTATATTCTCTCGCTGGGTCGTGAGCAGATTAAAAATGTTGGTCCGTTGGCAACGCTCAACGCCAACTACATCAAGGAGTCGCTGAAGGATGTCTATGAACTCCCCATCGACACCATCTGTTGTCACGAGTTCGTATTCGACGGGCTAAAGGATAAATCTACGGGTGTCACCACGATGGATGTCGCCAAGCGCCTGTTGGATTACGGTTATCATGCGCCTACCATCTACTTCCCGCTACTCTTCCATGAATCGCTGATGATTGAGCCGACAGAGAACGAGTCGAAGGAAACGCTTGATGGTTTCATCTCCGTGATGCGAAAGATTGCCGAGGAAGCTAAGACCGATCCGGAGATGGTGAAGAGTGCTCCACACACTACACCTATCGGACGTGTCGACGATGTCCTGGCTGCCAAGCATCCTGTAACGACCTATCGCCAACTTAAGGCTGAGAATGTTCAATAATCAATGCTCAATGTTCAATGGAAAAAGTTGATTTGATGGTCATCGGCGCGGGCCCTGGTGGTTACCGCGCCGCTGAATATGCTGCCAAGCAAGGCCTGAAGGTGGTCATCTTCGAAGGCTCTGAGGTGGGTGGTACATGCCTGAATGTAGGTTGTATACCTACCAAGACCTATGTGCATAGCGCTACTTTTGAAGAAGCCCGTGAGCGTATGGCTACAGTCGTAGCCCAACTTCGTCAGGGTGTTGAGGGCATACTCTTGCATCCCAACATCACGCTGGTTCGTGAGAAGGGCGTGTTTACAGATGCTCATACCGTGGGTTACTATGTAGCTGATAACATCATCATTGCCACAGGTTCTGAAACCAAATGGCTTCCCATCAAAGGCGCTGACAATCCTCGTGTGGTTGATTCCACAGGCTTGCTGCAGCTCGATACTCTCCCCAAACGTCTTGCTATTATTGGCGCTGGTGTCATCGGTATGGAGTTCGCCTCAGTGTTCCATCGCTTTGGTTCTGAGGTAACGGTTATCGAGTACCTGAAGGAATGTCTGCCAGCCCTGGATAGCGACATAGCCAAGCGCCTGCGCAAGTATCTGGAAAAGCAGGGCATCACTTTCAAGATGAAGACTGCTGTAGAGAATATCGCAGATATTGATGCTGATGTAGTCCTGATGGCTACAGGCAGAAAGCCTCGTGTGCAGACAGACTTTGCCAATGCTGGCATTGAGTATGATGAGCGCAAGGGAGTAGCTGTAGATGAGAACTTCATGACTACCGTAAAAGGTATCTATGCCATTGGCGATGTGAATGGCAAGCAGATGCTGGCCCATGCAGCAGAGATGCAGGCTGTACGTGCCGTGAACCATATCATCGGCAAGAAAGATGGCATCGACTTCAGTATCATGCCTGCAGCTATCTTTACCCAACCAGAAGCAGCTTGTGTAGGACCTACGGAAGACCAACTCAAGGAACAAGGCATTGCCTACGAGTGCCGAAAGGCTTTCTGGCGAGCTAATGGAAAAGCCCTCGCCATGGGGGAGGGCGAGGGCCTGTTAAAACTCTTCGTTGGTGTTGCCGATGGTCGGTTATTGGGCTGTCATGCCTTTGGTGCCCATGCTGCTGACATCGTGCAGGAGGTCAGTGTGCTGATGTGCCGTGACACAACCATTGCGCAACTGCATGATATGGTGCATATCCACCCGACATTGGGCGAGATACTTACTTCAGCGTTATAGTCGATTTGCTGACACTCTTCTGTCCTACAACCTCATTGACGACTTCTACGGCCAGCTTCTTAGGCCAGTTGTCGTCTTGCAGGTCATAGGTAGCGGTTTCCTTGACGTCAATCTTCATCATACCGCTGTCTATCAGCTGGTCGATGTTCTTTTTGATCATGTCGGCTTGTGCGGGTGCGAGCTTCTCTACTTGGGCGATGATGAGTTGCTTGATTTCATCCTTCGACATGTTGAGCGTCGAACTGGTGGTCACCGCGCGGCCGTTGACGAAGTACATGCGGTTTAACTTCAGTCCCTGCTCATTGGTGTGCTGTTCCTGGGCACCTGTCATAATGGTCTTGCCGAATAGGGCCAATGGGCTGGTGGCTTCTTTGATGCTTCTAAACAGGGCTTCCATGTTCAGGTTCTCCATGAGTTGTCCTTTCAGTGCATCCTCGGAAATCACATCCTTCATCTGGGGAATCAGCTGATAGAGTTTCTCTGTCATCTGCTTGCTGCGACCGTCAAAAGCCTTGCTCACCTCGTCGTAGTTCTGGATGTTGAGCAGTTTTCCGTTTTTGTCGGTGGCCACACGGATGGTCACATCCTTCACCATTTCCTGAGCTGCCACCAGAATCTGGCCGGCAATGTTGTCGGTAGTGGCATTGCTACTGACGCTGGTAGACACCATGTCAATCACATAACCGTTGGCGGTAGCGTCGCTGACAGTGTACTTGGTCTCTACATCCATAGCGACCTCCGGTTGTCCAGGCAGTGCCATGGTGGTATTGGTTACATACACTTTCTCCATGCCTTTTTTAAGGGTGGGGAATACTTTCAACTGAGCCTTTGCGACCGTCAAGGTCATCAAGGCAAGGCTGACTAATAATAGTTTCTTCATCTTTTTATTGTTTTTGTTGATAATTAGGTTATTGCTTTTCGGGTATGAGACGCACATTGGTCAACTTCAGCTTGGCGGTCTTCTCGTCAATCTGTTGGTCTTGGACGTAGTACTTGATGGTACTGCCAGTAATTTCAATGTCTTTGACGTTGTCGAGACCCAGAATGCCGCCAGCCTTGACGCCTGTGCCGGCACCATAGCAAACTACGTTGCTGATATGGATGTCTTGGAAATAGGGAGCCACCTTCTTCTGTTCTTCAGTGAAGGTTGGCTTGGCATTGGGATCACTGCCTGCAGGACGGTCTACGTAGTCGCACTGGAAGACGATAGCTTCGTCCTTGATGTCGTTCATCACAATATGCTGGATAAACATCTGCTCGGTTTTGCCGCCACGACCCATGCCACTTTTGAAGCGCAGACCTGTATCGGTGCCGCTGAAGCGGCAGTGGCGCACCACAATGCGGCGCATGCCCTGAATAGTCTCGCTGCCTAAGACAAAACCGCCGTGGGCATGGAAGACCGTGTTGTTTTGGATGAGGATATCCTCACAGCCGTTAGCAGGAGCCTCTGGCTTGTTGTTGCCACTCTTCATGCAGAGTCCGTCGTCGCCAGCATCAACGATGCTGTTAACGATAAGTCCGACATTTACGTCAGAGAAGTCTATAGCATCACCATTCTGGGCGTTCCATGGACAGCGTACAGTAACACCGTCGATAATAACATTCTTGGAGTAACAGGGGTGCAAGTGAAACTTCGGCGCATTCTGGATGGTAACGCCCTCGACAAGCACATTCTCGCAACTCTCAAAACGTATCAGGTCGTTGCGCAACTTCTCCTGTTTCTCTGGGGTCTCGGCAATATTGGCATAACCGCCTTTGGCATTGAAGGGGTACCAGAGTTTGCCACCATCCTTCTCAACACCGCCAATCACCTTTTTATATTTATTCCACTCCACATCGCTCACCTTCTGGCGCTTGACGGGGCGCCAGTGGTCGCCGTTGCCGTCGATGATGCCCTCGCCCGTAATAGCGATATTCTTACGCTTTGAGGCACGGATACCAGCGAAACATTTTGACGACGACTTGGGATTTACGAAGAGCGACTTGTCTGGCGACATCAGGATGATGGCATTGTGCTCCAGATGCAGCTCGATGTTGTCTTTCAACTGTATGGGGCCTGTCAACCAGATGCCCTCGGGGACGTTTAGCCGTCCACCGCCCACTTTTTGCAGTTTTTTGATGGCATTCTCAAAAGCATCTGTGTTTAGGGTGATGCCGTCACCCACACCGCCAACCTCCGTGATGCTGACCACATTAGCCGGAATCACAGGGGCTGACACCTGTGCCACCTTAGTGGGTAGATTCTCGTAATACTTGGAGTAGTCTTTCGTCTGTGCCTGGGCACTTGTTGTCAGTAGCAGTGCTGCTATCGCTATTAGTAGTTTGTTCATTGTAGTTTGTTTTTCACTCTTAATTCTTAACTCTTAACTCCCACAATCTTTGTGGCAGGCTGTTCCTTGTTGCGACGATTCACCACCGTCACCACACTTTGGGCAAGGTTGATGAATGCCAGCCCCGTAGCTGTCTCACTGCTTAGTGCGGCAGGCTCACCTTTGTCACCGCTGTCGCAAATACCTTGTACCAGCGGAATCTGTGCCAGTAGGGGTACTTGCATCTCTTCGGCTAACTGCTTGCAACCCTCTTTGCCAAAGATATAGTATTTGTTCTCAGGCAGTTCAGCTGGGGTGAACCACGCCATGTTCTCGACGAGTCCTAAGATGGGCACGTTGACCTTCTCGTTGCGATACATGTCGATACCCTTGCGAGCGTCGGCCAGTGCTACTTGTTGTGGCGTCGATACAATGACGGAACCCGTGATAGCCAGCGTCTGCAGCAGGGTCAGATGAATATCGCTGGTGCCTGGAGGCGTGTCGAGAATGAAGTAGTCCAACTCGCCCCAATTGGCATCGGCTATCAGTTGCTTCAGTGCATTGGTAGCCATACCGCCACGCCACAGCGTTGCCGTATCAGGGTTGACAAAAAAGCCGATTGACAACATCTTCACACCATAGACCTCAATGGGTTCAATCAGTTGTCTGCCATCTACCTCTACTGCATAGGGACGCGCATCTTCAACATGGAACATTTTGGGCATTGATGGACCAAAGATATCGCAGTCCAGCAGACCAACCTTGTAGCCTAAACGTGCCAGTGCAATAGCCAGGTTGGCAGATACGGTACTCTTGCCCACACCACCCTTGCCAGAGCTGACAGCAATGATGTTCTTTACCTCAGGCAACAACTTGCCTACCTCTGGGCGTGGCTTCGACCTGAACTCCGTTTGTATCTCTACCTCTACGTCCTTGCCACAGTGGTACTTGATGGCAGCCTCGGCAGCCTTGACGGTCGACTTCAGGAATGGGTCCGTGTCGCGAGGAAACTCCAGCACAACAGTTACTTTATTGCCGTTGATGGCAGGCTGGTCAGCCACCATCTCGCTTTCTACCAGATTCTTCTTCGTGCCGGCATACGTTACCGTAGCCAGCGCGTCCATTATCATTTTCGGATATAATGTCATCTTGTGTTTTTTCGTTTTCTTTTAACGTGCAGTCTCTTTTGAACTACGCTTGTCGCGATGGTATGAGCGGTAGTCGTCGAGGGGTATCTCTATGTCTGGCTCTTCGAGTGTACCATCGTGGGGCAGTCTGAACTGCATGTATTTGATGTCGAGCCCACGCTCTATCCACATGCCTTCATAATAGGTCTGAATGCTGGCGGCTTCGGCAAAGGGAGCCCCCTCGTCATAGAGGTTTCGCGTGGTGAGCAATACAGGCAGGTGGTTGTTCTCCACCATATACGTTGTATAGGTGAAGAGGAAGTTGGAGTCTGTCTTCAGATGGATGAGGCCGCCGTCTACGAGGAATTTGCGGTAACGCTCCATGAAGTAGGTTGACGTCAGACGCTTCCTTGGGTTTTTCATCTGCGGGTCGCTGAAGGTGAGCCATATCTCGCTGACCTCGCCCGCAGCGAAGAAACGCTCGATAATCTCGATGTTGGTGCGCAGGAAGGCTACATTTTTCAGCCCTTCTTTCAAAGCCTGGGTAGCTCCTGTCCACATGCGTGCTCCCTTGATGTCAACACCAATGAAGTTCAGGTTGGGATAGCGTCTGGCCAATCCTACAGTATATTCGCCTTTGCCGCATCCCAGCTCCAACACGATAGGATGGTCGTTGTGGAAATACTGTTCGTGCCAGTGTCCCTGTAAGTCAAAGGGAATGTGCTCCACTACCGAATAAGGGTACTGGAACACATTCTCATAGGTTTCCATGTCGGCGAATTTCGCCAGCTTTCCTTTTCCCATTAATCAATCACTACGGTTGTCCAGCCGTGCTTGTCCTCAATTTCGCCATACTGGATGCCACGCAGTGTGTCAAAGAGTTTCTTCGACATGGGACCGGGTTTGTCACCAAACGAGTAGCGCTTGCCAGTGTCGAGGTCGTCGATATAAGAAATAGGTGAAATCACAGCAGCCGTTCCGCAAGCACCAGCCTCCTCGAAGGTTTCGAGCTCTTCCTCAGGAATAGGACGGCGCTCCACCTTCATGCCCAGATCCTCGGCCACCTGCATCAGCGACTTATTGGTGATAGAGGGGAGGATAGAGGTAGACTTTGGCGTGACGTAGGTGTTGTTCTTGATGCCGAAGAAGTTTGCAGCACCACACTCGTCCATGTATTTCTTCTCTTTAGCATCGAGATAGAACTCGCAGGCATAACCCTTCTCGTGAGCCAAGTTGTTGGCAAACAGCGAAGCAGCATAGTTGCCACCAACCTTGTACTTACCCGTTCCGAGCGGTGCCGAGCGGTCGTAGTCGCGAATGATGACGTAGGGATTGCTGGAGAAGCCACCCTTGAAGTAAGGGCCAACGGGCGTTACAAAAATCAGGAAGCAGTACTCCTTAGCGGGGTGAACACCTACCTGAGCGCTGGTACCAATGAGCAGCGGACGGATATAGAGCGTGGCACCGCTCTCGTAAGTCGGAATCCACTCCTGGTTCAGGCGTACCACCTTCTTGACCATCTCGGTGAAAAGTTCGGTAGATACCTCGGGCATCATAATGCCACGGCAGGTCGACTGCAGGCGTGCAGCATTCTCGTCGACGCGGAAAATACGCACCTTTCCGTCTGGACAGCGATAAGCCTTCAGGCCTTCGAAAGCCTCCTGGCCATAGTGTAGGCAGGTGGCGGCCATGTGCAGTTTCAGATACTCGTCGGAGCAAACCTCAATCTCGCCCCATTTACCGTCGCGATAGTAGCAACGTACATTGTAGTCGGTCTTCATGTAGCCGAATGACAGACTACCCCAGTCTAAATTCTTCATATTGTTTTTTGTGTTTGTTGTTGTCTATCAGGCCACAAAAGTACGCAAAATACTTCGCTTATGCAAAAAAAAAGTGCGAAAATATAGTTTATAGTAGTTTTTTGTGTAACTTTGCACCGCATTTTGCAAGAGCAATGCCATAAACATGATTAAAATGAAAAAAAGTATTTTACTAATGATGTTGGCCCTGACCACAATGACGGCCAGCTATGCCAGCGAGAAGAATGATACAACCGTCATTATCAATGCCAACAAGGTAACGATTATTGCCAGCGACTCTGTACAGACCATTACTGTAAAGGGCAAGAAAGGCAATGACGACTACTTTTACGAGAACACCATTACGAAGAAAGACGCTAAGACCATCAGAAAGCGTGTGTTTGACACGGAAGGCTCTAAGCTGAATCTGGATTTGGCTTATGGCTTTAATATTGCCACCAACGTTCCTAATGGAATGAGTTTTGCTCCTTTCAAATCACGTGAGTTCCTGATAGGTCTCAGATACTCCTACACTCCTGCAAAGGCCTTGCAGAGCTATTCTGTCGGCCTCTGGTGTAATTGGCGCAAATATACGCTTGACACGGACAAGATGTTTGACAAAGATGCAAACAGCGTGATAGGCTTGTCTGATTATCCTGACAATGCCGGCGACAAGCGTTCGTGTGTCAGTATCTTCAGTCTTTCTGTTCCCTTCTTGTTTACGCAGAAGTTTGGCCACGACAGCAAAGTCAAGTTCTCGTTTGGCCCTGTTGTGAACTTCAACCTATATGGCCGTCTCAACAATGAATATACGGTGGGTGATTACGAGTCTGAAATCAGCGTCAAGGGTATCGGCTATCGTCCTGTAACCGTTGACATCATGGGCATTCTGCACTACAAGAGGGTAGGTATCTACTGCAAGTATTCTCCCATGAGTGTGCTGAAGAAATGCACAGCAGATGGTGTTGAGAATCCCCAGTTCCGTTCCATTTCTATCGGCGTGTTCCTGTAATGTCTTCAGCAAAGAGCGAGGGTTGTTTTACTCCCGCTCGTCCTGAATCTTTAGAATATCTGCTTCTGTCTTAGTCAGCTTGTCCTTGCAGAACTTGATGAGTCGCTGTGCAGTTTTCAGCTGCACGGCGAGTTCGTCTATGTCAAACTCGTTCTGCTCCATCTTGCGGACGATGGTCTCCAACTGGGCCAAAGCCTCTTCGTATTTGGTTTCTTCGTTCATTGTACTATCGATTTGATGGTTCCTTTTTCTACTCTTGTCTCAATTTCTTCGCCAGGCTTCAGCTGTTTGGGGTCACGTACGGCACGCCCATTGTGCAACGTGATGCTGTAGCCTCGGCTCAATAGCAGTTGCGGGTCGAAGCCCTGTAGCTTTATCGTGAGGTTCTCCAGCAGATTTCGCTGTGTGGTCATCCGTCGCTCAATGGCTACCGGCAGGCGGTTCTCCAACAGTTCTATACGATGTCTTGATTCGCTCAATACGCGAAGAGCGAGTGTGGGTATGAGCATGGTCAGTTGACTGATACGTTCCCAAACGTTGCGCAGATGGTCGATGAGGAAAGCAGCAGCAGCGGTAGGCGTTTTTACGCGTGTGTGGCTTATCATGTCGAGTATGCTCTCGTCGCGATCATGGCCAATGCCTGTGATGATGGGCAATGGAAACTGTGCCACGTTCTCTGCTAAGGCCAGCGTGTCGAAACCGCTAAGGTCGGCAGAGGCACCACCACCTCTCAGTATACAGACGACATCAAAGTCGTGAATACGCTCGTAGACGTTGTTTAACGCGCTGATGACGGATGTTTCCACCTGCTCGCCTTGCATGATGGCAGGGAATAGCGTCACCTCGAAACGAAAGCCGTAGTCGTTGTCCTCCAGTTGCCGGCAAAAGTCGCCATAGCCTGCTGCATTCTGTGCCGAGATGACGGCAATGCGTTTAGCAAAGGTTGGTATGTGGAGCTCACGCTGTAGGTCGAACACCCCTTCCTCTTTCAGTTGGCGGATAATCTCCTGACGCTTGCGGGCCATATCGCCCAAGGTGTAGGTGGGGTCAATGTCGGTGACAATCCACGAGAATCCGTAAGCCTCGTGAAATTGGGCATAGACGCGTAGCAACACCTTCATGCCTGCACGCAAAGGTTGTCCTGTAGTACGCTCAAAGTAGGGCTTGGCCATCAGCCACGTCTGTCGCCAGCATTTTGCTGAGGCTCGTGCCACAGGCGTATTGCTACGCTCGTCTTTCTCAATCAACTCCATATAGCAGTGGCCACTGTTTTCGCGACACTCCGACAGTTCTGCCTCCACCCAGTATTCATCGGGTAGGGCATCTTCTATGGCCTCGCGTACCAGCAAGTTCAGCTGGCGGAGAGAGTAGCGTTGCGGGCTCGTGGGGCTCATTTGACTTATAGGACTCATGGGGCTTATAGGACTTATGGGTGGGCGGCTTGGTAGGCCTTCCAGAAGTCAGGCAGACCATAGCCGTAGATGTTGTCTGGATGTTCGCTGTTGTTGCCCGTCTGCCTGATCAGTTCTATCAGTGTGGTGGCAGGCATGTCTGGTTTCGACTGCCACAGGCAGGCAGCCAGTCCGCAGATGAGTGGTGCCGAAAAGGAGGTTCCCATATCTTCCATGATGACCCCTCGGCCGTTTACCAGAAAGGCTGGGGCACCAATAGCGACGACGTCGGGTTTGATGCGCCCATCCTGTGAGGGACCAATAGAACTGAAGGGAGCAATAGCGTGTGGCTCTTCGTCTGTAACGGCACCAACGGTCAGTATGTTATCGGCATCGGCAGGCACGCCGATTTTCTTCCATGGTCCCATGCCGCTGTTGCCTGCTGAGTTGACCAGCACGATACCTTTCGAGGCCAGGAGTGATGCCGAGCGGCTGATGAATGCCGTGTGCCCGTTCAGATGCCATAAGGGGTGCGACATCTGCGGGTGGTCATACTTGCTGTAGCCCAGCGACGAATTGATGAGGTCGCAACCTACGGAGTCCGCAAATTCGGCCGCCATCGTCCAGTAGTCCTCTTCCACTTCCTGTTCGCTCTGCTGGTCTTCACAGCGCAACAGCCAGTAGCTGGCGTGAGGAGCCGTTCCCACAAAGTAGAACGGTTCGTCGATACCCATTGCCGACAGCACTTTCGTGCCGTGGTCGGTTTCCGCAAAGATGCTGGGCGAGGCTGGGCGGACAAAGTCGCGCGAGCCACAGATGTCAATATGTGAAAAGGCAGGAATACGGTCTACGTTGTTGAATCCTCCGTCGAGGATGGCTATCATCATACCTTCGCCACGCAGACCCTCCTCATGCAGGCGGTTGCCGCCCAGGCTCTCAATCTGATGGAACGACTGTCCGTAGAGTTGGTCGCCCTTGTGGTGCTCCTCGAAATGGTCGTGATACTTGGTGCGCTCGGCTGAAGGTGTGATGGAGTCAGGCGCCTGCCACACCATGCGACACGCCTTGACGAAGGGTAGGGTGCGCAATTGGGCGATGTGCGAAGAGTCTTTCAGCCATACTAACAGCGTGTTCTGCCAACGGCTGCGGCCAATGATGGTTGCTCCGCTGGCCTTTATCTGACGCTCGTATGACGGACTGACAGGCAGGTCGGTAGAGTCTAACGGCAGGTGCTGGCGCTTGCGTCGCTCTATGCTGCGACGTGACAGGAATCGCGAAGGGTGATGTAGCGAATAGGGCGTTCCCTTCTTGTCGGCCAGCGTGACACGATAGATGAAAGCCGGCGCCTGTTTGTACTTGATGCGCTCAGCCATCTCAGGCGTGTTGGCAGCCTTCAGTAAGGTTGTCAGCAGTATCGTAATGAAGAGTATCAGCCTTCGTTGCATGATTCGTCGTAAAGATTACTATCAAAGTGCAAAGGTAATAAAAAAATGAAAAACAGACATGAATTATGGGATATTTTTTGGTTATCACGAGAATAAGCAGTAATTTTGCACATTATTATCTATGGACAACAAACAAGCAACACTTGAACTGGGCACGAAACCTGTGGGCAAACTGTTGACGCAGTATGCTCTGCCGGCTATCGTGGCTATGACAGCTTCGAGCCTCTACAACATCATTGACCGCGCGTTTATCGGCCAGTTGGTGGGCCCTGAGGCTATTGCAGGTCTGGGCATCACCTTCCCCTTTATGAACCTGAGCGCGGCCTTTGGCGCTGCTGTGGGTGTGGGTGCCTCGACGTGCATCAGCGTGAAGTTGGGCCAACGCGACTATAAACGTGCAGAGTACCTGTTGGGCAACACGATAACGCTGAACCTGATTGTGGGTTTCACGTTCATGGTGGTCAGCCTGCTGTTCCTCGACCCCATTCTGCGCTTCTTTGGCGCTTCTGACGTGACGTTGCCCTATGCCCGTGAGTTTATGAACATCATTCTGCTGGGCAATATGGTGACGCACATGTACTTTGGTATGAATGCCGTGCTGCGTGCGGCAGGCAAGCCTCGCCACGCCATGTATGCCACGCTGTTTACCGTAGCGTGCAACGTCGTGCTGGTCATTGCCTTCGTGTGGTGGTTCCGTTGGGGCATACGCGGAGCGGCCTTGGCCACCATCACCTCGCAGTCGCTGGCTCTTTGCTGGCAGATGTGGCAGTTCAGCGACAAGAAAGAGATACTGCACCTGAAACGTGGCATCTATAAGCTGAAGGGCGACCTCGTCAGAAACATCATTGCGATAGGCATCTCGCCATTCCTGATGAATCTCTGTGCCTGTCTGGTAGTCATCTTCATGAACAACCAGTTTGTGCGCTATGGCGGCGATATGGCCGTAGGCGCCTATTCGATAGCCAACTCGGTAGTGATGATGCTCTTCATGTTTGTGATGGGTATGAACCAAGGTATGCAGCCTATTGTGGGCTATAACTTTGGTGCCGAGCGCTATGACCGTATGTTCCGCTGTCTGTGGCTTGCCATTGGCTCGTCGACGGCTATCTTGCTGACGGGTTGGGCGCTGTCGATGCTCTTTGCCCCACAGATAGCACGCATCTTCACCACCGACCAGACGCTGATCGATATGGCTGCACGAGGCATCCGACTGAACATGATGGTGTTCTTCGTGGTGGCTTCGCAGGCTGTCATCACTAACTTCTTCCAGTGCATCGGCAAGGTGAAGATCAGTATCTTCCTCTCGCTGTCGCGCCAGCTGACGCTGTTGATTCCGATGGCCTACATCTTCCCGCTGTTCTGGGGTCTTGACGGTGTGTGGTACTCGATGTGTGCCAGCGACTTCGGTTCGTTTGCAATGACGATACCCCTTCTGATTTGGTATATGAAAAAACTAAAGAGAAATGGCCAATAAGCATATCATCATCTGTGTGGGTCGCCAGCTGGGCAGTGGCGGCCACGATATCGCCCGCATGTTGGCGATGGACTTCAACGCGAAGTATTACGACAGGGAACTGCTGAACCTTGCCGCCAAGGAGAGCGGCTTTTCTGAAAAAGTGTTCGAGCAGAACGACGAGCGCAAGGGCATCTTGAAAGGTCTGCTCAATCTGGGTGCTTCGCACGTCAATAGCGGTAGCGTCTATGGTTCCAGCATTTCGCGCGAGAGCCTTTTCAAGTTTCAGAGCGACGCCATTATGAAGGCTGCCGACGAGGGCTCGTGTGTCTTTGTGGGCCGCTGTGCAGAGTACATTCTGCGAGAGCGTACCGATGTGGTCAGCGTGTTTGTCACCGCCTCGAAGCGCTTCCGTATCGAGCAGATTATGGCCAAGCAGCAACTGGATTTCGCTGAGGCCAAGAAGCTCTTGCAACAGCGCGAGGCTAAGCGTGCGGCCTACTATAACTACTATACGGGCAAACGGTGGGGTGCTGCCGAGTCGTACAACCTGTGCATTGATGCCTCGATTCTTGGCTTGCAGGCTACCGAGAAGCTGATAGCCGACTTCATCCGTAAACGCTTTGGACTATGAAGAAGATAGGCATCATCAGCGACACCCACGCATATTGGGACGAGAAATACCTGCACTACTTCGAGCCGTGCGACGAGATATGGCACGCAGGCGACATAGGTAGTGTTGAGGTGGCTGAGCGGCTGGCGGCTTTCCGTCCGTTTCGTGCCGTGTGCGGCAATTGCGACGGTGGCGATCTGCGACTGATGTATCGCGAGCTGAACCGCTTTAAATGCGAGGATGTCGACGTGCTCATCAAGCATATCGGCGGCTATCCAGGCAACTACGACTACTCTGTGCGCGGACAGCTGTATGCCAATCCGCCGCAGCTCTTTGTGGCTGGGCATTCACATATATTAAAGGTGCAGTTCGACAAGACGCTGAACATGCTACATATCAATCCAGGGGCTGCAGGTCTGCAGGGCTGGCACAAAGAGCGCACGCTGGTAAGACTGACCATTGAGGGCAATAAATTCAGCGATTGCGAAGTTATTACATTAGGAAGATAACGAAATATCGAAACATCGAAAAAACGAAATAATATGAACAGAACGATTGTTATTACTGGTGGCGCAGGCTTTATTGGAAGCCACGTGGTGCGCCTGTTTGTGAACAAGTATCCTGAGTATCACATCATCAATCTGGACAAGCTGACGTATGCGGGCAACCTCGCCAACCTGAAGGACATCGAGGACAAGCCCAACTACGAGTTTGTAAAGATGGACATCTGCGACTTCGACGCCTTCCTGAAGCTGATGCAGGACAAGAAGGTCGACGGCATCATCCACCTGGCTGCTGAGAGTCACGTAGACCGCTCTATCAAGGACCCGTTTACGTTTGCCCAGACCAACGTGATGGGTACGCTGTCGCTCCTGCAGGCTGCCAAGGCCTATTGGGAGAGTCTGCCTGAGAAGTACGAGGGCAAGCTCTTCTATCACATCTCTACCGACGAGGTCTATGGCGCCTTGGAGATGACCCACCCCGAGGGTATCGAGCCTCCGTTTACCACCAAGGCTTCGAGCGGTGAGCACCATCTGGCCTATGGCGAGAAGTTCTTTACTGAGGATTTGAAGTACCAGCCGCACTCGCCGTATAGCGCTGCGAAGGCTTCGTCAGACCACTTCGTGCGTGCGTTCCACGACACGTTTGGAATGCCCACCATCGTCACCAACTGCTCGAATAACTATGGCCCCTATCAGTTCCCTGAGAAGCTGATTCCGCTGTTTATCAATAACATACGCCACCGCAAGCCATTGCCCGTCTATGGCAAGGGTGAGAATGTGCGCGACTGGCTGTACGTCGTCGACCACGCCCGTGCCATCGACGTCATCTTCCATCAGGGCAAGATAGCCGAGACCTACAACATCGGCGGCTTCAACGAGTGGAAGAACATCGACATCATCAAGGTGGTCATCAATACCGTCGACCGCCTGCTGGGTCGTAAGGAGGGCGAGGATATGGATCTCATCACCTATGTCACCGACCGTGCCGGCCACGACCTGCGCTACGCCATCGACTCGTCGAAGCTACAGCGCGAACTCGGTTGGGAGCCCTCATTGCAGTTCGAGGAGGGAATAGAGAAGACCGTTCGCTGGTATCTCGACAATCAGGAGTGGCTCGACAACGTTACCTCGGGCGACTACCAGAAGTATTACGATAATATGTACGCTGGACGATGAAAAAGATACTATTATTAGGCTCAGGCGAACTGGGCAAGGAGTTTGTGATTGCCGCCATGCGTGCCGGCCAGTATGTCATTGCCTGCGACCGCTACGACAATGCGCCAGCCATGCAGGTGGCCGACGAGCGCGAGGTGTTTTCTATGCTCGATGGCGACGCGCTGGAAGCCGTGGTCAAGAAGCACCAGCCCGACATCATCGTGCCTGAAATCGAGGCCATTCGCACCGAGCGCCTGTTTAAGTTCGAAGAGCAGGGTATTCAGGTGGTGCCGTCGGCTCGTGCCGTCAACTTCACCATGAACCGCCGTGCCATTCGCGACCTGGCTGCCAAGGAGTTGGGTCTGCGCACCGCTAAGTACTTCTATGCCAAGACGTTCGACGAGTTTAAGAAGGCTGCCGACGAGATTGGTTTCCCCTGCGTGGTCAAGCCCCTGATGTCGTCGTCTGGTCACGGTCAGAGCTATGTGCACAATGCTGACGAGCTCGAGACAGCTTTCCGCGAGGCTATGGAAGGTTCGCGAGGTGACGTGAAGGAGGTCATCATTGAAGAATTCATCGACTTCGACTCTGAGTTCACGCTGCTCACCGTTACCCAGCAGCACGGCTGGCCCACGCTGTTCTGTCCGCCAATCGGACACGTGCAGAAGGCTGGCGACTACCGTGAGTCGTGGCAACCCTATAAGATTTCTGACGAGGCGCTGAAGCAGGCACAGACGATGGCCGACAAGGTCACCAAGGCGCTGACGGGTGCCGGCATCTGGGGCGTCGAGTTCTTCCTGACGAAGCAGGGCGAGGTCATCTTCTCTGAGCTCTCGCCGCGTCCGCACGATACCGGCATGGTGACGCTGGGTCATACCACCAACCTCTCGGAGTTCGAGCTGCATCTGCGTGCTGTGTTGGGTCTGCCCATTGCCGGCATTCATCTCGAGCATGCTGGCGCCTCGGCCGTCATTCTGTCGCCGCAAGAGGCCAAGACACCCGTCGACCGCTCGCTGCTGCCTTACAATCTCGTCGACGCGCTGAAGGAAGACCGCACGCGCATCCGCATCTTCGGCAAACCCGAGGCCCACAAGGGTCGCCGCATGGGTGTCGTGCTCTGCTATGGCGAGGTGGGCGACGACGTCAACGCCCTGCGCGACAAAGCCAAGCGACTGGCTAAGACCGTGCTCGGCACCGACCCCTATACGAAGTTTGAACACTAAGCGTGTGAAATGATCGAGACACTACAGTCGCTGCGCTTCATCTTTGTGATGCTGATTTTCTTGTCGCACTTTGCCTATCGTGACATTCGTGCGCTGGATGCAGGCGGCGACTGTGGTGTCGCATTTTTCTTTCTGCTCAGCGGCTTTGCCTGTTCGCTGGGCTATGGGCGGCAGCTGCGCGATGGTACGTTCCGCTATGGCCATTTTCTTTGGCGTCGCCTGCGTAAGCTATATCCCCTCCATCTGCTCTGCCTGCTGGCGTGGGTGCTGCTGGGCCATTCGCCCCTGAACCTGAAGGTGTTGCTCAATCTGTTGCTGCTTCAGAGTTGGGTGCCTGACGCCGGCTGGTATTTCTCGTGCAACAGCGTGTCGTGGTTCCTGTCGAGCCTGATGTGCTGCTATCTGCTCTTTCCCTGGGCCTATCGCCATCTGTCGAAACAGCTGTCTGTGGCGATTCTTGCGGCCTATGTCGCAGTATACTTGCTGACGCCCTACGAGCGTGTCAATGCCGTGCTTTACGTGTTTCCTGCGGTGCGGTTTGTCGATTTCTACCTGGGCATGCTCCTTTGCCGATGGTACGAGCGGAAAGCCTTTCCCGCCAGCCGTTGGGCAGAGCCGTTGCTGGTTGTCGTCGTCGTGCTGTCGCTGGCGGCCTATCCCTATGTTGACGCCAAATTCCGCAACGCGCCTATGTATTGGCTGGTGCTGGTGCCGTTCATCTTGGTTTTCGTGCAACAGCAGGGTAGTGTGTCGCGCTGGCTGCGGTCTAAGCCCATGCTCTTTCTGGGCTCGCTGGCTATGCCCGTGTTTCTCACCCATCAGATGCTCATCGGCTGTCTGCAGCATCGGCTGCCCGACATGCCCGCCGTGCTGATGCTCGCAGCTTGTGTCCTTGCCACGCTGATGGTCAGCTGGACTGTTCAGATAATATTTTCACGACTTTTACGTTAATAGATACGAATGTTTGAAATCCGACGATATACCGAGGCCGACAAGGCGGCGTGGGACGCCTTCGTGGCGCAGTCGAAGAACGGCACGTTCCTGTTCTTCCGCGACTACATGGACTACCACCGCGACCGCTTCGACGACCATTCGTTGATGTTCTATCTTGATGGCAGGCTGTATGCACTTTTGCCTGCCAACAGGGTAGGAGAGACGCTCTATACCCATCAGGGACTGTCGTATGGCGGACTGGTGATGTCGTCAGAGAACACGACAGCCCATGTCTGTACGCTGTTTGCAGAGCTGAATGTGTGGCTGCGTGACGAGGGTTTTAGCCGTGTGGTTTACAAGGCCGTTCCTTGGATCTATCACCGTCTGCCGTCAGAAGAAGACCTGTATGCTGTCTATCTGAAGTGCGGCGCACGCTTGGTGATGCGCGACGTGTCGTCAACCATCAATCCCCAAAGACTGGTCAAGTGGAAGCGTGACCGTCGTTATGCGAGTAATAAGGCACGAAAGAATGGCATTACCGTTGAGCGGAGCGAGGATTTTGCCGCGTTTTGGGACATCCTGTCAGCTAACCTGATGGAAAAGTTCCAGGCTCGGCCCGTTCATTCGATAGATGAGATACTTCTGCTTCATAGTCGTTTCCCTGACAATATCCAGCTGTGGGTCGCCAAGGGGTGCGACGGCCAGCTGCTGGGAGGCACTGTGCTGTACATCAACGAAGGCGTTGTCCACTCCCAGTATATCTCGGCATCACCTCTTGGCAAACGTCTTCATGCCGTTGACGCCATCTATGATGATATTATCCATCGTGCCTTTGCCGATGCACAGTTCATTGATTTGGGTACGTCAAACATGCCCCATAATAGTGACCTGCACGACTCGCTGATCTACCAGAAGGAGGGATTCGGAGGCCGCGCTGTCTGCTACGATACCTACGAGTGGACGCTGTAAAAATCTCTTTTAGGATAAATTTTTATCGTTTTTCAATAAAAGTTTATCAATTATGAACAAAAAGCTTAAGATTTACAGCGCTCTGATGGCCATCGTACTGGTCGGTTCTGCTATCACCCTCACGTTCAATTTCGAGAGTTATTATTATGAAAATCGCGATGGCGAGGTGCTCACCCTGGATTCCTTGAAGGAAGAGTTTGCAAAAGTCGACAGGAAAACGGTAGTCAATGTGGATACCACTGGCGGCAAACGTGACACCATCGGCACCTCCTCCTCATGGACTGTGCAGTTCAAGCCGACATTCGAGGTGACCGTTCCCGTCAGACCCATCCGTGATGCCAACGACAAGTTCCTCTATAGCAGCGTGAAGGGAGAGCCCTGCATGGTGGAGATGCAGAAAGTGAAGCTAAAGGTGCCTTTCGAGAAAGCATCGCCCGATTACATATTGACCAACACGCTGTTGTCGTGTGCTACGCTGCCACTGCTTATCTGGCTGCTGGTCATCATCCTGAAGGTGATACGTTCTGTCTACAAAGGCGAAATATTTGTGTCGCATCAACTTCGTCATCTTCGGCCTCGTGCTGATGATTCTCTCGCAGATTATCCTGAAGGGTAAAGACCTGAAGGACGAACAGGAACTGACCATCTAAACGTCTGTAGGCTTATGAGTATCATTGTAAACGTCGATGTGATGATGGCCCGTCGCAAGATGTCATCACAAGAGCTGGCCGAGAAGATAGGCATTACCCAGGCCAACCTCTCCATCCTGAAGACGGGCAAGGCCAAGGCCATCCGCTTCTCGACACTGGAAGCCATCTGCGAGGCGCTAGACTGTCAGCCGGGCGACATCCTGGAGTATCGCGAGGACTAATCCTACGTTTTCAAGCTGCGAAAGCTACGTTTTCAGCCCGTCAATACTACGTTTTGACCACATGAAAGTGCCACTTTGACCCGCTCAATGTGGCACTTCTTTCGTGTCGATGTGGCACTTCTTTCGTGTCGATGTGGGACTTGTTGCCCGTCGATGTGGGACTTGTTGACCGCCGATGTGGGACTTGTTGACCATGGAAGTGGCACTTGTTACGCAACGGCAGGCAAAAAACGTTGCGAACGTTGCCAACGTTGCGTAAGCACTATCTATGTATGCAGAAAAGAGATAGTGGATAGTGTTTTGAAGATTATGATAAATAGAAATCTGTTTTTCTACTATTATACACCTTACGCAACACAGGCAACGGCGCAACGAAAAAATGAATCACGAAAGTTTGGCGGTGTCGGAAATAATGACTAACTTTGCAATCACTATAAATATAATAAGGTGTATGAAGCATGTGAAGATAATGTCGATGCCCGAGTGCGACAAATTGATTTATAGCGCTGGTGTGATAGCCCGACAGATAGGGGCACTATTCGTGGTTGACGATGAGCACCCTCAGCTTGCCATGAGCTACCCGATTGTGGCTGGCGGTCGGAAGCTGGCTGATGGTTGGCTGTCGCCAGGCGAGGAATGTATGCAGACGCCTGTGGTATGCCGTGTGGGTGAAAAAATCTCCCCCAGAGTGTTTGCCAAGTTTGTCAAGATGGGCATGCACGAAGAGGTGCCTGCGTCGGCTTATGAGTTGTACGGCCAGTTGTGCGAAAGCGGGGCAGACCTGCAACTACCTGTGATGGCATCGAGCAAAGAACCCGTGCGCGAATTCCATGTAGAACTTGAAATCAATGACTTCATGAAGGAGGAGGGTTTCTGTTATGCTACTGACACGGCTGACTTCTACTTCGAGGCCTATTTCGAGGCGGGCAACCACGATGACTTGTACGGCCAGTTGTCGGCTCAGCTGATGGACTATATGAACATCCTTGACAAGGAGGAGCTGGGCGCGAAAATAATCTTCCGCACAGTAGACTTCGACTATCAGGATGTGGTAGACCGTCTGAACTCAGCCCCCATCGACACCATCTATTGCGACATGTACGAACCCAGAAAATAGCCCGCAGTCAAAGGAATGAACATCCGTCTGATACCTGTCGATTTCGTCGTTGAGCATGCCAAAGCGCTGAAGACAGCCGCAGAGGCTAAGCCCCTGCGTCAGTTGTTGGAAGATTGGTTTATATCGAACCACCACGAGGCTGAGGGCTACGCTGCCCTGCGCGACATTGACGAGCACTTCCCTGCATTAGCCAAGCAGGTGGCTTTGAATGACGAGGCTGAGCAAGAACCGGTGGTGCTGCCAGGATGTGTCATGGGCCGTTACCGCAACAATCAGACGGAGGCACGTATGCTGGTAGCCATCATCCATGAAATCCACCGCCGTATGAACATTCCCGTAGCGCAGAGCCGCAAGGCCAAACGGCCTGAGGATGTACGTCAGGACAATTGGACGTGGCCTCACGTCATGCGTGTTATGAAGTACAAAGACATCATTTCAAATACAACTAACAAGGCAACCTTCGGAGCCATGATAGAGCAGGTGTTGGGCGACAAGGTGAAGGAGAACTCCATCCGTCGCGCCAACTATGGTAACTACGACATCGTAGGCACCCTCGACTTCAATTTGAACGAGCAGGACAAAGACGTGATTCGCGAGATTACTGCCCTGTTCCTGCCATTGACAATGCCTAAAAACACAACGAAACGGCCAAATATTTGACATTCCGTTGACATTTTGACACCCGTTTGACATCTATTTGACATTTCCCTTTGAGACGCAAAAAACCATTGTTTTGCGCCTTTTTTTGTTGTAACTTTGCATCACGATCGATGGAAATCGTGCTGGCGCGCACACGAAAAAACGGAGATCAAGAAACAGAGTTATTAATAAGAGAAAAAGGAGATTGATTATGCAAGAAAAACTTTTGAAAAAGATTGCGCTGAACAGCGCACAGAAGCCCAATCGAGGACTGGCTTTCGTAAATGACCTCGCAGCGTACGACCGTCTGACCCACGAGCCTTGGCTGGCAAAGATGGTGGACGACATCCGTAGCGGCAACGACGCCTTGAAGGACGAACTGCCCGTGCGATGCTCGCACTACTATCGCTTCAATGACAACCGTCGTCGGCAGGCTGACATGGACCCAGAGGCCTTCCTCTTTCAGACCTGTGTCGACATCGACGACGTGGAGGCCGTAGCGCCTGCTATTGTTCGCGCGTACCTTCTTAATAATGAGGAGGGCGGCGAGTGGAAAGACATGCTGCTCCACATGGAGTATTCGGCCCGTAAGAAGCTGCACATCGACATCCGCATCCCTGTGGGCATGACCATCGAGGAGGCACAGCAGGCCTACTGTAAGGCCCTGGGCGTGCCCTACGACAGCAGCTGTACGTCGCCCGAACGCTTCATTCTGGTGACTGATGCCCGTCAGGAGATCTACCGATCGGAGCATTGGTATGAGGTGTTGTCCGATGAGGAACTCAAAGTTCGTCGCGAGGCCTACCAGAAACGAGGACTCACCATCGATGGACGTAAAATTACACAGGAGAACCGACCCCGTTGTGTAAATTCTACGTTTCAGCAGACCGAGCTCTTTCCTGAGATGAAGCAGGTTGAGGCCGATGAAGGTTGCCTTCGTGCCTTTGACCTCTGTATGGAGGAGGCAGGACTGACGGAGCGAGCCTTGCAGATAGAGGGTGTACGCCACAACTCGCTGCGAAGCATCCTCTCGGTTGGTGCCTGCCAGCTGATGCCGAAGGAGCAGATGGTGGCTGTAGTCAGGACTCGCATGCCTGCGTATGCCGAAGAAAAGGACTGTCAGCAGCTCATCAGCGACTTCTACGCCAACTACACCGAGTTGAATCGCCCATTGACCCGCCGTCAGCGTGAAATCCACGCTGAGGCCTTTGGCGAGCAGATTGAAGATGTGGAGCAGGAAGATACTGAGGCTTCTGCAGAACAGCCCAAGAAGAAGCGTAAGCTGAATGTGAAGGCGCTGCCCTCAGGACTGCGAGAGCCCGTGATGAACGCTCCCAAGGACATGCAGATGAACGTGCTCTCGGCCATGATGCCCATCGCTGCGACCTATGCCGACCAGGTGTCTGTGCGTTATGCGGACAACAAGGAACAGTACTTGGGACTGATGGCACTCATCATCGGTCGTCAGGCAGGTGGTAAATCGAGTGTCAAGGAGGCTGTCGAACTGTGGATGCGTCCTATCAAGCAGCAGTCAAGTGAGGCTCGTGAGCAGGAGGATGCCGTGAAGAAAAAGAACAAGCTTCGCAAGGCCAACGAACGAGCTGTTGAGATGCCCGAACTGGTCATCCGCAAGGTGCCCATCACCATCTCGTGCTCAACGCTGTTGAAGCGTCTGAAGAATGCGCAGGGTCATACGATTTATAGCTTCGGCGAGGAGCTCGACACGCTGTTGAAAACCAACGGTGCTGGCTCGTGGTCGGCTAAGTATGATGTCTATCGCTATTCGTTCGATAGGGGAGAGTGGGGACAGGATTACAACAGCGACCAGGCAGAGTCGGGCGAGGTGAACGTGGCCTACAACTGGACCATCCTTGGCACCTATGGCGCCTTCAACCGCTGCTTCAACGGTGACAATGTGGAGAACGGTCTTGGCGGTCGTGTGCTGATGTCGGAGATGCCGGATACGCGCTTCTCGAAGATTCCCAAGTACCAGCCGATGACGCCAGAGCAAGAGGAAGCCGTACTGAAGGCTGCCGAGCTGTTGCAATCCAAGACCGGATTCGTTGACACGCCCTTGCTGCGTAAGCACATCGACAAGTGGTTGGAAGAGAAGCGTCTGGAGGCTCTGAAGAATGCCGACGAGGCCATGGATGAACTCCGCAAGCGTTCGGCAGTCATCGCCTTCCGCTGTGCCGTCGTGTTCCATCTGCTCAGTGGCTCTGAACGTGAGTCGAGGGCTTGTATCGACTTCATGCTGATGATGGCCGACTACGTGCTCGAAAACCAGATGCATCTGCTCTGTCAGAAGATAGAGAGCCAACAAGCAAAAAACCAGCCCGCAGTGGTCAAGACGCTTCAGAATAAGTCTGTCTACGACAAGCTGCCAGAGGTGTTCACACTCAACGATGTGAAAAACATCAAGGGATTGGGACTCGAAGAGTCGTCCTATCGCAGCATTATCTGCAAGTGGAAGGCCAGCGGATTCATCAAGGAACAGCCTGCTAATCCATCGTCAATGGATAGGAAGATACGCTATGTCAAGCTGTCTGCATAAAACGTTGCCGCGTTGACGATGTCGACACTGCTTGCGCTCGGCATAGCTGGAGCAAGCTCCGCTTTGCTCTCGCTGTTGCCGCGTTGCCTGTGTTGCGTAAGGTGTATATGATGTAGGAAAAGATAAAGGGGTGCCTATAATGGTCACCCCTTTTATCCTTATTCGTCCAACAGCAGCACGGTGGCGCTTCGGGCGGCCTGGGCTCCCATCACCAGCACCTGTGCGATGTCGGCTGTCTTCGACGGACCGCTGATGAACGTGCCGTAGCCGTACTGGTCGAACTCGTCGGCGCCACAGCCTTCGCGCTTCGACAGACGGGCGTAGGCCTCGTGCATGTTGTTGACAATCTGCTTTTTGTCGAGCAGGATGACAAGGTTCTCTGAGATGAAGCAGACGGCCTTCTCCTTCATCTGCTGGGGAATCCACACGCAGGCGTTCTCGGCCACGCCGAACGAGCCGCGGATGATGCCGACGTCGGTGCCGTTCAGGTCGCGCGCACGGCCGACCTCATCGGGATTGCGCGTGGCAATGGTGATTTCGGGCAGGTTCGAGGCTATCTCTTTGGCGTCGGGATACAGTTCGCGGATGAGTTCGTTCACGTCGCGACCCTTGTCGACCTCGATGGCGTTGCCGCCCACGTTCTTGGTCATGTTCATAAACTGCAACAGCGGGTCGGGGTAGGTCGTGGCCGCAATGTCGCTCAGGTCAGGCATGTCGAACCGCTCGCGCACGTTCGCGCGATATTTCTTTAATATATCTTCCTTGCTACTCATAGTCCTTAATTATTTCGTGGAACGGTTTCTTGGGGAACTCCATCATCTTGTGACCTTCAGCCCACGGGTTCAGGCCGCAGTTCATAATGGGCGAGGGGATGAGGTTAGCCCAATGGGCGAGACCCGTGCCGAAGTTGTAGAGGCCTGGCGAGCCATAGACCATCGACATGCCACGGCACATCAGCTTCTTCTCAGGATTGGCCGTGCCGAAGTCGTCCAGCTGTTGGCGCCACTGGTATATCTGGTCGCCCAGATTCACCTTGACGGGACACAGCGTCTGGCACGAGAGACACAGCGTACAGGCCGAGACGTTGCCCGAATGCTTCTGCGGGTCGCGCAGCATGCCGAGGTTGATGCCGATGGGGCCAGGAATGAAGTAGCTGTACGAGTAGCCGCCCGAGCGACGATAGACGGGGCACGTGTTCATGCACGAACCACAGCGGATGCACTTCAGCGACTCCCAGTGCTCGGGGTTGGCAATCCACTCCGATCGGCCGTTGTCGACCAGCACGATGTGCATGTGGTGGGCCGTCGGACGGGCCTTGCGGAAGTGGCTCGTAAACGTCGTCGTGGGCTGACCCGTACCTGCTCGGCAGAGCATGCGCTGGAAGACGGCCAGACACTCGTAGTTGGGAATGATTTTCTCCAAGCCGATGGCGGCGATGTGCAGGCGCGGACACGACGTCGACATGTCGGCATTGCCCTCGTTGGTGCATACTACGATGTCGCCCGTCTCGGCAATGCCGAAGTTGGCACCCGTCATACCTGCGTCGGCGGTCAGAAACTCGTTGCGCAGCGAGAGACGTGCACGATAGGTAAGGTACGTGGGGTCGTGGTTGCCCTTCTCCTTCGAGATGCCTTTCTCTTCGAACAACTCGCCCACGTCGTCGTGGCTCAGATGGATGGCGGGCATCACGATGTGCGAGGGTGCCTGACCCTTCAGCTGGATGATGCGCTCGCCCAGGTCGGTTTCGACCACCTCAATGCCTTTCTCCTCGAGGTAGGGGTTCATGCCGCACTCCTCAGTGAGCATCGACTTCGACTTCACCATCTTCTTCACGTTGTGGTTCTTCAGAATACCGTAGACGATTTCGTTGAACTCCTTGGCATCCTTCGCCCAGTGTACCTCGACACCGTTCTTTTCGGCATTGGTGGCAAACTGGTCGAGATATTCGTCGAGATGGGTGATGGTGTGGCGCTTGATGGCTGAGGCTTTCTCGCGCAACTGCTCCCACTCGTCAAGACCATAGGCCATATTGTCGCGCTTGGTGCGTACAGCCCAGAACGTGGCGTCGTGCCAGTGGGCGTATGTCTGGTTCTTCAAGAACTGCTTGGCGGCTTTGCTATGTTGTGTACTCATAATCCTGCTGCTAAAATCTCAACGACATGTTTGAACTTGATATCCAGGCCCTGCTTCTTGGCAACGCCTGCCATATGCATCAGACACGAACAGTCGGGGCCCGTGATGTATTCAGCACCCGTCTGCATGTGGCGCTCCACCTTGTCCTTGCCCATCTGCGCACAGACGGCCGTCTCCTCGATAGAGAACATGCCGCCGAAACCACAGCACTCATCGTGGCGCTTGGGTTCGACGACGTCAATGCCGTCGACAAGCTGCAGCAAGTCCTTGATCTTGTTGAACGGAGCGACGTGCTCCTCGCTGGGACTCGACAGTCCCAACTCGCGGACACCGTGACACGAGTTGTGCAGCGAGACCTTATGGGGGAACGTGCCCAAGCGGCGGTTGACCTTTACCACGTCGTGCAGAAACTCGACGACGTCCATACAGCGTTTCGCCGTCTCGCACTCGTGGTCAATCAGTCGCGGATAATTGAACTTGATGAACGCCGTACACGACACACTTGGTGCCACCACATAGTCGAAACCCTTGAACTTCTCCTCAAACTTCTCGGCCAGGGGAATGGCCTGCTTCTCAAACCCCGCGTTGGCCATCGGCTGACCGCAACAGGTCTGCTTCTCAGGATAGGTCACGTCGATGCCCAGATGCTTCAGCAACTTCCACGTTGCCAAGCCCACCTCAGGATAGACAGCGTCCACGTAACAGGGAATGAATAGTCCTACCTTCATATTTTCATTTTACTATTTTACTATTTCACTATTTACTATTCAATTGTCCAATTGTGAAATTGTCCAATTGTCCAATCAAATGACGTGCAGTCCCAAGAATACCATCAGGCCGTTCATCAGTATCCAGAAGATGGCAAACGGCATGGTCTTGCGCATGATGTCGCCGTCCTGACCTTCCATGTCGCAGGCGGCTGTAGCAATGGCTATCGACTGCGGCGAGAGCAGCTTGCCACCCTCACTTCCTGCACAGTTGGCAGCAGCCAGCCAGTTGGTCTCGCTACCCGTGACGCCAAAGAACGTGCCCTGATTGACGAGTCCGAGGTCGCTGGCAGCAGTAGCCTGTAACTTGCCAAAGAGGATGTTGGCATTGGTGGCTGAACCCGTCACAAACGTGCCTATCGAACCAATCAGCGGAGCGAAGAACGGGAAGGCGGCACCTGTCAGCAGCACCAGTCCCTTGGCAATGTCGTTGGTCATGCCCGTGTTGTTCATCAGCATGGCCATAGCCACCAGACAGCAGATGGTGACAACGGTCTTCTGCAGGTTCAGCGTGGTCTTGGCCAACAGCTTCATCAGGTGGCCAAAGCTCATGCCCTGAATCAGTCCGCCAATCATAGCGCCGAGGAAAATCATCAGACCGGCATTCGACAGCCAGCCGAACTTAAACGTGTTGCCAATGACGGGCAGGTCGAACTTCGTGACTAGCGTGTTGTTCAGCACTTCGTTGACGGAAGGCACTATTTTGCTGGAAATCAGGATGAAGAAGATAATCAGACCATAGACGCTCCAAGCCTTGAGGGTCTTAGCGAGACCAAACTTCTTCTTCTCGACAACGACCTCGTCGGCAGGATTCTCGTCGCGGATAAAGAGCTTGTTGTATATCAGCATAGCGATGATGGCTGCCACAGAACCAAGAATGGCGGGCGTCTCAGGGCCGATGAAGTGGGCGCAGCAGAACTGCACAACGATGGAGAATGTACCCACGAAGAGGGCGATGGTGATGTTTTTCAGAATCTTCTTGCGGTCGGTCATCATCAGAATCAAGAACGGTGTGATGTAGAACATCAGCGACAGTTGTAATATAATAAAGGTGGCAACCTCGCAAAGTTCCTCAGGAGTGGCCACACCACTGGCAGCCACCTGATTGGCAAGGGTCGTAGCGGGCAGTCCCACAGCACCGAAACCTACAGCCACCGTATTCGCCACCAGACAGATGACAGCCGAGAACATGGGCTTGAAGCCCAGGCCGATAAGGATGGCGGCAGGAATGGCTACAGCGGTGCCAAAGCCGGCCATACCTTCGAGCACGCCTCCAAGACCCCACGTCAGCAACAGTACCAGCAGGCCTTTGTCGCTGGTCATCTGAATAAACTGCGTCTTGATGGTCTCAATCTCCTTCGTCTCGCAAAGGATGTTGTAGCTGAAGATGGCACAGATGATAATCAGGATAATGGGAAAACAAGCTTTGAGAAAGCCCTCGACTACCGACCATAGCGTGATACCGAAGATCGAGGCCTCGACATACTTCTCAGGAATAATACCCATAGCGGGTACGGCAAACAGGGCCAAAAGGATTGTTACTGCAAGCGTGATGATAGCACTCTTGTAACCAGATACTTTGAATCCCATCATCAGAACAATCAGTAGTAGAATAGGGATAACAGAAACTAATGCTGTCATAGGGAGTGGGGTTTTAGTTATTATTATATAAGTATGGTTGCAAATATACGAAAATATTTGAAATAATCGATGAAAATATGGACAAAAATTGCAAATATCAGAAAATAATTTGTATATTTGCAGAAAATAATACACGTAACAATTATTCTTTTTATGCCTATGCTGAATTCTTTTTTAACTGAGCTTCGGCAGTTCCTGCCCTCAGACCGCGTTTATACTGATGAGCTCCGTACTCTGGGTTGGGGAACCGATGCCAGTTTCTATCGTCAGATTCCGCAGGTCGTTGTGCGTAGCGACGGTGAGGAGGAAATCTCAAAAATCGTTGGGTTGTGTCGCAAATACAAGCTGCCGTTTACTTTCCGTGCCGCTGGCACCTCGTTGAGCGGACAAAGCTGTACGGACAGCGTGCTCATTGTGGCCGGTAAGCACTGGGAGAAATACGAACTGGGCAAGAATCAGGAGAGCATCCGGCTCCAGCCTGGTATCGTGGGTGGCAGGGTTAATCAGATACTGGAGCCCTACAGCCGTGTGTTCCCGCCCGATCCTGCATCGATAGGTTCGGCTATGGTGGGCGGTATCGTGGTTAACAATGCTTCGGGCATGAACTGTGGTGTGCATGCCAACAGCGACCGCATGCTCATCTCGGCCCGCATCATACTTACTGATGGTACCATTCTGGACACTGGCGACGAGAAGAGTCGCGAGGAGTTCCGCAAGACTCATCCTGCATTTCTGCAGCACATAGAGATGCTGCGCGACAAGGTGCGTGCCGACGAGGAACTGGCCGACCGTATCACCAAGAAATACTCTATCAAGAACGTAACGGGACTGAACCTTCGCCCACTGGTGGCTTATGACGATCCGTTCGACATCATAGCCCACTCGATGGTAGGCAGCGAGGGCACGCTGGCATTCCTGTCGGAGGTAACGATGAAGACGCTGAAGGACTATCCGTATAAGGCTTCGGCGATGGTTTACTTCATGACGATGAAGGAGAGTTGCGAGGCTGTGGTGGCTATGAAGAAGATGAAGGCTGGCGAGGAAGACCTGGACTACAGCGCCGAGAATCTGGTGGTGAAGTCGGCCGAGATGCTCGACTACAAGTCGCTATCGTCGGTAGACGACCCAGTATATCTGCAGTATATGAAAGATGTGGATGCAGGCAAGATAGAGGGCGTGGAGCCTGGCGACTATCACAACCTGACAGCGATACTTACTGAGACCAAGGGCATAACCCACGAGCAGCTGATAGATAAGATCGAGAAGATTAAGGAGTGTCTGGGTCAGTTCCGCCTGTATATCCCAGCCGAATTTACTGAGGATCCTGCAGTGTATGGCAAGTACTGGGCCATCCGCTCGGGCATCTTCCCATCAGTAGGCGGTACGCGTCCTGTGGGCACATCGTGCCTTATCGAGGATGTGGCATTCCCGATAGAATCGCTGCCTGAGGCTACAGTGAAACTGCAGAAGCTGATTGCCGACCACGGCTACGACGACGCGTGTATCTATGGTCACGCATTCGAGGGCAACTACCACTTCATCCTGAACCAGAGCTTTGCCGATGAGCACGAAGTGGCACGCTATGCCGAGATGATGCGCGATGTGGCTAAGCTGGTGGTGGAGGGCTACGACGGCTCACTCAAGGCCGAACACGGCACTGGTAGAAATATGGCACCGTTTGTGAAGTACGAGTGGGGCGACAAGGCCTACGAGGCCATGAAGGAACTCAAACAGATTTTCGACCCCGATGGATTGCTGAACCAGGGCGTTATCTTCAACGATGACCCCGACTGCTTCATCAAGTGTCTAAAACCGCTGCCAGTGCTCGACTACGACTTCGACAGCGTGCCCGACGGCGGTCATTACCTCATGGATCCTGCGCTCTCAACGGCCAAGGAGACCATTGAGCAGGTGAAGCGCGCCAACAAGTGTATAGAGTGTGGCTTCTGCGAGGTCAACTGCATGTCGTGCGGACTCACGCTCTCCAGTCGTATGCGTATCGCCGTGCAGCGCGAGATTCGCTATCTCACCGCTACGGGCTCTAACCCCCAGCGCCTGGCTACGCTCAAAAAGCAGTATAAGTACTATGGCGACCAGACCTGCGCCACCGACGGACTTTGCTCAACATCGTGCCCGATGAAGATCAATACGGGTGAGTTGACGCATCTCATCCGTCAGATGGATATGAATCAGAGTCCTGCGGGCTACAAGCTCGGCGAGTTTGCCGCCAACCACATGGCAGGCATCAAGAGTGGTCTGCGTGTAGTGCTCGATGTGGCTCATTTGGGACATGTAACCCTCGGACCTACGCTGATGACCAGTATTGCGCGTGGCATGAACAAGATGGGCTTGCCGCTATGGACGACGGCTATGCCCAAAAAGCATCGCCAGCCTAAGAAGAGCGACCTCACGCAGTTTATCATCGAAAAGTCTATACCTCATAAAGAGGAAGAGCATTCGCCGCTCAAAGTGGTATATTTCCCCAGTTGTATTAACCAGACGATGGGACAATCCAAACATGGTGGAAAGATTCACGACTTGGTGGATGAGGTAATCCAACTGATGGCAAAAGCGGGTTACGAGGTCATCTTCCCAGAAGGGATGGAACGGATGTGTTGCGGACAAATCTGGGAGTCGAAGGGAATGCTCGATATCGCCGACCGCAAGAGTGCTGAACTCGAGGCTGCTCTGTGGAAGGCCTCCGAAGAAGGTAAGTATCCTGTTCTATGCGCACAGAGTCCATGTCTGCATCGTATGAAAAAGGTCATGAAGAAGATGCATCTCTACGAACCTGCCGAATTTATTATGAAGTATCTGGTGCCGCGACTGGATTTCCATCCTGTCGACCGTCCGATAGCGCTACATATTACCTGTTCAACGCGGCAGATGGGAGTAGCCGACGATCTCATCAACCTCGCAAAGATGTGCTCTACAAAGGTGTTCCTCCCAGAAGGGGTCGGCTGTTGTGGCTTTGCTGGCGACAGAGGATTCACCTTCCCCGAGTTGAACAAGTATGGCTTGCGTAAACTCCGCCCACAGATAGAGGAGAACCATATCGTGGTGGGCTATTCGAACAGCCGCACCTGTGAAATTGGTCTCGAAACAAATACGGGAATTCCGTATATGAGCATTGTCTACCTTGTCAACGAGTGTACTACCAAAAGAGAATAATGGTTAATTTTTCTAGAAACTCTTGCGCATAGCCAAAATAATGTGTATCTTTGCTCCGTCAAACATTAGAAAGAAAGGAATAAGACATGAATTATAACGATTATGAATTAAGAGACTTGACAGCCGATCAGCAACTGTCTATGTCTGCTGCTTTCCCAGTGCTGATGCGTAAAGTTTATGTATGGATGACACTTGCACTGGTCATTACCGGTTTTACATCGTATGGAGTAGCCACAAGTCCAGGCATCTTGCAGGCCATCTATGGTAATCAGTTACTTTTCTGGGGAATGGTTATTGCTGAATTTGCCTTGGTGATAGGGGTTAGTGCTGCCATCCACCGCTTGTCGCTGACGACGGCAACATTGATGTTTATCCTTTATTCGGTCATCAATGGAGCATTGTTGTCCTATATCTTCTTGGTGTATACGGCTTCTTCTGTCGCAACCGTGTTCTTTATTACGGCTGGTACATTTGGGGCTATGGCTCTCCTTGGCTATACGACCAAGACGGATCTTTCTTCCATCGGAAAATATCTTATCATGGCACTTATTGGCTTGATTATCGCTACGGTGGTTAATCTGTTTATCCAAAGCACGGGCTTTACGTTGATATTGAGTTATGTGGGTGTTTTAATCTTTGTGGGTCTTACAGCTTATGACTCTCAGAAGATCAAACAAATGCTTTTGCAGGCACCCGATGCAGGTGAGGGAGCACAGAAGTTAGCTTTGCTTGGAGCACTAACGCTTTATCTTGACTTCATCAATCTGTTCATCTACCTGCTCCGCATTTTCGGAAGAAGAAACTAGCGTATATATTATATATAATAAGGTGTAAAGTTTTTCGCATTGTAATGAAATGCGAAAACTTTTATTTTTCTGTAAAAAAAGTCTATAAAAGTTTTGATGTTTCGGATTTTTGTTGTACCTTTGCATCCGCTTTCGCCTCAAAACTGGGGTGCTGGCATTAAAGAAAGAGTTCTTTGACACGATTTACATAAACAGATAAGTAA
>CACWFY010000009.1 GCA_902760345.1 uncultured Bacteroidales bacterium | reverse complement strand
AAGCGTGCGTGCTTTTTTGCGTGTCTTTTTTGCTTTTTAATTTGCTTACCTCCTATTTTATTCGTACCTTCGCACTGTCAATCAACCGATACACCTACCAACGGTCCGGAACGATGGTGATGTAAGAACGTAGGCACGGATGTGGCACAAGATGAGCTCCGATGTGGCACAAGATGGCCGCCGATGTGGCACAAGATGGCCGCCGATGTGGCACAAGCGTGCTGGCTCCCATTATTTTGCATGTTTACAGCATGGCGGTTATCTTACCACCATGCTGGCGGCCTTGAGCATGGGCGACTGAGCCTTGAGGGTGCCGTGGCCCTTGACGACGACGAGGCACTTGCCGAAGAAGGCACGGCGCTGAGGCGACGTGAAGCGCTCCATAGAGGTCTGACAGCCGTTGTCGGTAGCGAGGATGCTGGCGTCGCCATCGACAGAGAAGCTAATCTGGTCTTCAGCCCACGGACAGAGACGGCCATCCTGGTCGACAACGTCGGCACAGACGAAGCAGAGGTCGCGGCCCTGATAGTCGACAGAGAGGCGGATATGGTCGGGCTGTCCGGCGGTACGGATGGTCTGCTCACGCACGACCTTGCCGTCCTTGCGGGCTACGGCCCTGACCTCGCCAGGCTCATAGGCCACACGCCACATGACGTGGTAGGTGTGTGCATCCTTCGTCCTCGTGCCCTGCGACTTGCCGTTAATAAACAGCTCGACCTCGTCGGCATGGTTGTAGTAACACCACATATCGACGGTCTGACCAGGCAACCAGTTCCAATGGGGGAAGAGGTGGAGCACGGGTTTCTGTGTCCACTCGCTCTGGTACAGATAGTACGAGTCTTTGGGGAAGCCGGCCAAGTCGATGATGCCGAAATAGGAGCTACGGGCAGGGAAGCCATAGGGCGTGGGTTCGCCGATATAGTCGAAGCCTGTCCAGATAAACTGTCCGCCCACGTAGGGTGAGTGCTTCACCACGTCCCACGTTTGTTCGTGGGTAGAACTCCACGAGGCATGCATATTGTCGTAAGCCGAGCACATATACGAGGGGTCGGTATAAGGCATCCACCACTCTTTGGGAGCCACAATGATGCTGTCGGACGGCATCAGGTAGTAGCCTCGCGTCTGCAGGGCGCTGACACTCTCGGAGAAGATGAAGGGTTTGTCGGGGAAGTTCTTCGGCACGTCCTTCACCCACTGATGGTGGTAGTTGAAGCCCACGAGGTCGATGGCACCGCTCTTAAAGAGGTGGTTGTTGGGGTCGGGCTCGTTACAGCCAGCGGTAATAGGACGCGAGGTATCGTAGCGCTTGATGATGTCGGCCAGATGTTGCGTGAGCAGCGACTGTACAGACAGCTCGCCATCCTTGGCCAGCGTCGAGGCGTCGTGACCTGCATTGAGAATGAGGTTGGCCTGTTCGAGCGTCAGCGTGTCAGCCTCAGCCGACGACCACTGCTCCAGCACCTCGTTGCCGATGGACCACATGAGAACAGAGGGGTGGTTGCGGTCGCGCACGACGAGGTCGGTAAGGTCGCGCTCGTGCCACTCGTCGAAGAAGCGTGCATAGTCGTTCTGAGTCTTACGACGACGCCACATATCAAAGCTCTCGTCCATGACGATGAGTCCCATGGTGTCGCACATGTTCAGCAACTCGGGTGCTGGCGGATTGTGCGACGAGCGAATGGCGTTGACACCCATTGCCTTCAGCTTCAGAAGCTTACGATGCAGGGCATCCTCGTGCAACGCGGCACCCAGACAGCCAAAGTCGTGATGCTCGCAGACACCATTGAGCTTGAAGTTTTGGCCGTTGAGCCAGAAGCCCGTCTTCGCATCGAACCTGAAATCACGGAAGCCCGTGGTGGTCTCTACCTCATCCACGACTTTGCCGCCAGCAATCAGTTGCGTGCGTACCTTATATATATAGGGGTCTTCGCAGGACCACTTCTTGAGGTGAGAGGTGAGAGGTGAGAGGTAAGAGGATTGACCTGTTGAACGAGCCACGACTTTCCCATCAGCATCAAGGAGCATGTTTTTGACAGTAACCTTCTGACGGGTAGGATTCTCATAGTCGACCTCTACCTTGCCGTCGTGCACATAGACGCCCCAATGCCTGACATGGATGGGATGTGTCTTGGTGAGCCACACATGGCGATAGATGCCACAGCCGGAGTACCAGCGAGAGTTGGGCTGGTCGGAGTTGTCGACACGCACAGCCACCACGTTGTCGCCCTCATGGACGTAAGGGGTGATGTCGTATTCGAACGAGCTGTAGCCATAGGGGCGGAAGCCCGCCTTCTGGCCATTGACATAGACCGTGGAATTCATGTAGACACCATCGAACTCGAGGAAATAACGGTTATTGGTTATTGATTCTTGGTTAATGGAAAAGTGCTTGCGATACCACCCCACTCCACCAGGCAGCGCACCACCACTGGCTCCAGAGGGATTAGAGACATAGAAGTCGCCCTCGATGGCCCAATCGTGGGGGACATCAAGTCGGCGCCACCAGGAGTCCTGATAGTCGGCATCAGACATCTGAGCAGAGTCGGCCAACAGGAAGAGCCAGCCGGCGTCGAAATTCTGACGCTCACGCGCTTGCAGGGTTGTCAGTGCACAGAGGACACAAACGAGACAGAAGATTTTTTTCATAATTGCAGACTTACGGTTTTACCATTATACTGTACCAGCTTGCCCTCGGGATTGTCGAGGTTCAGCGCCTTGGGGGTCTCCTTCGTAATGAGCACCACATTGAAACGACGCTGTTTCAGCATACCAGGGAACTGACCGCTACGCTTGCCAAAGGTCACGGTACGCGTGGCGTCGTCGTAGGTAATATCGATGGTGGCATACTGACCCTTCTCGTAGTTGTAGTTCGTGCCCTCGTCCTCATAGAGCTGGAAATGGCCATCCTTGCCGGCATAGACATAGAGATTGATGAGATCGGCAGGACGCTCGTCAGAGTACTGCATCTCAGGACCGAAAGGAATGATGCTGCCCTCACGCACAAAGACGGGGATACGCTCGTAGGGGGCGTCGACTATCATTTGACGATTTGACGATTTACAATCTGCCTCAGCGTCGATGATTTTCTCGCCTGTATAGAGGTCATACCATCCTGTCTGCCGGGGGAAGTAGACGCTGCGGTTGCGAGCTTTGTAGTAGCCTACCGGACAAGCCATCAGCGCAGGGCCAAACATCCACTGGTCCTTGATATTCTCGACAGCCTTGTCGCCACCAAAGTCCATCACCAAGCCACGCATCATGGTATAATCGTGAAGATGTACCCAACCAGCCATCGAATAGAGGTAAGGCATGAGGCGATAACGCAACTTGTCGTAGTAGACAAACGACTGATAGGCGGGATGATTATCGGGAGCGATGTTCCAGATTTCGCGCAACGGCCACTGACCATGTACGCGGAACAGAGGGATGAAGCAGCCGAACTGGCTCCAACGGGCCTGTAGCTCGCGCCACTCTTTCAGGTCTTCAGTCTCGACACCCGAACGGTCGTAGATGCTTTGAGCCTGCACATAACGGTTTTCCACACAGAATCCGCCCTGATCCATTCCCCAGAAAGGCAGACCGGACATGGAGTAGTTCAGACCAGCCGTCATCTGTGCACGCATATCTTCCCAACGCGTGCCGATGTCGCCACTCCAGGTTGCCGTGCTATAACGCTGTTCACCGGCAAAACCGCTACGCGTCAGCAAGAACACACGAGGCTCTGACAATTGACGATTTGACGATTTACTATTTACTATTTGTTTCCAAGTGTTACGCTGTCCGTTATAGATTGCATCAGCATTGACAATGCTATAAGCATTGAAATACTCCGTCGTCGTGCCCAGAGCCGTAGGACCACTAAGCGCCTTACGATACCACATAGGCGTACAGTCGCGGACATTGGGTTCTGAAGCGTCCATCCACCAGGCATCGATTAATTTACTATTTGACCATTTACTATTTGACCATTTACTATTTGACCATTTACTATTCGACGATTTGGCGAGGCCGGTGTAGAGGTTCTCGTCCATCTGGCGCCAGAACATCTTACGGGCACCAGCATCATAGGCATCATAGAACGAGCCCACATAGCCTGGGCCCACCCAGTCGTGAATATCGTCGACCACAGCCTGATGATACATCCAGCCGTGCGAGTCGAGTTCTTTGTAGTTGTCGGTATTGCAATAGAACTTGGGCCATACGCTAATCATAAAGCGGCCACCCATCTGGTGCACGCTGTCGAGCATCAGCTGGGGAGAAGGAAAGCGGGAAGCCTCAAACTGATGGGAGCCCCACTGATCCTCCACCCAGTAGTTCCAGTCCTGCACGATATTGTCGCAGGGAATCTGGCGCTTGCGGAACTCGCCCAGCGTCGACAGAATCTCCTCCTGGGTCTTATAGCGCTCACGACTCTGCCAGAAGCCCAGCACCCACTTGGGATAGACGGGAGCCTTACCTGTCAGCGTACGATAGCCGCTGATGACCTCGTCGGCATTCTCGCCGGCAATGAAGTAATAGTCCATGTCCTTCGCCATCTCGCTCCATACAGAGAGCTTCTGCTGGTCGGGGTTCTGCTTCGCCACACGCAGACCACAATAGCTGACACCACCATCGGGACGCCACTCGACACGCAACTGGGAACGACGGCCCTGAGCCAACGGCGCATCAAACTTATAGGTATTCGGATTCCAGGCAGTACGCCAGCGCTCGGGCACCACCTCCTGACCATCGATATACACCTTGATATAGCCGGCATAGTAGAGAATGAAATGGTAAGGAGTGAGGGGTGAGAGCTGAGCGGTAAGGGGTTCGATGAAGCCCTCGTAGACGACAGTAGCGCCATTCAGGTCAAAGCCCTTCGGCAGATTCTTGATGCCTCCCGGCTCTGTACGACGGGCCAGCTCAGATGCCTGCGGTGTATCGAACTCATAATAGAGGGAATCCTCATTGCGCACAAGGCGTTTTCCGTTTTTGTCGGTATAGGTTCCTGTCAGATGACCTTCGCGTCCCTGTCGGTCGTAGAGGCGGAAAGCACGATTCAACTGCAGGTATTCCTCAGGATTACCCCATCGGCAATAGCTGTACGAGTCCCACAGCAGTCCATAGTTCTTGTTGGAAAGCACGAAGGGAACGCTGACCTTGGTGTTATACTGGAACAAGTCCTCGTTACGACCCTTCATATTCAGCTCTTCAGACTGGTGCTGTCCCAAGCCGTAGAACGCCTCATCGTCAGGACTGTCGAAAAGCATGCGCCACGTCAAGCCATTACGCTGCGACTCCGGCACCTTTGCCACGTCGACGCCAATCTCGCGGTCGGGAACACGGAAGGGTTTGAACGTCTTACCCTGCTCTGCCTCGCGCAACAGCAGCTGTCCGTTGGCATCATAGAAGGTCACACGGCCAGAGGCTTTCTCGACACGGGCTTCCACCTTGGCAGCTTTCACACGAACGACGTCACCATCGGTCACCGTAAACAGCGGCTTGGCCTGCTGAGGAACGATGATCAGCGAAGGGTTCTTAGTGGGAAGCTGAGCCTCCGACGTAGCCTGCACTCGGATGATATGGTCGTTCACCACTTGCAGACGCACTACTTGGGGGCCATTGGCCTTAACATGGGTTACAGGTATGGTTACCATCTGTCCCTTAACGGTACAATCGACAGCCAGCAGGGTGACTGTCCACAGCGACAGCATCCCTGCCATCATCAGTCTCAAATTTTTCATATCTCTTTTTTATTCGTCTTCATTCAATAGGACGGCCTCCTCAATATCACTGGCTGCAGGCAGTACAATCACGAAAATGGTGCCTCCACCAGGATTGTCCTCAATGCGGATGGTGCCACCATGTCGCACGACGATATCCTTGACTCTGTCGAGTCCGATACCATCGCCATTGGCCATCGGGTCGAAAGCATGCTCCTTGTACTCGTCCTTGATACCAATACCATTGTCGGCCACCTGTATCTGCACCTGTCCGTCCCGTTGACGCACGGCACCCACATTGATCAGACTATCGTCATGGGCAAACAGCACAGAGTTGTTGAACAGCGTCGTGAACACATCGCGCAACTGCTCCTCGTCAGCGTCAACCTCCAAGTGGCGGGCAGTAGCCATAAAAGTTACCTTGACACGCTTGCTACGGTCTGGCGAACGATAGCCATCACAAAGCTCGCGAAGGAAGGGCACAATATCCAGCACCAACGGGTGGAATGCGGCGTCATCGGCAACGCGTTCTGGAGAAGCATCGGAGGATTTGTTCTGAGCGTCGTTGGCAGCATGTTCCTGGCGCAGCTTCATCATCATCTCGTTCATCCATTGTTTCTTCTCTAACTCACGACGGGTCGTTTCCACCTGCATACGGCGTTCCAGGCGTTGGCGGAACCAGCGACGCCACAACAATGCGACACCTGCCACCAACAGCATATAAAGCAAGAAAGCCCACCGACTGCGCCACAGGGGCGGACGGATGGTGATGTCCATCTGTGCCTCCTCATCGCCGATGGTTCCATCGTCATTGAGCATACGTACATAGAGCGTATAAGAGCCGGCACGCAGCGAGTTATAAGTAATATTAGGATATTGCGGAGAGGTCTTCACCCAGTTGTCGTTGAAACCTTCCAGCCGATAGACAAAGCGCTTGCTGTTGTTCACATTGGCCATATTGGAACCCAGTTGAATGGTAAACTGGTCGTTATAGCGCAACGTGATGTCGCGACAGACGTCCAGCGCCTCGTCAAGAATCACACGGCCATTGACTTCCTGTCCGACAGCTACGTCAGCATCGAAGATCTGCAGTCCGCTAAAGACGGGACATTCCTTGCTCTTGGTTTCTGTCAGACCACGGGGATTGATGACATCCAGTCCTCCCTGTCCACCAATCAGCAGCAGACCATCATGTGTCAGACAGGTAGAACGCTGGTTATACGTAGCCTTTTGCAAACCGTCACTACTGCTGTAGCTGCGCACAATAAACTGCCACGTCCCATCGTCCTGTGGCTCAGGAATAATCTTTGACACGCCATGATCGGTCACCACCCACATGGTGTGGCTCTTGTCTTCAGTTATCGAACACACACTGGAACCTATCAGACCATCGTACATGTCAAGTAGCGTCACAAAACGGTGCTTAGGATCATAGACAACAGCACCGGAAGCAGACCCCTGCCAAATCAGTCCTCGGCTATCCTCCATCACGCACACCGTAGAACCCGTAGATACGGTGACACTCGGGTCTTCAGGAATGAGGCGGTTGGCCAACTTACCGGTGACCGGATTGACAAAACAATAGTACCAGCTCGTGCCGACCATCAGCCAGCCCTTCTTAATCCAAGAGACTGATGTCATATAGTCGCCAGGCAGATTGGTATTATGAGCATTCCATGAGCGGAACTTACCTTTTTTGAGGTCGAGCATCTGTATGCCACCGCCCAGTGTAGCAATCCAGATGCGGTGCCAGCGGTCCTCGGTCACGCTCCACACATTATTAATAGCCAAACCATCGGCATCTCCCGTAGCACGATAATTATGGATGGTAGCTTGTGTGGGATGGTCTTTCGAGGGCATACAGCGTACGAGTCCGCCATTATACGATCCGAACCAGATGCTACCATCGCTGGCTGCATAGCTGCCCGCCATGATATTACTGCTCAGTGCGCTGTTCTCCGTCGTATAATGCTGGACGACCTCTCCGCTTTTGGGATTATAGACCAGGATACCGCGATCATTGCTGCCTATCCAATAGTTACCATAACGGTCCTCAGCAACGGTATTGATATCGCCCAACTCCAGGTTGCGAATACTGGAAGCACCCTCAACATATTGGTTGACACCATTCTTGTAGCTACCAATCCAGACACCACCCAAATCATCTATGTAGATATTCTTCAGCGTATTGTCTGAAATGGTCGATTCGTCGAACTTATCGTTCAGGAACTGGCGCAGTTGACGCGACTCCATATCCACGACAATGAGGCCGTCATGGTCAGTAGCGACCCACAGGCGTCCCTTGCTGTCGGCCTTCACGTCCCATACCTGCCAATTAGGGCTGGCACCTTCCACGCCCTGGTCTTGTAACATGTAAGCCAACTGTTGGTACCAGCGTTTCTCTCGGGCACGATAGGTAAAGCTGTAGTAAGGCGACGACACATAGAAGTTGCCTCGCTTGTCGACAAAGATACGATACTCCTGTCCCTCCATGCCACCATTCTGGCGCATCCATTTATCCTCCCACTCAACAACGCCACGATGGCCGTCCAGGCAGACCAGTTCGCCATTATACGTAGTAATGAGTAGCTTGCCGTCATAATCGGTCATCCACGACACACCGTAAGTCGGATTAAACTGGTTGAGCTCATAACCCACCTCAATGGTCTCATACTTCTTATGTATAGGGTCACAATAGACAAAACCCTTGTCGTACAGTTTTACCCAGAAACATTTCTTGCTGTCGATATAGAGCCGTTCCACGCCACCCTTGATACCGTATTTCTCCAACTCGCGACTGATGTTACGTTCAAATTTCTCCGTCACGGGGTCAAACACACAGTAGTTCATGCCCTGCCTCAGCCACAACTTGCCATCAAAGCCCTCCATAATCTGATCGGTATAGTTGTCACGCATAGACGTCGTATCCTGACGGTTCGAATAGAACGTCTTGAAACGATAGCCATCGTAACGGTTCAGGCCATAGGCCGTACCTATCCACACCATGCCACGCGAATCTCGATAGACACAGTTTACCTGAGAATTTGAGAGACCGTCGCGAGTGTCCAAGCGACGAAACTTCATTTCGGGTAAACCAGCCTGTACACAAACAGGCAGTAGTAACAGTAGGCCAAGTAGCGAACAAAGGATCTTTTTCATAACGGCAGGCAATAGGGTTAGACAACAAAAGAAATTATCGCTTGGCAGAGGTGTCGCGGATAACCAGCTGTTGGGGTACTATGGCTTTATATACTTTTTCGTCACCATTGATATTGCGCAGCAAGAGCTCACAAGCCTTAACGCCCATCTTGAACGACTGGTCAACGATGGCCGACATGCGTGGAGTGACATAGGCGGCATGCTGGTCGTCGGTAAAGCCGATGAGTGCCACATCCTCCGGAATACGAAGGTTGCAGTTCTTGATTGCCGTAAACGCTGCAAAGGTAATGATATCGTTGAAGGCCAGGATGGCATCAGGACGGTTGTCTCGCTTCAACATCTCTTCAGTGACGTGCAAGGCTACCTCATAGTCTATTTTGTCGCAGGCTACCAGTTCGCGGTCAATAGGAATGTTGTTCTCGCGTAACGCCTCCAAGTAGCCGTGCTTACGACGTTTCACCATATCGAGATGGTTGGGACCACCGATAAAGGCGATACGCCGACTACCCGTATCTATCAGATGCTGCGTAGCTATCTGGGCGGCTTCGTCGCCATTGGCAGTTACCGACGAGAACTTATCGGTAAGACAGGTACGACCGAAGAATACCAAGGGAATGCCCATCTGGGCTATCTCTTCAAAATGGCTATAGTCTGTGGTATTCTGTGCCAGACAGGCAATGATACCTTCGACATGCAGACTGATGAAGTTATCAATGGCCTGGGCTTCGTCTTCGAAACTCTCATGGCTATTGGTGCTGATAATGCTGTAGCCCGACTTACGAGCCTCAGCCTCTATACCATCAAGAACGGCAGCATAATAGTGCGTCACCAAATTGGGAACGACAACGCCGATGACCTTGGGGGCTTCCTTGCGCAGGCTCTGGGCAAAGGGATTGGGCCGATAGTTTAACTTCTTGGCAAGTTCCTTGACGCGACGTTGCATATCCAGACCTATCTCAGGAGAGTTGCGCAATGCGCGGCTCACCGTAGCAATACTAACCCCCAACTCCATAGCCAAGTCTTTTAAGGATGTTCGATGTTGCTTCTTATTATTCATGAACAGTTGTAGTATGCTTTAAGTTGGTGCAAAGTTAAATAAAAAAGCGCAATATCGCAAACGTTTACGTGCTTTTTTTCAACATTTAAGCACCAAAACGCATAAAAACTGTGTACCTTTGCACCAGAATTCAGAATGAGTAATGAATAGTTGATAATAAGTTAGTTAGAAAACGAACTAAGGATGTCGTGATGACATCCTTAGTTTTTTATTTACCCACGCCCAACATTTCCTCTGCCTTGCGGATATCGCCGGCATGGTCGATATCCAACACTTTCGAGAACGGCCAGGCTGCGACCTTGTAGCCGTCGGAGAGCAGGGCACGCTGGAAGTTGCGCATACGGTGTTCGCAACGGGCAATGCAGTTGTTGAGAGGGAAAATAGCCGAGGGCTGCAAGCCATAGATGCCGGCCGAGATATAACGGCAGTCGTCAGACTGGTCGAGAAAAGCCGTCACTCGCATCTGAGCGTCGGTCTGAACATACAGCGGACGCTCATCGTCAATATAGTCGGTAACGCCCATCAATGCATCACCCCTATACTGGCTGAAGGCATGAAGGTAGTCAGCGAACTCGTCTTCACGGAAAATGGTGTCTACCGTGGTCAGCACAAAGGGGCCGTCTTGCAGATAACGGCTGATCTCGAAGAAGCTATGCATGGACGACGGCGTGCTCTTGACAATAAAGCGCAGAGGGATGGGACGTCCCTGCAGTCCGTCACGCTGAAGATCAGACAAGTGTTGGGCAACCGTATAGGTGCGGTCATTGCAGATACAGACAATCTCGTCGGCATCGTGCTGCATAAAGATACGGATGAGGCGGTCGATTAACCGTTCACCCCCCACCCTGACCAGCGGCTTGGGTTCCTGGATTCCCTCTGCCGCCAGGCGACTGCCTTCTCCTGCTGCGATAATAGCATATTTCATCTGTCAAAACATTAAAGTGAAACCTAAACGTACGCTATTCTTCGGACCAAAGCGCTCATTATTATAGTTCATGCGACGTACGTACTCTATTTGGAAGAAGCGGAAAATGCTACGTATGCCTAAGGATATCTCCCAATAGGGAACCCTGGGATTCAGCAGGTGGGACTGTTCGGGGAATGCCACAATGATGTCACCCTCGGTATTCTCGGACAGATAAGGATTGTTCTTATCGGACAGTCCTCCCCAATACATCTTGGCCCCTATATATTCACGCCAACGCAGTTTCTTAATCAGCGGTATACGATTGAAGATCTTTCCCTGCATGTCCCAGTTAAACTCAGCCTGCAGGAAGCGGTCGGTAAGAAACTCCATATTGGTCATCAGGTTGAACGTCTGCCGATGACTGATGTACGACAGGTTGGCAGGAGGCATACACAACAGCGGGAAGGGTACACGGTTCCACTGCTTGCCGGCACGGGTAAAGAAATCGATGCGGCCCCAGCTGCCTAACCACAGGCGCTTAAAGATGCTCGCCTCGGTATAGTGGTAGGTATAATCGCCTCCCAGGAAGCCCTTGATACCAACGGTATGTCCCAACGTAAAGATTGGTGCATCGCGGTTGACCTTGTGGCGGCGGTTCTTCGAATTGACATACAGCGCTCCAGGGCTAAACTCCAGTTCGGCATGCAGTTCAGAAGTACGAAACTTGAAATACGGCATGTTGCCTGCTGCTTCATTCTGCTCGGTCTGTACGCTGAAGAGGGTACGCAGCCCCCACGCCTCCTCGCGTTCGAAGGTCAGGCGCTGACGGTTGTAAAACATCATCTTATCGACCTTGGCCCACTTGAACGAGGTAAAGACGTTGTCCTTATCGGTACTAAGGAAACGGTCGGAAGGCGACATCACATCGTAGGTCGTGAGGAACGAGATGTTACGCTTGGGAAACTCGTCAGGCAGGTATTTCTTACGGTTCAGCGACCACGTCAGCTGGCTGCTGTAATAGTTTTTCTTACTCCCCCAACCATGGGCGACATAGCCTTTCCAAAACAGATGCCGGTTGAGATTGGCTGTGGTCTGTGCACTCAGTCGGGTACGCAGTCCGTCGATAAAATTACGGCTGATAAACGTATTGACGGGGCCGAGGTCTACTTTACTATTCTGGCTGGTCTCAACAAAATTCTCCACGAGCAACTTCAGTCCCCAGAGGATATATTTAAAGCCTCCCGTCTGCTGCATGCCTGTCAGGAACTTGTCCATAGAGTCTTCGCTACGCGTCAGCCGAACCTTTCGGTTTTGCTGCCAAAAGTCATCACCCATCATCTGGGCATCTGGGTCGATACGCGTCTTCTCACGCCCTCGGAACTGCTGACGGGGTATCTCATCGAAAGAATAGTCGGAGAGTCGCGTGGTACGGATGGCCACACCTTTCTGCAAGAAGTCGAAAAGCACCAGCTCCACCACCAGATCGTCGACGGACAGCACCCACTCGCCACTGGGCAGACGGGTAAACTCCTGTACCAGCTTCATGTTTTCTACGAAGTTCACGTCAGTCTGGTTGGGTAATATCAGATCACAGCGTTTTACCTGATACGACGAGTCTTTCAGCACATAGAGGTCGCCACGAAATCCGAAGTCCTGCTGGTTATTGGGCAGAAAATGCAGATGGATACAGCTGTCACGGTCAACGGTCAGGGTATCTTCAATGTAATAGCGGTAGAACGAGATGGCACCATCACCAATGGGTGACGTAAACGGATGCTGCAAGATGCGCACCTGGTCGTCGTAGATATTAACATCGGTAAAGATGTCCTTCGTCACCGTATTGAGAATCTCACCCGTCTGGAAGAAATCATTGATGCCGGAAGAGCGCTGGCCCTCGATGATGGTTTTCTCATCATGCGGACTACGCCGGTAGATCTTGCGAGACACGGTCTCTTCGACACTCACAGGAAGGATGAGTTTGGAGGTCTGCTCACTGACTTCAACCTGACTGGTCAGCCACGAGTATTTACCAAACTTCGGATGTTCCAACAGGGCTGGCTTCACATCGTTCAAGGCCAGTGTCAGTTTCTGGTATTTCTTATACTGATAATAGTCGCGATTAGAAAGGTCTGTACGCTTCTTCGCAGCTATCACGTGACGCATCAACTCTACGGCAGGATTGTTCTTACGACGATAACGGAGGCGTTTCGACTTGACAGTAACCTCCTTCAGCGCCTTCGAATCCTGACGAAGCGACACAAACAGTGTGTTCATATCATCTGTCACGTCGAAAGTACGGCTTTTATAGCCCAGCACGCTGACAGTCAGCTTTCCACCCTTGATACGCTGGATGGAAAAACGCCCTTGTGTATCGGTAATTGTCGCACCTTGGCGGTTCTTATATTGCACACTGGCAAAACCAATATTCTCGCCCGTCGCCTCATCGACGACGTGCCCCTTGATAACTTGCTGGGCCTGCATAGGCAAAGCCAACAACATAACAAGCAGAAAGAGGATGTATCTCAATAACTTTTTCACAACAATTCCGTTAAATTTGTTATAATACGATCAGGCAACGTCTCGTCGACAGCTGTATCGTCCCATTGTTCACCTCGCAGCCAAACAGTCTGACAACCAGCCTGATGAGCAGGTATGATGTCTTTCGTGAGGCTATCACCCACCACCGCCACCTCGTCAGGGCGCATCTGTAAGGCCTCAACGCCCATGAGAAAGATCTGCGGATCAGGCTTTCTGACACCCACGACAGCCGACTCTATCACGTGCTGGAACAGGCCGTCGAAGCCAAATTCATTTAGCACCGTATGGATATTACCATAGAAATTGCTGACTAACGCCAGTGGACAGCGTTCGGCCAATAGTTGCAGGACTTCACGACTATGTTCTGTATGGCGCTCTGCCTGTTTGTAGACAACATCCAGCAACGTTGGGAGATAGCCGGGCAATCCGACATACTCCAATTCTATACGCAGCTTTGTTTCAAGCGTCTGACGGAAAGTAAAGGAACTCAGCACTATACGTTCACGCGTCAGCGTCCGCTCCGCATAGATGTAAGCCTCACGAAAACGTGCCTCGCTGACGGATATTCCCGCCTGCTGCCAAGCATGCCACAATACCTTCCCCCAATGATGACCACCCGTATCAAGGGTTCCACCATAGTCAAAAATATAAGCGTTGATATGTCTGTTTATCAAATGACTACTCACTACTGTTTCGTTTTCTTTATTACTATACTGGCAATGGCCTCAGCAGCCTCATCACGACAGCGCGAAAAGCTGGGCCAGTCGTTGAAGTCAACCAGCACCGGCTGGTTGTCAGCAGGCACGATACAGTCGCCGCCATAAACATCTGTTCCCACCAGCTGTGCTACTGTATCGGCAAGACGTTCTACACGACGACTAACGAGGTCGGATACTGACGTATTCTGCTGGCCATAGCAACGGAAGAAGCTTGTCTGACGCACGCCATAAAACTTTACCCACTCACCAACGATATGAGCACGTACATCGATCTGCTGAATGCCCCTCTGGTGCAACGATTTGCAAAGACAGTCAGCCTCTATACGATTGGGAGCATACTGTACATCGGCAGAAGACTCACGACAGCCTTCCCCACGTTTCACCCAATAACCGTCAGGTCCTGATAAAGGAGGAACGGCAATGCCAGCATCCTCCAGTTGCTGCATGAGCAGTTTCCGCTGGTTACAGGCACTCACAGCACCTACGCTATTGATGACAAGACAGCCATTCTGCTGCTGTTGTGACAACAATTCAAGTGTTCGAAGACGACGCCCCATCGTCAGGTAGACATTAGCCTTTTCCAATGATATCATCTCGTCTTCGCAGCTCACGGGCAGACATTCGAAGCCTGCCGACAACAAATGACTGCGCACAGCTGCCAGGATAGCAGCATCCTGTTCTATACTTTGAGGCGAAAACGCCTGTGACCGTCCTATAAAAGCAATCGTACTTCCCTGCATATCAATCGATTGCAAGCTCAACCCAAAACTGTGAGCCTTCACCATATTTAGACTCCATACCTACACGAGCATCAATGCTTTGGGCTAAACTACGACAGATACTCAGTCCGAGACCTGTTCCTGGCACAAAGTCATTAACTTTCACAAAACGCTCGAAAAGGTGCTCATCACAATGTTCGGCAGGAATACCGATACCTGTATCACGAACCCACAACCTCAGCGTATTATCCTTGACATCGTAGCCAATCGTCACACTGCCCTTCTCTGTAAACTTGATGGCGTTGTTGACATACTGATTCAGGATCTCACCCAGACGGTTACGGTCGGTATAGAGCGTTGGCCCGTCTGCCAATGTCTTTACTTCTAGTTTCAAGTCCTTGGCAGCAGCATGAACGTTATAGCGGTCTGCCACATCCGCCAGCAGGGTATTCAAGTCAAAGTATTCTTTCTGAATCGTTTCATTGCCTGCCTCCAGTTTCGACATATTCACCATATCGTCGAAAAGACGCAGCAAGTGGGCATTATTTTGTTTGATAAGCTTCAGCAACTTGTCACGCTCCTCCTCACTGCGCACCATCGGTAGCACTTCACTGAAGCCGACAATGGAGTTGAGAGGCGTACGCACCTCATGGCTGATATTAGCCAAGAAGGCTGACTTCAGACGGTCGCTCTCCTCGGCGTGATTGCGGGCTTCTGTCAATGCACGTTCGATAGCTTTCTGACGGTCGATGCGCATAGAAGTACCTACGACGCTTAAAGCCTTACCGTTCTGGTCGCGCTTGTCAACAATGGCAAACGACTCAGCCCAACAGGTTTGGTCACCATAAGGCAGGCGCATTTCATATTGTTCATGAAACTCATCGGAACGCCCTTCAAACAAGTCCACCATACTTTGATGTACTCTCTCTCGGGAACCGGGCAACAGGTTCTCACAGAATGACCCGACGTCAGAGCCCCCTTTAGAAACTGGAAGATCCAGTCCTTCGCGATAGTCACTCTCATAGGTAATGGTGTGTGTTGGGAGATCGATACGCCAGACGCTGAGCTTCATGGCTTTCAGCACAAGGTCGTACTCAATGGTATGGCGCTTAACCTTTGCCAACTGAGCCAGATCGCTTTTCAAACGACGTGACTGGCGGTATTGGACACAAAAGAATATGCTGGTGAGAATCAATAGCGGAACAGACGCCACCCATACCAATATGTCGAGTCGCATCAGTTCGCTTAGCGAAAACAGCAATATCGTACCTATTCCATTCATCAGGTTAAGCCCCCATGATTGCGGCAAAGTTACGCAAAAGATTTGAAATAACAAAAATAAATCATATTTTATTTTGTATTTTGGCCGATTTCCACTACCTTTGCACCATAATTATACTATATACATAATGGCACAACAATTTGAACTCATCGCCAAGACCTTTATGGGCTTAGAGCCTGTTTTGGCGAAAGAACTGACGCAACTGGGCGCAAACGACGTACAGATTGGACGTCGCATGGTATCATTCCAAGGTGATAAAGAACTGATGTATCGCGCCAACTTCCAACTGCACACAGCAATACGCATCTTAAAACCCATCAAGCATTTCAAGGCATTATCAGCAGACGATGTCTATGAGGAAATTAAAGACATAGACTGGTCAGAATACATTGCACTCGACAAGACGTTTGCAGTAGATTCCGTGGTATTCTCTGAAGAATTCCGCCATTCGAAATTCGTGGCATACAAAGTAAAAGATGCCATCGTCGACCAGTTCCGCGAGAAGACAGGCAAACGTCCCAACATCAGTATCTCCAATCCTGACATCCGACTGCATATCCATATTGCTGAAGACCAGTGCACGCTATGTCTTGACTCTAGTGGAGAGTCGCTACACCGCCGTGGTTATCGCCAAGAGTCTGTTGAGGCACCTATCAACGAGGTATTGGCAGCAGGTATCATCCTGATGACGGGTTGGCATGGAGAGACAGACTTCATCGACCCCATGTGTGGCTCTGGTACCCTGCTCATCGAGGCAGCACTTATTGCCCGCAACATGGCACCAGGCCTGTTCCGTAAGGAGTATGCCTTCGAGAAGTGGCCCGACTTTGATCGCGAGCTTTTTGATGAAATCTATAACGATGATTCTCAGGAACGGGAGTTCAATCACCATATTTACGGCTACGATGTTGACATTAAAGCCGTCAACACAGCCCGTCTGAACGTCAAGGCAGCAGGTCTTTCAAGCGACATCACCATTGAGGAGCAAGACTTCAAGAATTTCACACAGCCCAAGGAGAAGAGTATCATGGTGACGAATCCGCCATATGGTGAGCGCATCTCGACTAACGACCTGTTGGGCACCTATAAGATGATTGGCGAGCGACTGAAGCACCAGTTCACAGGCAATGAGGCATGGATTCTGTCCTATCGTGAGGAGTGTTTTGCCCAGATAGGTCTGAAACCAAGTATCAAGATTCCTGTGTTCAATGGTTCATTGGAGTGCGAGTTACGCAAATACCAGATGTTCGACGGAAAGATGCGCGAGTTCCGTGAAGAGGGCGGTGTCGTCAAGACGGAGGAAGAGAAGCGCCAGATGGCCGAGAAGCGTCGCTTCAAACAGAACCGCGAGTTCAAGAAGCGTTTGGACGAGGAACAGGAGAATGCCGATGCCGACATCCGCTCATTCAAGTTCCGCTCGCTGGAGAAAAAAGAGTCTAACAGAGAATTCCGCCGTGAAGAGAAGAAAGCATTCTCAAAAGATGGTCGCGACAACAGGAAGCCCTTTAGGAAAAACGATCGTGATGACAGAAAGTCGTTTAGGAAGAACGACCGCGACAAGAAGTCCTTTAAGAAGAACAACCGACGTTTTGACGATGATGAAGATTAAACCCTTATTCATCTTAGCATTCCTCACGTTATCACTCTCTATGGCAGCCCAAAAGCTATTCTCTCTTGAGGACCTGAACTTTGGCGGCACGAACTATCGTAACCTGCAGCCAGAGAACAAATGGTACACCTGGTGGGGCGATGAACTGATTAGGACGGATGTAGAGGAATGCTATCTTGTCAACAAGAAAACTGGCAAAGAGGAACTGCTCTTCACGCTTGACCAAGTGAACAAATGGGCTGACAGCGATGAAGAGGCTAATCGCTACGTGCGTCACCTGATGAATGCCACCTTCCCCTACCCTGACCAGCCTTTAGTGGCACTGGGCAATAAAAAGTCGTTTCTGTTGCTGGACTTCAAGAAGCACAAAATCGTATGGCAAGACAGCATCTCCGGGCAGACAGCTAACGACTGGAACAAGGTATCGAAGGCAACAGCCTATGTGGAAGACCATCAGCTGTATGTGGTCGACGGCGAGGGAAAGAAGCACCAGCTGAGCACAGACGGCAGCCGTGAGATTGTGTACGGGCAGTCCGTACACCGCAATGAGTTCGGTATCACAAAAGGAACCTTCTGGAGTCCTGACGGCCAACGACTGGCATTCTACCGTATGGATCAGTCGATGGTACAGGACTATCCGCAGGTGGACATCTTCCCTCGCGAGGCTACCTACGAGCCAGACAAATATCCGATGGCGGGCATGACTTCACACAAGGTAACGGTTGGTGTGTATGACCTGAGGACTGAAAAGACCATCTACCTGCAGGCAGGTGACCCTACAGACCGTTACTTCACCAATATAGCATGGAGTCCTGACGGCAACGCTATATATATGTTTGAGCTGAACCGCGACCAGAACGACTGTCGTCTAGTGAGTTATAATGCAAAGACGGGAGAGAAGATTGCCGAGTTATATCGCGAAACCAGCGACAAATACGTAGAGCCCCTTCATCCCATCCTGTTCCTACCGTGGGACAGCAACAAGTTCATCATGCAAAGTCAGAAAGACGGGTATAACCATCTGTATCTTTTCGACACGAATGGCAAAGAACTGAAACAACTGACCAGCGGCTCATGGGTCGTCCAGAAAGTATTAGGCTTCAACAGCAAGCAAAAGAGCATACTAATCACCAGCAACGAAGCCACCCCCATACAACACAACACCTATGCCGTCAACATTGCCACAAGGCAACGTACACTGCTTGATAACGGACAAGGCTCGCATCAAGCACAATTATCGGGAAGCGGACAATATCTTATCGACCGCTATACAGAGCCAGACGTGCCTCGTAACATCAACGTTGTCAATGTGGCGACAACCAAAGCGTTACGCTTATTGACAGCCAAGGATCCCTGGGAAGGCTATCAACAGCCCATCTTTGAGAATGGCACCATCAAGGCCGCCGATGGTACAACAGACCTATACTATCGCTTGGTTAAACCCCACGACTTTGATGCCAGCAAGAAATATCCTACCATCATATATGTATATGGCGGACCACATGCCCACAACGTAGAGGCTGCTTGGCACTGGTACAGTCGCACTTGGGAGACATATATGGCTCAGAAAGGCTATATCGTGTTTATCCTCGACAACCGTGGCTCTGAGAACCGCGGATTAACCTTTGAGCAGGCCACCTTCCGCCAATTAGGGCAAATAGAGATGCAAGACCAGATGAAGGGCGTAGAGTTCCTGAAGAGTCTGTCCTATGTCGATGCCAACAGACTCGGTGTTCATGGATGGAGCTTCGGTGGTTTCATGACCATCTCACTCATGGTTAACTATCCCGACGTGTTCAAGGTGGGCGTGGCTGGTGGTCCTGTCATTGACTGGAAATGGTATGAGGTGATGTATGGCGAGCGTTATATGGACACGCCGCAGACGAATCCTGAGGGTTACGAAAAGACCAGTCTCATCAACAAGGCTGGCAAACTGAAAGGGAAACTACAGATTATTACGGGTTATAACGACAATACCGTCGTACCCCAGCATTGTCTGTCGTTCCTCGATGCTTGTATCAAGGCTGGCACGCAGCCCGACTTCTTTGCCTACCCTGGTGAGGAACATAACATGCGAGGACATGCCAGCGTTCATCTGCATGAGAGAATTACTCAGTATTTTGAAGATTACTTAAAATGAAAGAAGAGCAAATCCTAGTCCGCATCACCGGACAAGACCGTCCCGGACTGACAGCTGCCGTAATGGGCATTCTGGCGAAGTACGACGCTCAAGTGCTTGACATTGGTCAGGCCGACATCCACAGCACGTTATCGCTTGGTATCCTCATCCGTATGGATGAAATGAAGTCTGGCCTTGCCATGAAGGAACTATTGTTCAAGGCCACTGAGTTAGGAGTTAACATTGGGTTCGCCCCTATCAGCGACGACGAGTATGAAGACTGGGTAGGCCATCAAGGTAAGAACCGCTACATCCTCATGGTACTGGGCCGACAGTTAGAGGCTCGCCAGATACAGGCAGCTACTCAGATTTTAGCCGATCAAGGACTGAACATCGACTCTATTCTGCGTCTCACGGGACGTAAGAGCATCAAACAACTCGATAAGCACACACGTGCCTGCATCCAGTTTTCGCTGCGAGGTGAACCTATCAACCGTCAGGAGATGCAGTCAAAACTGATGAAGTTGTCGCAACAGATGGAGATAGACTTCTCATTCCAGCGCGACGACATGTTCCGTCGCATGCGCCGCCTCATCTGTTTTGATATGGACTCAACGCTTATTCAGACCGAGTGTATCGATGAGTTGGCCGAGCGCAACGGTGTGGGTGACCAGGTAAGAGCCATCACCGAGAGTGCCATGCGTGGCGAGATAGACTTCAAGGAGAGTTTTACACGAAGGGTGGCTCTGTTAAAAGGCCTGGATGTCAGCGTGATGCAGGATATTGCTGAGCACCTGCCCATTACCGAAGGTGTCGACCGTCTGATGACAATCCTCAAGACCTGTGGTTATAAGATTGCCATCCTCAGCGGTGGATTCACTTATTTTGGCGAATATCTGCAACGACGCTATGGCATCGACTATGTCTATGCGAACGAGTTGGAGGTGGGCGAAGACGGTAAGTTGACTGGCCGCTATGTCGGTGAAATTGTCGACGGCCACCGCAAGGCCGAACTACTGAAACTCATCGCGCAGGTGGAGAAGGTAAACCTTGCCCAGACCATTGCCGTGGGCGATGGAGCCAACGACCTGCCTATGATCAGTGAGGCAGGTTTGGGTATTGCTTTCCATGCCAAGCCCCGTGTGGTAGCTAACGCCAAGCAGAGTATCAACACTATCGGACTGGATGGTGTACTCTACTTCCTTGGCTTCAAAGACTCCTATCTTGGCGAGCAGGGCAAACTTTAATCGAAACATCAAAACATCGAGATAACGAAATAACGAAATAACGTAACAACGACAAGATGAAAATACTATTGTTAGGCAGTGGCGGTCGTGAGCATGCCCTGGCCTGGAAGATTGCACAAAGCGAGAAATGCGAGAAGTTATACATTGCACCTGGCAATGCAGGCACCAGCAACTGTGGAACGAATATCCCCATGAAAGCTGATGATTTTGAAGTCATCAAGCAATTCGTAGTGGCGGAAGAAATCGACATGGTGGTTGTAGGTCCGGAAGACCCTCTGGTAAAGGGCATCTATGACGACATGAAGCAAGACGCCCGCACCAAGGACATTCCAGTTATTGGACCATCAAAAGCCGGTGCTGTCCTGGAAGGTAGTAAAGATTTTGCCAAGGCGTTCATGATGCGCCATAACATTCCTACAGCGCGCTACGAGACTTTCGATGGTGAGCATCTCGCAGAAGGTCTGGCATTTCTGGAAACCCTGCAAGCTCCTTATGTGCTCAAGGCCGACGGTCTCTGTGCCGGCAAGGGCGTACTAATACTCCCGACCCTTGACGAAGCCAAGAAAGAACTGAAAGAGATGCTAAGCGGTATGTTTGGCAATGCTTCCAGTCGTGTGGTAATCGAGGAATTCATGAGCGGTATCGAATGCTCTGTTTTCGTACTCACCGATGGCGAGCACTACCAGATTCTTCCCGAAGCTAAAGACTACAAGCGCATTGGCGAGGGTGATACTGGTCTAAACACCGGCGGTATGGGTTCTGTCAGTCCCGTTCCCTTCGCCACAAAGGAGTGGATGCAGAAGGTGGAAGACCGCATCATCCGTCCTACTGTCGAAGGTCTAAAGGCAGAAGGTATAGACTATAAGGGCTTTATCTTCTTTGGACTAATCAACAGGACAAACACACCCACAGGAGAGCCTGAGCCATATGTTATCGAATACAATTGTCGCATGGGAGATCCTGAGACCGAAAGTGTCATGTTGCGTTTGAAGAGTGACATTGTCGACTTGTTCGAAGGTGTTGCCAATGGTAACCTTAACGACTACAAGGTTGTCTTCGACGAACGTGCCGCTGTCTGCGTGATGCTGGTAAGTGGCGGTTATCCGCAGGCTTACCAGAAAGGCTATCCCATTACTGGAATCGAAAATGTTGAAGGCTCTATCGTCTTCCATGCCGGAACAGCCATGAAGGACGGAGAAGTCGTGACCAGCGGTGGTCGAGTTATTGCTGTAAGCAGTTACGGCAAGGACAAGGCTGAAGCCCTGCAGAAGTCATTCGAAGAGGCTCAGAAGATACAATTTACCGATAAATATTTCCGCCGCGATATCGGAGCAGATTTATAAAGAGGCTGGCAGCAAGAGGTAATGAGCAAGAAATTATTGCAGGGAAAGGTGGCTGGCAGCAGACTGTCAATGCCAGTCATGGCGGTCTTTGGCACCATGATATGGCTTGCAGCCGGTCTTGCAAAAGAGGGCTGGTGGTTACAGTTTGCCTGTTTTGGCGTAGCCGCCTACCTGACCTTGTTGATAAACAACGTCCATGTGTTGTTGCGCATTTACTCACGCATGGTCAGTTGTTCCTTCATCGGCCTGACGTGTTGTGCCTGTTTCCTTTTTCCATCGCTGCCAGGCGCCGTCACACAACTCTGCATGACTGCTTTCCTGCTGATTATTTTCATCTGTTATCAGGACAGGCAGTCACCAGGTATTACCTTCTATGCCTTCCTATTAATCGGAATAGCGAGTCTGACCTTTGTAAACATCCTCTTTTTAGTACCCATCATCTGGCTATTAACAGCTATATACATCAGATCTCTATCGTGGCGTACAGGAATAGCCTCACTTATAGGCCTGCTGACACCCTACTGGTTTTACGCTCCTTGGCTGTTGTATCACCATGAACTCACCTCATTGACGGACCATTTCCGTCCATTGGTAGATTTCGGCCAGTCGTTCGATATCAGTCAGTTTACTGTTTCTCAGCAGCTAACGCTCTACTGGATTATCTTGCTAGCAGTGATTGGCACCATCCATTTCCTGCATAAAAGTTTCCATGACAAGATACGCACGCGCATGTTCTACTATTTTATGATGTGGATGAATGTTGCTGTCATGCTTCTCTTGCTCTTGCAACCACAGCACTACGACATACTGATTCGACTGATGATACTGTTGACAGCGCCACTCATAGCCCACTTCCTGGCGCTGACAACTACTAAAATCACCAACATTGCGTTTATCGCTATTGTTGCGACAACATTTATGATCACGCTTTATAACCTATGGAGTACATCATTTCCCTTCTGATCAGCTACGGCTACTGGGGTATGCTCATCACTGCGTTTGTGGCGGGGTCGTTCTTTCCGTTCTCCAGCGAGGCGGTAATGACGGGACTGCTGGCAGCAGGATTAGACCCATGGGGACTAATTATCTATGGAACTATTGGCAACGTACTCGGTGGTATGTTCAACTACTTTGTTGGACGTATGGGACGATTGGAGTGGATAGAGCGTTATCTGCATGTCAAGCAGAAAGACCTCGACCGTGCCACTCGCTTTATGGCTGGACGAGGAGCTTGGATGGGCTTTTTTGCCTTCGTACCACTGCTGGGCTCAGCTATCACCATCGTATTAGGACTGATGCGAGCCAACATCCCCATCTCGCTGACCAGTATTGCCATAGGCAAATTCCTGCGGTATGTGCTCCTGATTTATGGTGCGCAACTGCTCATCTAATGTTAAAAAACAACAAGCATACAGCATTTCTTATTTCTCATTTCTCATTTCTCATTTAATAATATTACCTTTGCAAATTGGAACAGAATAAAAACCAAATAGACAGAATGAAACAATTCAGACTTGTGGACAACATCATGGGGTGGCTGACCTTTGCGATTGCCGCCTTTGTGTATTGTTCCACCATTGAGCCTACAGCCTCGTTCTGGGACTGTCCGGAATTTATCTCTACGGGTTATAAATTGGAAATCGGTCACCCACCGGGTGCTCCGTTCTTCATGCTGACCGCTAACTTGTTCTCACAGTTTGCCAGCGACCCGTCACAGGTAGCCCGTATGGTGAATATGATGAGTGCGCTTTTGTCGGCAGCAACCATTTTGTTCCTATTCTGGACTATTAGCCATCTGGTACGCCGACTGCTCATCAAAGACTGGAGTCAGCTAACCACGGCTAAGTTCATCGCTATTGAAGCTTCAGCATTGGTGGGCGCTCTCATCTATACCTTTAGCGACACCTTCTGGTTCTCAGCAGTCGAGGGTGAGGTTTACGCCTACTCTTCGGCCTTTACGGCAGTTGTCTTCTGGTTGATTCTGAAATGGGAAGACCAGGCCGACCAGCCCCATGCCGACCGCTGGCTGGTGCTGATTATGTATATGACAGGCCTCAGCATCGGTGTACACCTGCTGAATCTGCTATGCTTGCCAGCCATCGTTCTGGTATACTATTACCGCAAGTTCCCGACCAGCGATCCGAAGCGCGACCTAAAAGGTTCGCTCATCGCCCTGTTTATCTCTGTTGTCATCCTGGCAGCCGTACTCTATGGCGTCGTTCCCGGCATTGTACAGGTAGGTGGTTGGTTCGAACTGTTGTTTGTCAACTACTTGGGTTGTCCGTTCAATACAGGTGAGATCGTATACATCTTCCTGCTCATCGCTGTTACCGTTTGGGCTATCTACGAAACCTATAACGACCTGAACGAAAAGCGCCAGAACATTGCTTTCCTGCTGGCAATTGCCATGTTAGGTATTCCTTTCTATGGCCACGGATGGATGTCGGCATTCATCGGCATTATCGTATTGGCTATTCTGTGGTTTGTTTTGGGATATAAGAAGTTGGACGCAGGCACCAAGAAAAAGATCGCTTTGGTAAACGCCCGCATCAAGAACACGTCGCTGCTCTGTATGCTGATGCTGATGATTGGCTATTCCAGCTATGCGCTCATCGTCATCCGCTCTTCAGCAAACCCGCCCATGGACCAAAACTCTCCTGAGGATATCTTCACCTTGGGCGAATATCTGGGTCGTGAACAGTACGGACAGCGTCCGCTGTTCTACGGACAGGCATATACCTCACAGGTAGCCTTAGAGAAGAGTGGCGAATACTGCAAGCCCGTAATGACAGAGGGCGACCCTGTCTGGCAGCGTAAGGAGAAAGCATCGCCTGACGAAAAAGACCAATACTTCGTCGTACGCACTAAAGACGAATACAAATATGCCCAGAACATGCTATTCCCACGCATGTACAGCTCGGCCCATCGCGGAGCCTACGAAAGCTGGATGGGCGACATCAGTGGCCATGAGGAGATGTACGACCGCTGCGGCGAGATGATTTCCGTAAAGGTTCCCTCACAGTTGGAGAATATGCGATTCTTCATTTCCTACCAGTGTAACTTCATGTACTGGCGCTACTTCATGTGGAACTTCGCCGGACGCCAGAACGACCTGCAGGGCAATGGTGAGCTGGAACACGGCAACTGGATTACCGGTTTCGACTGGTTCGACAACTGGCGCCTGGGCGATCAGTCCAAGTTGCCCGACGAACTGCGTGAGAACAAGGGCCACAACGTCTTCTATTGTCTGCCACTGCTCTTAGGTCTCATCGGACTCTTCTGGCAGTCGCTGGCCAAGCATCACGGCAATAAAACAGACCAGACCGGCATTCGCCAGTTCTGGGTGGTGTTCTTCCTGTTCTTTATGACGGGTCTGGCCATCGTCATCTACCTGAACCAGACGCCAATGCAGCCACGTGAACGCGACTACGCTTATGCTGGCTCGTTCTATGCCTTTGCCATCTGGTGCGGCATGGGTGTGGCGGCAATCATCAGCATGCTGAGCGCAAAGTTGAAAGTGAAGAGTGAACAGTTTGCTACAGCAGTAGCAGCCGTTGTGGCTGTCGTCTGTCTGCTGGTGCCCATTCAGATGGCCTCGCAGACATGGGACGACCACGACCGTTCGGGACGCTACACCTGCCGTGACTTCGGCCAGAACTACCTGAATTCGTGTCAGCAAGAAAACAACCCCATTATCTACACCAATGGCGACAACGACACCTTCCCGCTGTGGTATAACCAAGATGTAGAGGGAGTTCGTACTGATGCCCGTGTATGTAATCTCAGCTATCTGCAGACAGACTGGTATATTGACCAGATGCGTCGTCCGGCCTACGACTCTCCGTCGGTACCCATCTCGTGGGAACGTATCGAATACTGTGCTGGCACCAACGAGTATGTCAGCATCGAACCCGAGATGAAACAGGCTGTGCTCGACCACTACCGCAACAATCCCGAGGAGGCCCGCCAGCAGTTTGGCGATGAGCCTTTCGAACTGAAGAATATTCTGAAGTATTGGGTACGCTCGAAGAACAGTGACCTGCACATCATCCCTACTGATACCGTATACATGACTATCGACAAGGAAGCCGTGCGCCGTAGTGGCATGATGATGGCTACCGACAGCATCCCCGACCGCATGGTTATCTCGCTGAAAGGCAAGCGTGCGCTGTATAAGGGTGACCTGATGATTCTGGAAATGCTGGCTCAGTGCAACTGGGAGCGGCCTATCTACGTAGCGGTCTCCGTAGGCGACGATAACTACATCAACCTTGGCGACAATATCATCACCGAGGGACTGGCCTACCGCATCACACCGTTTACTACCACCCATGATGGCAAGACCATCCCTGGCGTCAAGAACTTTGACACCAAGCGTACTTACGACAATGTCATGCACCGCTTCAAGTTTGGTGGGATCGACAAGCCTGGCATCTATATCGACGAGACGGTCATGCGTATGTGCTATACCCACCGTCGTATCATGGCTAAGCTGGCGCTGGAACTGATGTACGAAGGTCAGGACAAGAAAGCCGAAGAGGTGCTACGCTACACGGCCAAGATGATACCTGACTATAATGTACCCCACAACTACAGTTCAGGATCTATGGATCTGGTTCGCACATGGGTAGCACTTGGCAACAAGAAAGAAGCCTTGGCCATCATCAACAAGATGTGGAAGAACTCTGCACAGTACGTGCGGTGGTTCTGTACACTGGACGGTTTCCGCTTCGATTCTGCTAAAAACGACTGCCTGCTACACTTCTACATCTTGGAACAGTTAGCTGCGGTGACGGAGAACGTCGACGAGAAATGCTACCAGCAGCAGTCCAAGGACTTAAACATGCTGGCTGCTGCCTATGAAGCCAAGGGTGGCCGCCTTTATGAGGATTAACGAATCATCGGAACATCGAACCATCGAAATATCGAAAATAAAACACAATGATTATCGAACAACCCTCCATGTGGCTGCGCTGGCTCTACCCAAAGGCGCTGTGGCGTATGGACCATCAGGAGAAGGCCGTCTATCTGACCTTCGACGATGGGCCCATACCCGAAGCGACGCCTTTTATCCTCGACGTGCTGAAGCGCTATAGCATCAAGGCCACGTTCTTCATGGTGGGCGACAATGTACGCAAATATCCAGAATTGTTCCAACGCGTCATTGACGAAGGGCACCGTATCGGTAATCATACGCACAATCACATCAGCGGTTTCCGACATTCCATCCGCGACTACAGTTATAACATTGAGAAAGCCAATGCCTATCTGCATACCAATCTGGTACGTCCACCTCATGGATGGATGCGTCTCTCGCAATATGCCTGGCTCTCGCGTAAGTTCAAGGTGGTGATGTGGGACGTTGTCACTCGCGACTACTCCAAATGGCTGACTGCCGAAGATGTTTTCAACAATGTGAAACGCTACACGCGCAACGGCAGCATCATTACTTTCCACGACTCGCTAAAGAGTATTGGGAAACTAAAGACAGCCCTCCCCCTGTCCATTGAGTGGCTGCTAAACCAAGGCTACGAGTTCAGGATCTTCGCTTAAATATTGTTAAAGAAAAACATATTTCCCTCCCGTTCATGGAAGTATGTTGTCAGATTTTATTATTTTTGCAAGAAATTACTAAAACCTATATTATATGAAAAAGCTAATCTCTTTCGTATTGACCGCTGTGTCAATCATCTGTGTTTGTTCGTGTGGCAACCAGTCGTCGTCAGACCTGCAAGCCAAAGTAGACTCATTGCAGACCGCCTTGAGCCAGCGCGACGCTGACTATCGCACGCTGGACGAGTTTGTCAACGTCATATCGACGGGTCTTGATAGCATTGCCATTCAGGAAACCGAATTGTTTAACCCCTCGAAGGAAAGTCCAACACCCAGCCAAGAGCAGATTAAGAAGCAGTTGTCACACTTCAAGGAGACGCTACAGTCGCAGCGTGAACGCATTGCAGAATTAGAGAAGAAGTTGGGCAACAGCGAGGGCAACGGCAAGAAGTTGCAGCGTATCGTCATTGCCATGAAGGCTCAGTTGGAGGAGAAAGAGAGCCAGATTGCTGCCCTGCAGGAAGAAGTCAACAACAACAACGTCACCATTAACGACCTGCGTAGCCGCATCATTCGTGTCACTCAGGAGAATGTCGCCCAGCGAGCCACCATCGACACGCAGAACCAGACCATCATGGATCAGGACGACCAGTTGCACGAGGCCTACCTCATCATCGGCAAGAAAGCTGAGTTGAAAGACGCTGGCGTGCTGAAGGGTGGTTTCCTGAAGAAGAGCAAGGTGGACGTCAACACCCTGGACAAGCGAATGTTCAAGACCATCGACGTACGTTCAGCGAAAGAGATTGCCATCAATGCAAAGAAGCCCGAAGTGCTGTCGCAGATGCCTGCTGACTCTTACACCATTGAGCAGAAGGGCAAATCAAGCGTTCTGCGCATCACAAACGTCGAGCGCTTCTGGAGCATCACCAAGTACCTGATTGTACAGACGGATTAAAGAAGCAAGAAGCAAGAGGCAAGAAGCAAGAAAAAAAAATAAATAAAAATACCTAAAACACTATGACAAGAAAAACTATACTTTTCACGCTGGCGATGTGTGCAGCCAGCGTGAACTTGATGGCACAAAGTCGTACCGTCAATCAAGAGCGTTATCCGATGGGCTTTGACAACAACTTCTTCGGCGTGTTCTACTACAACGACAACGACATCTTTACCGTCAAGGGCAACCAACTGTTCAGCGGTAAACCAGTGGCTGACCTGAAGTACAATCCCGCCAACACGTCGCTGGCCGTCCTTGAGGTAGACAAAAAGGGTGCTGCACGCGTCAGCATCTACGACATCAATCCGAGTCACAGGCTCACGGACCATGCCTTGAGAGTTGTTAAGATGAAGGACGCCAACCCGACAGCCATCGCCTTCTCGGCCAACGCCAAGGAACTGGCTATCGCCTCGTCGGACAAGAAGATTAGCTTCATCGATGCCATCACCAACAAAGACAGCAAGCAGTATATGTCGAACATAGCCGCCAAACAGTTGGTATATAGCGACAACAACTATTTCCTGGCTGCTGCTGAGGGCAAGACGCTGGAACTGTGGAACCTGGAGCGAGGCACCATTCGCAAGACCATGACCATGGATGCCGACATCCGCGACGTGTGCTTTACCAAAGGCAGCGAGACGATGGAGGTGTTGACAGCCGACAGCAAGCTCAATATCTATGACACCAAGCAGTTCGAACTGCTCTACACGGTCGATGACTTAGGACAGGCACTGGCCTGCTGGCCCAATGACAATGGCAAGTACGTTGGCGTGGTGTGCAATTCCAACCTCATCAGCGTCATCAATGTGCTCGACCCAACGGAGCGCCACATGTTGCAGGACAACAACGGCGGCATCTCTGAGTTGCGCATGCTGTTCCACGACGTACGCGACAAGAACTATGCGATATACAACAACACACGCGCCATTGTCTACCGCGAGGTCGAGGGACTTACACCTTATTATAATAAGATGATGACCTCAATGCTCAACGAGCGTCTGAACCAGTGGATGAAACAGATGCCCGGCGAGTCGATGGAGGACTACCAGTTGCGTGTCAACGAGACAACACGAATGGAACAGGCTCGCGCCATTGAGAGTGAGATCGCTACGAAGATGGCTACGGGATTGCTGGAGCAGTCAGAGGTGACCATCGGCGACTATAACACAGCCACCAAGAGTCTGGCGCTGAAGTTCAACTCCATGCCCGACATCTTCATCGGCGTACCCATTGACGAGGTAAGCGACTTCACCGACGCCACCAAGCTCGAGTTCCGCAATGCCAAGTACGGCTTGAACCCCGACGATAAGTTCGAGCTGATCTATGCCGAGGTGTACAACCCCGCCACCGGCAAGACCTATATCTTCGATAATATGGAGCGCCGCTCGCTGGCGAAGATGAACGAAGACGCCGACTTCGTGCCGCTGGAGATTATCCAGAAGTCGAACATGGAGGAGACGGCCCTCGTGGGTATCAAGGAAGATATCTTCAATACCGCCAAGCAAGAGAACGTCATCTCCGACAAGACTCACATCTTCGTAAAGACCGAAGCCGTCAATGCCGTCAACGCCGACGGACAGAAGATTGTCAACTACAACGTCGACTTCACCTACGAGGTGGAAGAGGAATTCTCTGCCCGCGACGACTTCAAGCCAGGTCACTACCACGTCGAGGAGTCGAGTGCCGCCATGCTGATGCTGAAGATTATGACCAAGGCCTTCGAAAACGACTTTGCCAAGTATATTGCACAGGGCAAGCGCGTCCGCATCAAGGTAAAGGGTACGGCTGATGCCTCACCCATCAATCGCGCTTTGGCTTACGACGGCAAGTATGGCGAGTTCGACGGCGAGCCGGTATACAAGAACGACGAGTTGAGCAACATTACGCTGAACAAGAAGGAAGGCATGGCCACTAACGAACAGCTGGCCTTTGCCCGTGCTCTCGGCGTAAAGAACTATATAGAGAACGAAATCTCCGGACTGGGCGACATGCAGCGCGACTACGAATACCACATCGAGGTAGCCAAGGAAGCCGGCAGCCAGTTCCGCAGAATCAGCGTACAATACACTTTCATCGATGCATTCTAAGACACTATATCTGTTACTGCTGACCCTCATGCCGCTACTCCCGGCATGGGGGCAGGCAAGCGATGACCCCTACGAGTCGTATAAGCAGTTGCTACTCATGCGCTCCGACACGGCTGTTACCAAGGAGATGCTCTACAACAAGGCGATGGCCTGTAGTCAGGAGTACCGCACCATGCTCTACTCGCTGCCCACCAGCGTAGCAGGCTATGCTAAAACCCAGGAGGTCGTCAAGTCCATCTATTCCTTCATCAGGTCGGGGGCGGGTTACTACTCGCAACAGCACCAAGACTCCATCGCCATGATCTTCGCCCGTACGGCAGTCGACATAGCTATGATGAAAGAGATGAAGGACCAGGGACTGCGCGCCACGCCCGACTATCCCAGCTTCGTATACTTCGTAGCCTCGCGCAGCTTCAATGCCGAGAACTACGAGGACGCTGCCAAATACTTGAAAGAGTATATTGAAGTCACCGACGCTTCGAAGCACCCGCGTGCCCTACCCTTTCTGGAACAGGCCGAAAACATCGTGGCACAGCGCCGCAAGGCCCGTGGCGAATATGTCGAAGTCAACAAGAATGCCCCCGACTTCGACCTCTTTGCCCGCGAATCCATCCGTCTGAGCATGGACAAGTGGAAGCAGAAAGACCCCTACGAAACAGTCAACGAGTATAAGGAACGCGTTAACGAGACTACCGCCAAGGCCAAGCAGGAGGAGTTGCAGAAGATACTGATGGACGAGTATGTGCAGCGTTTCGCCTACAAGGTGACCATCGACGACCTGCAGCTGAAGCCCTACGACGCTGACAACCAGTCGTTCCTCATCGGGTCGCCCTATGGCGACATTGTGTTGCCTGTGCCCCGTACCAATAATGAGGCACGTGACTTTGCCGAGAACTGGTCGGCGCTGAAGGTGTACAACCAAGACTTCGTCATCAGCAATCGCAAGCTGGCACTGGCCCAGCTGACCTTCTCGACGCCCGCAGGCAAGATATACAACTACGACAATCGTCAGGCACTGGCCTATAACGAGACCTCTGTCGACGCTAACTTCAAGGACATGGTCGACTACAGCAAACTGGTAAACAGCGACGAGAGCGCCCAGCAGACAGTCATCACCCGCCAGGAGATAGCTGTCGGCGTGCCCGATGTAGATATCAACATCCCTGAGTACAAACGCGTAAACGACAACACCTTTGCCGTCATCATTGCCAACGAGAAGTATACGCTGGCGCCACAAGTGCCGATGGCTGGCAACGACGGACGCATCTTCGCCCAATATTGCGAAAAAACACTCGGACTGCCGAAGGAGAATATCCTGCAATATCCTGATGCCACCTACGGAAAGATGATTCGCGCCCTACAGGACATCAAGAACATTGCCAATGCCTACAACAAGATACGCGTCATCTTCTACTATGCCGGACACGGCGTACCCAACGAAGCCACACGCGACGCCTTCCTCTTGCCTATCGACGCTGACGGCAGCCATACAGAGGTCTGCTATCCGCTAAAGAAGCTATACAACGAACTGGCAGCGCTCAATGCCTTCTCAGTGGTCGTATTCCTTGACGCCTGCTTCAGCGGTATGACTGGCGACGGCAGCACCCTGTCGGCCTCGTCGCGTGGTGTAGCCCTCAAGGCCCGCCAGGCTGAGCCACAGGGTAACGTAGTGGTTCTGAGTGCAGCCTCGGGTGACGAGACGGCTTATCCGTATAACGACCACGGCCACGGCCTGTTCACCTACTTCCTTCTAAAGAAATTGCAAGCGTCGAAAGGTAGTGTAAACCTGGGCGAACTTAGCAACTACATCATTGAGAACGTCAAGCAGAAGTCGGTACTCATCAACCACAAGATACAGACGCCCACGGTGTCGTATCCTGTAGGGTTACAGTCCAGCTGGCAGAAGTTAAAGTTGAGATAACAAAGTTAGCATTCGCTTCATATAGCACGCCTCGCAGAGCTCTTGTGGCTCTGTGAGGCTTTTTTCAAAAAACACCTCACCACCTCACTCGACACCCTTGAAACACCGATGTACAGGGCGTTTGCGGCCAGTGAGGTGGTGTCACACCACCTCACTAACACCTCACTGACACTTACCTGGGTAAAAATGACGCAAGGCCGACCTGTTGCGAGTGAGGTGTCAGGTAACTCTCAGGTAAGTCTTTTCAGAGAGTTACCTAGTCGCAATCCCTTTGTGCATCGGGGTTTGGGACCTGTTGAGGTAGGTGTTAGGTCTTTTTGCGTGATGCCCTCTTCGTGGCGACGGAGACGGCACTTGTTGGTCGTCTATGTGGCACTTTGTGGCCGTCTATGTGGCACTTTGTTGGCGGCGAGGCGTAACTTTGTGACTGTCAAAGTGGCACATCCACCACGTCAAAACATAGTATCGACCACGTCAAAGCATAGTATCGACCACGTCAAAACATAGTATTCACGTAGTCAAAGCGCTGCATTTTATATTGCAAACATTAAGCAACAAAAAAGTGGCGACACCTTGAAGTGCCGCCACTCTTGCTATAGATGAATTCTTAAATTCTCGAATTCTTGATTTTTATCTTGACTACTTCAATACGACCCTTCTTAGCGCTGTTGACACGCTGACCACCAACAGTGTAGATGGTAGCGTCCTTCATCTTGTCAGCAGTAATGCTATTTTAATGCGTCGCTTTTACACGGCAGGATTGTCAGGCATGTGCCATAGTTGCACCAATGCCCAAACAAGAAAAGCTGCAGCGATTAAAGTAAAAAAAGAAATAAAATAAATCAGCCCCATATTGTTACCTCCTACTATTATGTTTCAAAATAATGAATACGAACCCAACCATCGTAAGTATAATGACAGATAAAGCTCCAAGGCCAAACAAAACATCAGGATTAACGCTAAGCCCCATAATGCCAGCAAGGATGACACCACCAAACACTAACTTTGACAAGTCCAATGTGTAATCACTAAACTTATCATACAAGTCACGCCGTGTATTACTATCTATCCTTATCCGCTTCCGTTTTACCATCTGTACTATTGGTTGTCTTACAATTCACCCTGCAAAGATATACACTTTTTCTTTAACTTCCAAACATTTAACAAAAAAAGTGGCGACACCTTGAAGTGCCGCCACTCTTCTTTATTTAGAACAATTCGTTCAATTAGTGAAATTCGTGGTCGTTATTTAATCACGACCCTGAGCTTTCAGCTCGAGCTCGCTCACGCTCGATAAAGCATGAGCAAGCTCTTGCTTTATTCTCACTTAATCACGACCTTCTTGCCATTGATGATGTACAGACCCTTCTGAGCCTTGTCTACACGCTGACCCTTCATGTTGTAAATGGTAGCGTTCTTCATCTTGTCAGCAGCAATGCTGTTGATGCCGGTAGCAGACTTGAAGGTAGCCTTGATGACAACAGCTGCAGCAGGCATCTCAAACTGGCCGTCAACGATAGGATAGATACCGTTGTCACCATCCTTCTCGTAGTAGAGTTCGTCAAGCTCGTAGCCCTCTGCCGGTGTAGCTGTAACCTTTACTGTCACGCCTGTTGCGGCATAAGGAGCATCAGCCTTAACAGTACCATTCTCAATACCCTCGGCAACAGAAATAGCATAGCCCATCTCTAAGTTGAGTGTCCAACGTGGGTCACCGACAGACTCAGGAGCAGTCTCTGTGCCTGGAGCAAGAGTGAGAGAAGCGTTGAAGTTACCAGCGGCAGCATCCTGGAAATTGATGATACCAGCTACGCTGTTCTTAACAACATCGTCACCTGCTGCTGAAGGATGCTCCTTTTCACTTGTGTCAGCACCGTCGAAGTTGAAGATGTTACCAGTAGCTGTCCATATAGGATTAGCATTCTGGCTGCCACCATTCATACCCTGCATAACCTGACCAGACTTACCAACATTGACGAAAATACTATTCGTTGCTGTGAAAGCAAGCCACTTCTGGCCATTCTGACGGTGAGTGAAGAAATTCTTGCCCTTGGCGATGTTATACAAAGTAGAATTCGTGATAGCAAAGGTCTGAACGGTTACACCAGGAGCCTCAGTACCCTTTTGGGCACTCTGAGAAGTGTACAGAGAGTTGACAGTTGCCTGAGGAGCGTAGATGGTTGACCTATTGATGGTGAAGTTCTTGGCAACACCACCCTTGCGGAAGTCAAACTCGAAGCCGCCAGTAGCTGTAATCTCAATGACACTATTTTCAATCAGGAAGTCATTGTACAGGTAGTTCTTACCAGCACTTGCATAAATACCCTTATTGACACCCTTAATGGTCACATCCTTAATAGTCAAGTTGCCATCCATCCACTCTGCCAAATCACCAGCAGGTGTAGTAATCATAGCAGCCTCCAATGAAGAAGCATCAATAGTAGCACCATTACCATTGATAGTTACACTGGCAGGAGCCTCAAGAGCAGCACTAACGGTGTAAGCACCATTCTCAGCCAAGTTAATCGTGATGTTACCCACCTTGAGGATTCCTTCCTTAGCTGCACTCAAAGCTGCTGCAATGTCAGCGCCAGACTCAGGAGAAATCACGATATCCGTAGGAGCAATTTCGTAAGTGTAAGTCCAGCGTGGGTCACCAGGATATTTTGCAGGAGCTTCTGCTGTCTTACCCTTGAATACGCCATTGAAGTCACCAGTAGCAGCGTCGGTAAATTCGAAGATACCAGCCAAGCTGTTCTTGACAGGCTCATCAGCATCACCAGTACTCTCGTTTGCACTCGTGTCGGCACCGTCGAAGTTGAACACATTGCCATCGATATTCCAAGTCGGATTTGCACCACTAGAGCCACCATTCAAGCCCTTGATAACCTGACCGCTCTTTCCGCAGTTCACGAAGACGTTGTTCCTAACATTGTAGGTAAGCCATGTCTGGTTGCTCTGACGATGAGAACAGAAGTTCTTACCGTAAGCAATGTTAGAAATCGTGTTCTTTTCGATGTTGAAGGTTTGAACAGTCAAACCAGCCTCAGTAGCCTTCTGACCACTCTGTGAGCTATAGAGAGCACCAGTATTGGCTGGTTCTGCCCAGATAGTGTTCTTCGACATATCAAGCGTAGCGATAACACCACCACCATTGGTATCAATTACAGTCTTGCTACCTCCAGCAATATTGATGTTACAGAAGTCAACATGGAAGGTATCGAACAAATACTTAACCTTGTTGGCATAGAACAGCTGCTGAGTCAGACCAGTGACCTTAACATTCAAGAAGCCAACATCACCCAACGGATAGAAGCCGTTTGCATCTGCATCAACAGCAGGTTCTGCGCTCATCTGTACCAGCGGCCCCGTCAGAGCAGAAGCATCGATTTCAGCCATTGTAGCAGTTTCGTCGATTGAACTCGGATTTGTACCTACTTCAGCACCCATGATTACGAATGCAGCAGGAGCAACGATTGACTGACTGATAGTAAACTTCTTGCCAGGAGCGAGGTAAACATAGATGTTACCAACCTTAGCAACCTTATCGGTTTCAGCCTTCAGAGTTGCATAGATATCAGCGCCTTCCTCAGGACTAATCACGATGTCAACAGGAGCAATGATTAACTCTACCTGTGTAACAGTCTGATTAGGATTGTTGACAATAACTGCAACATTATCCTCATTCATAATCTTAGCAGCAGCCTCGGTCTTTACCTCAAATTCTACGATAGCGCCATCAGCAGTTTCTGTAGTAGTTGCGGCAAACGAACCCTCGTCGAAGGAAGACCATGCCCAAGTTGAGCTTAAATAGTTCATGCCAATCCAGCAATCAGACTCTGCATCAGTCTTCTTGACAGTCACGCGGATCTTATCGCCAATCTTGACACCATTAAACAAGTTAGAATTAGCAAAGTGAGCTTTGTCTATACTAACATTACCCTTAGTCAGTGAACCGACCCAGATAGACAGGTCAGAACCTGCAACCTCGTCAGCATACTCAAGAGTTATCAAAGCAGTCTTACAATTCTGACCATTAATTTGTACGCCCAATTCCTTAGCAATAGCAAGAATGTCACCAGTCAGGACGAAGTCAACAACAGTCTTTGCTGCTTCAGAAGCAGTACCAGCCACAAATACGCTAGCCTCAAGTGCCTTCCAGTTCTGACCACGTAGTTCTACCTGAGAATCCCAAGTATTAGCAGCATCAGCTGGAACATCCTGCAACATCACATGCATCACATCGCCAACCTTAGCATTGGCAAACTTCTCAGCAGGAATAGCAATGTTTGCCTGATCCCAAACAATAGTGGCAGGCTCCTCACTGCTCCACAGAACAGCACCAGACTCTTTATAAGCAACATTCCAACGTGGGTCACCAATCTTGTCCTCAGGTGCCGTAGCGCCAATAGGCAATTTGAACGATCCATTGAAATCACCAGCAGCTGCATCAGTGAAGGTAATTACACCAGCTACGCTGTTCTTAACGATGTCTTCTTCGCCAGCCTTACCAGCCTTCTCAACCTCAGCAGCACTCGTGTCAACACCTCCAAAGTTGAAGATATTTCCGTCAACAGCCCATACAGGAGTAGCACTAGTCTGACCCTTGTTGAAGCCAACGACCACCTGTCCATTCTTGCCACAGTCTACGAAGATGTTATTCTTCAGAGTGTAAACATTCTGGACAGTACCATTCTGCTTCAAGTCACAGATATTCTTACCATTGGCAATATTAACAATGGTAGAGCTCTGAATATCAAACTCCTGCAGCCAGTCACCGTTCACGTTCTTAGGACGGCTACCATACTGGGCGAAGAAGCCTGTATTCATGCCATTTGCCCAAATAGTAGAATTCTTAACAACGACCTTGCCAACATATCCCTTACCGTTGAAGTTAATCACGTTCTTGCCAGCAGCAGGCATCTCAACAACGGCATTAGAAATTGTAAGAGTCTCAAGAAGCGTCTTCTGAGCATCAGTAATAAGTGCGCCCTTCAGACCGCTTATCTTAACATCAGAAACAGAAACTGCAGCAATCAGATAGTGGTCAGAGTCTGTATCGTCAGACTTCTTAGCAAATACTGTTGAGCCCTGCAAGGTAATAAAGTCACCGGCATTACCGCTTGCATCAATCGTTGCACCAGCAGCACCGTTAATAATCAAATTATTAGCGGAAACAATAGGAGCACTTACGGTGTAAGCGCCATTCTCAGCCAAGTTAATAGTGATGTTCTTGGCAATCTTACCAGCAGTAGCTGCAGCCAATGCTTCGTTGATATCACCACCCTCAGGAGAAATCGTGATATCCTCTGGCTCTACGAAGGTAGCACTGACAATTACGTTGGCAGCAGGCATGGTAAACTTACCACCGCTTACAGGAACAGTCAAATCAACACCATCTCCTACCACAGACAGAGACAACAGCTCATAGCCCTCAGCAGGAGTAGCGGTAATGGTAACCACATCGCCCTCAGCAGCCTTAGTCTTGTCAACTTCAACAGTACCATTGGCAATGTCGGTAGCAACCTTTACAGAATAATTAGACTTAAACTCAATCGGCTGGAACTGGATATTGTCGTTGTAACGGCTGATAACTCCTACGATATCATAGGTCTCGCCCTCAACAGGATCAGCAATCTCCAAGCCAAACTGGTTGTAACCAGCAACGACCATTTCGTTTCCATCCTTTGTGATATTGAAATTCTTTCCGTCAGGCTTAGTATAAGTCACACCTTTAAGTGTAACTACCTGATTAACATTCTCAGCCTTAACGTCATCAATAGCAACTGCAGGGTAAGTAACGACAACTGCCTCACCATCCTTCAGCGTGAGTGCAGCATCAGGGATTGCCTCAAACAGGTTCTTATAAATGCTTACCTTACCTGTCCAATTTGCAGCAATAGTCTTACCAACAGCGTCAGCAGGTACTACACTTGTTCCATATATCAGGCTTGATCCAGTATTATCCTTAACATAGTTATACTTACCATTTTGATAAACCACAAGTGCTTCACCCGTGAAAGCGAATGTTGCATCATTTCCCAACGCATTCAGAGTTGCAATATCAGCAACAGAAGGAATGGCGGTGAACGTCTTGCTAGCAATAGAACTTGAGACCTCATCCTTAATAGCAATAGCCTTAACAGTAGCTGTCTCAGTCAGTGTAAACGGAGCCTCATACAGTGTGCTCTCTGCTGTGGGGTCATTGCCATCCAGTGTATAACGAATAGCAGCACCTTCAGTTTCACAAGCCAGCGTTACCTCAGTAGAGCCCACAAACGGAGTTGTACCAGAAATAGATGGAGCAGCAACGGCAGGAGCAGCAGCTGTAGTAATCTCAACACTTCCAATAAAAATGCGATGTCCAGAAATAGTGATTTTAGTTTCACTAGTACCGCCACTAATATTATAGGTATATTCGGTATATTCCGAATTAGTAACAGTAACTTCTTCACCAGAGATAGTACCTGCACCCGAAATGGCGACTTTCATCTTATTTGTTCCAGAGCCCCATCCTGCAGCACTAATCTTTACGACTGCAGCACCATTGAGGTCAGCAAGAGCAACAGTAGTCATTTTACCATCACTACTTGATGTACCCAACTTGATGCACTTGTCTCCATAATATGCATTACTCAAATCAGATGTTTGCCATTTAGCCTTAAAGGCTGCAAATGCAGCTTGAACTGCTTCATCTGTATGGGTTGCATTACTGCTCTGAATCTTAATCGTAGCGATTGATCCTGTCCAGTCGCTACCTGAACCTCCTTTGAAGGTTTCGCTACCTGTAGCATAGCTAAAATCATCAGAGAAGACATCACCTGCCGATCTCCTCGTCTGTTGCACAGCAAATGCCGCAATAGCTACGAGAGCAACCATTAATAAAGATAATTTTTTCTTCATAAGCGTTTTGTTTTAGTTAATAAAATATGAATTGGTTTAAATCTTTGTTTTAATATGTGCAGTAGTTAGCTGCAAAGTTAGGCAATAATCTTGTTATAGCCAAACATTTTCACGCTTTTTTGCTTATTACAAGACGGACAATGGGGGGATTTGTCATCACCGTCATTGAATTAATAATAGTTCCTCGGAAGTTCTTTCAAAGAAATTTGGCAGTTTCGCAACTATTGTTTATCTTTGCAGCATAATTAAACAAGGTATGAAGTATCCTATAGGCATCCAGGATTTTGAGAAGATACGTCGTGAAGGCTACGTCTATGTAGACAAGACGCCGCAGATGTGGAAGATGGTCTCAGAGGGTAGCTATTACTTTCTGTCCCGTCCGCGCCGCTTCGGCAAATCGCTCATGGTAAGCACGCTGGAATCTTTCTTCTCTGGCAAGCGAGAACTATTCAAGGGTCTTTATGTCGACACAGTAGAGTGGGACTGGCAGCAGTACCCCATCCTGCACTTAGACCTGAACGTCAAGAAGTATGAGGCCAAGGAGGATCTCGACAAGGTATTAAATCGCCACTTGGAACTGTGGGAGCAAGCATACGACAGCCCTTACGGTGACCGCGACTTGGAGGAACGCTTCTTGCAGGTTGTCAGGCTCGCCTACGAAAAGACTGGTCAACAGGTAGTAATTCTGGTCGACGAGTACGACAAGCCACTACTACAGGCCATCGACAACGACGAGCTCCAGACAGAATATCGTTCTACGCTGAAGCCTTTCTATGGTGTTCTAAAGACCTGTGACCGCTACATCAAGTTCGCATTCCTGACAGGCGTCACCAAGTTTGGCAAGGTTAGCGTGTTCAGCGACCTGAACAATCTGGAAGACCTTACCATGCTTCCTCAATATAATGAGGTCTGTGGAATTTCTGAAGATGAGCTCTATCAGTATTTCGACGAAAGTATCGACGAGTTAGCTTCAAAAAATCACATTACAAAGGAGGCATGCTATGAGCGTCTGCGTCATAATTTCGATGGTTACCATTTCAATGTTGATACCATTGGGATATACAACCCGTTCAGTTTGCTGAATACCCTCAAGAACCAGACTTTCCGCGACTACTGGTTCGAGACAGGCACCCCAACCTTTTTGGTTTATCAGTTGCAGAAGACCAACTACCCACTGGAAATGCTGACGCGTGAAGAACTTTTCGAGGATATGCTGAACTCCATCGACGTTATGGACGATAACCCGTTACCCCTACTCTATCAGAGCGGTTATCTGACCATCAAGGGCTATGACGAGACATTTAAGACCTATCAGTTGGGCTTTCCTAATCGGGAGGTAGAGGAAGGGTTCGTAAAATTTCTTGTTCCCTTCTATAGTCCTAACAAACAAGAAAAGCCACAGATGTACATTGCAAACTTCGTCAAAGATGTACAGACAGGCAATGCCGAAGGCTTTATGCAGCGTGTGGAACGTTTCTTCGATGGTGGCGACTATCAGGTAGCCGGCAAAGCCGAACTATATTTCCAAAACACCTTGTGGGCGCTGTTCAAACTATTGGGGCTTTATGTCGACGTAGAGCGTCATACCACCGATGGACGTATGGACATCCTTGTACAAACGAAAGACTATGTGTACATTCTGGAACTGAAAATAGACCAGAGTGCTGACGCTGCCTTGCAGCAGATTGAGGACAAGCAGTACGCCAAACCCTTCGAAGGAGACGGCCGCACTATATATAAAATAGGTGTCAACTTCTCCTCAGAGTCACGCCGCATGACGGAATGGAAACTTAATTAACAAACTATTAATATACAATGTCTACATTAACTATCTGTATTGTCGTGGCTTTCGTGGCGGGCTATCTGTGCATAGCCTTGGAGAGTCTGACAAAGGTCAACAAGGCAGCCATTGCCCTGTTGATGTGTGTGGTGTGCTGGACGCTGTTGATGCTCGACCCTGCCGGATTCTATCCTGAGATAGCCGGTGAAGGCGTGGTTCACCACATTGCCGAGGTGATAGAACACCATCTGGGCGACGCCGCCGGAACGCTGTTTTTCCTGATGGGCGCCATGACCATTGTCGAGATTGTCGACTCGAACGGCGGTTTCAACTTTGTGCGTGACACGCTGAAGACACGTTCGAAACGCAAACTGATGTGGCGTGTGGCCTTTATGACGTTCTTCCTGTCGGCCATTCTCGACAACCTGACCACCTCTATCGTGATGATTATGGTGCTGAGGAAACTGGTGCAGTCGCGTGAAGACCGCCTCATCTATGCGGCACTGGTCATCATCTCGGCCAACTCGGGAGGTGCGTTCTCCCCTATTGGCGACGTGACCACCATCATGCTGTGGATCAAGGGCGTCATCACCACGCAGGGTGTGCTTACCGAAATCTTCATTCCTTCGCTGGTATCGATGCTCGTACCCGCCGCCATTCTCAGTCTGTCGCTCAACGGCAAGTTCGACAAAGAGCAGAACCTGCCGAAAGCTGAAGTCAGCCAGTTCACCAAGGTGCAGCGCGACATCATCTTCTGGCTGGGTGTGGGCGGCCTCATCTTCGTGCCCATCTTTAAGACGCTGACACATCTGCCGCCGTTCATGGGCATCCTGTTGGTGCTGGGCGTGCTGTGGACCACCACAGAAATCTTCCACTACAACACTGCTGAAGACGACACAATGGCCAAGCGCGTCAGCGACATCATGTCACGCATAGACCTGTCGACCATCATGTTCTTCCTGGGTATTCTGATGGCTGTTGGCGTACTGCAGGAGGTTGGCGTGCTGACAGCACTGGGCGAAGGCCTCAACGAAGCTTTCTCGGGTAACTACTACCTTGTCAACGGCATCATCGGCGTACTGTCAAGCATTGTCGACAACGTTCCGCTGGTTGCTGGTTGCATGGGAATGTATCCCGTTGCTGCCGAGGGCGCTATGGCCATCGACGGCATCTTCTGGCAGTTGCTGGCCTACTGTGCCGGTGTGGGTGGCTCCATGCTGATTATCGGCTCTGCTGCCGGTGTGGTGGTCATGGGCCTCGAAAAGATTACCTTTGGCTGGTATATGAAGAAGATTACATGGATTGTCTTCGTCGGCTATCTGGCCGGTATGCTTATATACTGGGTAGAGCGTATGCTGTTCTTTAATTAATAACAAGGAATATGATTTGGAATGAGGAATGAGTGATTATCATTCCTCATTTCTTTTTGGTATCCAGAACCAGAAGGTTGAGCCACAGCCTTCGCCTTCTGACGTGACACCTATCTCGCCACCACTCTTGTCGACAATGGCCTTACAGATAGACAAGCCAAGACCCGTGCCCTGCACAAACTCGTTGAGTTTGACAAAGCGCTCGAAGACAGAGCTTTGCTTCTCTTTCGGAATGCCTGCTCCCGTATCCTCACAATAGAAATAAAGGGTCTCATCATTCACTCCCCATCAATCATTATTTCCTTCATTGTTTTCATTTCTCATTTCTTTCACTTCCACGGGAACCCATATCCAGAACAAGGAACCACAGCCATTGCCCTTCGACTTAAGACCAATCTGTCCGTGACAGGCATCAGCAATGGCCTTGCAGATGCTCAGACCAAGACCAGTACCCTGTACGTAGTCGTTAACTTTGAAGAAGCGGTCAAAGATTTTATGCTGCACATCGGTAGGGATACCGTCGCCAGTATCCTCGCAATAGATGTAAAGCCCATTTCTCTTTTCTTCATTTTCAACTCTCGTCTCAAGACGATAGCCGAGCTGTATGTGTCCCTGATGAGTATACTTGACAGCATTGGTTAAGAAATTGGTCATCACCTGACGCATACGTCCCTCGTCGACCACCAGTTCAAGTGAAGCATAGGGATTATCTATGAGGAACTCAACACCAGGCTCTACCATACGCCCCTTCAGCGACTCACATGTATCAGCAAACACCTTTGAGAAATCCACCTGGGCTGGTACTATCGTGATACCACTGGTATCAATCGACGACAGCGCCAAAATGTCGTTGATGAGCCTCAGTAGCATGTCGCAGTTAGTATGAATGATGCGAATCATCTCTTTTTTGTCGTCGGGCGAGTCGATGCTCTGCAACAAATCGGTAAAGCCAACGATAGCATTCAGCGGTGTACGTATCTCGTGAGTCATATTGGCCAGGAAGACACTCTTCATACGACCAGAATCCTGGGCACGCTCTGTCTCTTGCTTCAGCTGTTCCTGTTTTTGCATCAGGTGATTGATATTTCGCCAAATACCAAACGAGCCTTTTAAACGACCCTCTTCGTCGTACTCTGGTATACTATTGATCTGAACCCACTGTGGCTCCGTGTACTTATTCGACACAACGGGATGCATCTGCCCCATATAGCCCAATGACTGGCTGATGACGTCAGCGGGATTGTCCAGCGCTTTGACAAACGGATCGTCCTGATTGACAAAGATGCTTTGCAGTTGTTTCAGCGTAAAGGTATTTTCAACGGTACTCAGTCCGCTATAGAACTCTATGCAGTCGCGGTCGAGCGAGATACGCCACGACTGGATACCACAGGTCTCCATCATGTAGTGCAGCTCCTCTTCATAGACCCGGATAGACTCGTTGGCCTGTTGTATCTGGCGGTCGTTCTCCTTGGCCTGCAGATAGAGTTCACGCTCCTCACTGATGTCACGTGTGGCAATGGCGAGGTAGAGCAGTTTCCCCTCGTCGTCGACAATGGGGTGCAGACGAATTTCCAGATACACACACATGTTGCGCTCTGGAACGACACTTAGCGAACAAGCCCAGAACTCTTCCACATTGTTGCGGTCGAGCACCTCGCTGAAGGGAGCAACGTCAAAGAGGTTGACAGACGAGAAGAAAGCGTCCCCCTCCTCGCTGTCAAAGTTACAAATCTGACGCATAATCTTGTTGGCGTCGACCAACCACCCGTCGGGAGTATAGAACGACAGTCCGATGATGGAATGTTCGAATATCTGCTTATACTTATTGGTCAGACTGTTCGCCTCTTTCTCCTGTCTGACCAGTTCAGCCTCGTCCCACAGAGTGCTGACGATACCAATGACGTGACGGGTCTTCTGTTGGTATTCTGCAATACTGGTATTGTGCATGAAGCCCCACAGCGGTTCCTTACCACCATCATCATATCGCCAACGGTAGAAGAATTCAGCGCGCTCCTGTTCACCATTGATAATTCGGCGGAACGACTCTAACGTCGCTTCAAGATCATCGGGATGAACGCGCTGTTTCCATTCTTCAACAGTGGCTCCTCCTGGAGGAAGAAATGTACCGGAAAGATTACTTATGCGGCCTTCACGGATGTCATAACGTACCACATTGTTGTTGCTGACACGCAAAGCCTGTTGCATCAGTTCGCTGACTGCACTCGACCGGTCTAAGCGACGACGGGTACGTTTGGCTATCAGACGATTCAACGCCAGCATCAGACAAAACACAGCAACAATGGTCAAAATCATCCAAGCCGAGAGAAATTGTATCTGGTAGCTGATCAGGAGCATGGGGAAGAGTAATAGCTTCATAGGGCGTAGCAGTGATGGGTTAAACGATATTGGTACGTTTCTCTATGACAGACGCTTTGCAGGGGATGGTCACCCACACCGTAGTGCCCTTCCCCAGTTCAGACTGCAGTTCAATGGTGCCACCCATCTGTTGGACCATCAACTGTATAATCGGTAAATCCAGTCCTGTGCCGCACATCTCATCTTTTGCATTACGAACGAAACGATCAAAGACGTGTGGAAGGGTCTTTTCGTCAATACCTACGCCAGTATCTTCAACCGTAATCGTCAGTTCGCCACGGCGATACTCACACTTGGCCTTGATGGTGCCGTGCGGTGCAAAATGGACTGACAGCGCACACAAGCGTTCAATGACCTGTCCGAGATACTCGAAATTGATTTCGACCATCAGGCGCTGATATGGATTATCGACAATGGTTGTCACATCCGGATTCTTGTTAGACCAGCCCATCTGGCAATGACTCTCGAAGAGTAGTGCGAAATCAACCTCCGCCAACGGATATTCCACCATATTGGCATCAAGGCGCGAGATAAACAACACATCGTTGACCAGTTGTAACATGGTATTAGCGTTACGCTTGATTTCCTCGACAAAGACGGCCTCATCGGCAACATCATGCTCAGTCTCGAAAAGGTCGGCGAACCCTACCACAGTATTCAGCGGCGTACGTATCTCATAACTCATATTGGTCAGGAACGACTGCTTCAGGCGCTCAGTTTCCTGAGCCTTGCGAGTTTCTACGGCCAGACGCTGCTCTGTTTCAACCAGATCGGTCATGTTACGACACAGGCCAAAGTAGCGTTCCACCTTACCATCGGCACTAATGATAGGTACCAAGTTAAAGAGCAGCCAGATGGGACGACCTTTCTTGTCGTGTATCTCAGTCTCAATATTGGCTTCTATCTGACGGGTAACACCATGGTCCATACGGTTTAGCACGCTGGACACTGTACGGCGGAAGCGTGGAGCTGCCAAGCGTATACAGCGTAACTGCGACATACGCAACTGGGACTCGCTGATGTCGTCGGAAATCTCGAAGCGGAAAGACGACGGATAATAGTTGACGAGTCGCACATCACTGACGCGCAGGGCATAGTTGATGTTGCGGATATAGTCTTTGATCTCTTGGGTTTTACGGAACAGACGAAGCGCTCCTTCCTTCTGACGATGATACGACTCGACCATTTCAGTAATGTCGCGACCAGCCATATAGACACCCTCCAACTGGCCTCCTGCACCGCGAATAGGATTGATGGTCGACTCATAGTACATCTTACCCTTTAGTTGGAAATCTTCGAGTCGATACTTGGCATCCTGATAGTCGGCAAAGTCGATAATGGAACTGGAACGGGTGTTCTCCATCGTTTCCAGGGGCATGCGGCTGAACATCGGGTTGTTCTCTAACAGGAACGAACCGTCAATGACTTCTTTCTTGTCAGTCACATGGAAAGTCTCGGAGGCTTTCTGGTTGATCTCTTTCAACACACCATTCTTGTCATAGAACAGCATGTCGATGAGCAACGTATTGAACACGGTATGGTAGCGCACCATCAACTCGTGAACATGCTGACGACGCTTATACTCTTCCGTCACATCGTGCTGAATACCCAGTACCAGTTTCAAGCGTCCATCACTGTCACGCTCAGCAACAACGACGGTAATCTCGTAGTGGCGCACCTCGCCGTCAGTCTGAGGAGCTCCCTTGATGTTCACCACTGCCGAGGGGCGCTTGCCGTCACACATATCGAAAATGCTACTCTGGAGTTTGTCGAAGTCGCCACGGTCAAAGAACTGCGAGAACTCTACCGGATTGTACTCTGCGCCATATGTTCCCTGTTCTGTTATCGTATAATAATGGCGATTGGATGGTTTGTAAATCCACAGGCTCTGATTGGCAGTCTTCAGAATCAGGGACATGCGGTCGTTCATGTCTCTTATGGAAAGACTGGTGTCCTGTTCGTGAAAGACATAGACAAAATTAAGGAATAGAAGAACAAAGATGGCAATAAGCATGATGGCCACGCCGTAGGCTACGCAATGGTCAAGGTCGAAAACTTGTTCCAATACATTATCGGCCGCAAAGGAGGCCGTCGGCAGAGCGATGGTTGCCAGGAACAAGGCAATACGCAACGACCATCCTTGGAATTTGTTTCTATTCATTTAGGATAGCATCATACTGTTTTAGGTAGGCAAAGTTATAAAACTTATGGCATTTATCAAAATTTTTTGGCCTTTTTTTCATATTTCCTTGCTCATTCAGAATTAAATCCTTATCTTTGTGACGGAAAGACAATACATAATCAAATAAAACATGTTAGACGTAAAACAAACATTGAATGGAGCGGAAGAGCGTATGCAGATGGCTGCCATGTTTCTGGAAGAGGAACTGAACCGTGTACGCGCAGGCCGTGCCAACGTAGCCATCCTCGATGGTGTACGTGTAGAGTCGTATGGTTCCAGAGTGCCTCTGAACCAAGTTGCCAACATCTCAACGCCCGATGCCCGCACCATCGCCATCAAGCCCTGGGACCGCAAGCAGATTCGCGACATTGAGAAAGCCATCATGGACTCAGATGTAGGCATCACCCCTGAGAACAACGGCGAGATTATCCGTTTGGGTATCCCCCAGCCTACTGAAGAGCGCCGCCGCGACCTGGTGAAGCAGTGCAACAAGATCTGCGAGAAAGCCAAGGTTGAGGTGCGCAACGTTCGTGGCGACATCAAGGAGAAACTGAAGAAGGCCATCAAGGACGGTCTCTCCGAGGACAACGAGAAGGACGCTGAGGCCGAACTCCAGAAACTGCACGACAAGTGGATCAAGAAGCTTGACGAGCTGATGGAAGCCAAGAACAAGGAGATTATGACGGTCTAAATGCAGGGACTTGTCATTAAGAATACTGGCAGTTGGTACACCGTTCTGACAGACGATGGCCAACTGCTTGATTGTAAGGTGAAGGGTAATTTCCGCATCAAGGGAATACGCTCTACTAATCCTGTGGCAGTAGGCGACCACGTCACCGTTGGCGAAGGCAACTGGATTACAGAGATTGAGGATCGCCGTAACTACATCATCCGCAAGAGCATCAACCTGTCGAAGCAGAGTCATATCCTGGCGGCGAACGTCGACCAGGCGCTGCTTGTCGTCACCGTCGTCAAGCCCCAGACCAGTACGACATTCATCGACCGCTTCTTAGCATCGGCAGAAGCCTATCGCGTACCCGTGATACTAATATTCAATAAGACCGACCTGCTGAACGACGAAGAGCGTCACTACCAGCAGATGATGATTGAGTTGTATGAGACCATCGGCTACGAGTGTCGCGCCATATCGGCAGAGACAGGACAAGGTGTAGAAGAACTGCGGCCTATGTTAGAAGGCAAGATCACCCTGCTCAGCGGCAATAGTGGTGTAGGCAAGTCGACACTCATCAACCGTCTGGTGCCACACGCCAACCAGCGTACGGCAGAAATCAGCGATGCCCACAACACAGGTATGCACACCACCACCTTCTCGGAAATGATACCTCTCACCCCTCACCTCTCACCTCTCACCTCTTATCTCATCGACACCCCAGGCATCAAGGGCTTTGGCACCTTCGATATGGAGCGCGAGGAGTTGACGAGTTATTTTAAGGAGATTTTCGAGTTCTCTAAACAGTGCCGTTTCTCCGACTGCACCCACACCCATGAACCCGGCTGTGCCGTGCTCAAGGCTGTTGAAGACCACTACATCGCGCAGAGCCGATACCAGTCGTATCTCTCGATGCTCGACGACAAGGACGAAAACAAATATCGTGAAGCCTACTAAGCTTCGCGATATTTTTACCTTGTGTTTTTGGGAAGCCTACTAAGCTTCGCGATATTGTTTATCCAAACGTTATTGTATATTTCGACATAAACGACGCACCCGGCTGCAGGTGGTTCATCAGCGGCTTCTCCTTAAACTCGCCTTTCCAACCCCTTGGGTCGCCAATACCGTACCACGGTTCGATGCAGACGAAAGGAGCATGCTTGTCGAACGGACTCCAGAAAGCACAAACAGGGGTCTTGTAGTCTACCGTCACGGCAGGATCGCCATTAGTATCCATCAGCATGGCACGATGGGTCTGCGAACGGTGAATCTTCACCGAGTCGTTGCGGAAGAAACTGTTGTTGACCTCAATGATGCCCATGTCAGCCTCCAAAGGCACCTCTTCCATATCATGCGAACCGTCGGCATAGCTCTTGAGGGTGTCCATCGGCTCTTCATTATCGAGCTTGATGACGCCTTCCATCTTGCCGCTGGGCAGGTTGAAAGCAGGATGACCGCCTATCTGGAAATGAATCTCGCGACTGTCGGTATTCTCTACGTGCCAGATGACGCTAATCGTGGTACCTACCAGGCGGTAGGTGATGGCGAGATTAAAGTGGTAGGGATAGACTTTCAGCGTCTCCTCGCTGTCGTGCAAGGCCATCGTCACGCGGTCTTCACCTTGACTAATCACCGTAAACTGCGCATCGCGGGCAAAGCCGTGACGAGGCAGGTGGTATTCCTTGCCGTCCACACGATAGGTCTCGTCGTTGACGCTACACACGATGGGAAAGAGAATGGGCGAATGACGAGGCCACTGCGGGCCAGCCTGCCACAGATACTCACGACCTTCGTTATCTTTTACACTCTGGAGCTCGGCTCCCTTTTCTGCGACCTTAATAGTCAGCTGTTCGTTCTTTAGTTCTACCATATGCTTAAAATTTTTCTTGCAAATATACGAAATAATTGCAATTATTCGTAACTTTGCACCATGATTTTAGAAGAATTAGCAAATAAACGTATTGCGGTGCTGCTCAGCGGTGGTGTCGACAGCTCCGTGGTGCTCTACGAACTGATGCGACAGGGCCTGACGCCCGACTGCTTTTACATCAAGATCGGTCCTGAGGAGGAAGAGGAGTGGGACTGCTCTTCAGAAGAAGACCTGGAGATGGCAACGGCTGTCAGTCACAAGTATGGCTGCAAGCTGGAGGTCATTGACTGCCATCAGGAATACTGGAATCAGGTCACTAAATATACTATGGATAAGGTACGCGCAGGACTGACACCCAATCCTGACGTGATGTGCAACCGCCTCATCAAGTTTGGCGCCTTCCACGAGAAGCGTGGCCACGACTACGACCTTATTGCTACTGGCCACTATGCCACGACGGAAATAGAACATGTGGTCAGCGGTTCACCCGCTGACGCCCTCAAGTGGCTTTGCACCAGTCCTGACCCAGTGAAGGACCAGACGGACTTTCTGGCACAGATCTACGACTGGCAACTGCAGAAGGCGCTGTTTCCCATTGGTCACATGATGAAGGAAGAGGTGCGGGCTATTGCCGAGCGCGAACACCTGGCGCCAGCCCACCGTCGCGACTCGCAAGGCATCTGCTTCTTGGGAAAAATCAACTATAACGACTACCTGCGTCGCTATCTGGGCGAGCTACAAGGCGACGTCGTAGAACTGGAGACGGGTAAACTCATTGGGCACCATAAAGGCCACTGGTTTCACACCATCGGACAGCGAAAGGGGATGGGACTGGGCGGTGGTCCGTGGTTTGTCATTAAGAAAGACATTGAGCAGAACATCATCTATGTCTCTCACGGCTACGACCCTCAGACGGCCTACAAGCAGGACTTCCCCATCATGGCGTTCCACAGCATCAACGGACAACTGCCGCCAACGGATGTGACACTCAAGATTCGCCACACGCCAGAGTATCTGCCTGCGAAATTAGAAGCGATGGGCGACGGCAACTATATGGTACATGCAGCAGCACCTATTCATGGCGTAGCACCTGGACAGTTCTGCGTCATCTACGATGCTGAGCATCACCGTTGCTATGGTTCTGGAGAAATCACCATTCTCCCATCAGGCTGTTGAGGTAGACCTCAAGGGCGGTATAGCCTTCTTTTGAAATGATTTTGTTGCGGTCCTCCGAATCATTGGGATTCAAGCCGTGGGCCCTCTCCCACTCGTCTGCTATTCCGTCGTGGTCGTTGTCGACCACAGGCGTGGCGACAGCATATTGGGGCCAGCCCTCAGCATCGGCAGGTGCGTCGATAATGCCCTGTTTGTTGGCACCAGCACCTTTGTACTTCGGGCGACCACTCTTCACATCTTCTATGATACGGCATTCCACGACATCTCGGTGAATGGTGCCCGCCTTGGCCAGCACCTGTTTGAAGGCTTTCTTGGCCGACTCGGCAGGCGTCAGGTAGTCTGCATACTGCGACTGGCCGAGGGGTTGGTCGCACTTCATCTGTTCAATGCCGAAACCCGTCCTGTTGCCAATGAGTGCCCAACTGTCCTTCGTCTTCTGACCTTCCATCACGTTGTCGTTGAAGTACCACAGTGAGGGGCCTGTCAGCGTTTTGCCCTTTCGTGCCTGAGAGAGTTCTATCAGCACATTGTCAGCAGGATGGGCAGGACCAGGCTTGTAGTAGTTGCCCACGAAGTTGCATTCGTGACTGCTACCCTCGCCAGCCTCATTCTCACCACCATAGCAGGAGTTGCGGCGCCCCCAGTTGAAGTTCACATTGTTCTGATATTCCAGAAAGACGTTCTTGTCGACCCGAGGATTGGTAGCGCCATTGAGGCGAGCCGAACGGCTGTCGTTATGGGCCAGCAGGTTGTGATGGAACGTAGCTGGCGAGCCTCCCCACTGGGCACCATAGCCTCGGACACCCTTCTTATGGCCAGCGTCATAGAGGCCTTCGTGAATGATGCACCACTGCAAGGTGGTATAATGGTTGTCGTACATGGTGACGTTCTCCTCGCCACTCCAGCCAAAGCAGCAATGGTCGATGATGATGTTCTGAGCATTCTCTATGCCGATGGCTCCACCTTCGATAAAGTTCTCCTTCTTTGATTTGGTGGGATCGCCCAGCGTTCCCAGTCGAGCTCGGATATTGCGGATGATAACATTCTCGGAGCCTCCAAGGTTCAGTTTGCCGCCACGCAGCAGGATGCCTTCGCCTGGTGCTGTCTGTCCGGCTATCGTCACATTCTTCAGTTTGGCACGAATAGCCCGCTCGCCTTTCCGTTGCGGATTAGGTCCAATGTCGATAATGCCACTCACACGAAACACGATGGTGGCATTCTCGCGACCAGCCTCCGTCAGTGCCCAGCGTAGCGAACCCTCACCACTGTCGTTGAGGTTTGTCACCTCGACCACCTTTCCGCCTCGTCCGCCAGAGGCATACTTGCCAAAGCCTTCAGCCGTAGGGAAAGCCAGCGTCTGAGCCTGAACATGTATGGCGAGTGCTAAAGCCATGAAGGCTATCACGATTCTTCTCATCATCTTCATCTGTTATTATTTCCGATATTTCTTCAACACGGGAATCTCTTCACAGAGGGCATCGGCCAACAGTTTGGCAACTGTAGTTGCGCCATAGATGTTATAGTGAGTATTGTCCTGCTTGCCCTTGGGTTCACTTGGCTCCTGACCAGGCAGAAACCACATATGGAGTTTCTTAGACTCCTCGCGACCCAATCCCTGCTCCAGGTCATGGGTAATCTGGTTGGCGTCTACGAAGTGACAATTCATGCGGCGAGCCACGTCACGTGGAGCTTGAGCATACAGGCCGTGAGTATCAATCAGAGAGTCGCCCTCGACCATTCTCACACCATCCTTAAAGGTAGAAGTGCGCAGCAACTCGTCGTCGGCAATCTCAGGAGCCTTCACCATAAAATTGCGACGTACCACGCAGTTCATCAAGACGGGAATGCCACCATGCTCTCGAGTCTCGCGTACGAATTTGGCCAGGTTATAGTCGAAGGTAGAGCCTGGGTCGGTATGGCGCTCAGGCTGTGCCTTCTCGTCGTTATGGCCAAACTGAATGATGACATAGTCGCCAGGTTTCATCTTCTCCAGCACCTTGTCCCATCGTCCCTCATTGATAAAACTCTTCGATGAGCGACCATTAACGGCATGATTGTCGACCACCACAAAGTTCTCATCGAAACACCGTTGTAGCATCATGCCCCAACCTCGTTCCTGCTTGCCGCCAGTGATGTTCTTGTTGGCAGCGGTTGAGTCGCCAATGATGAAGATTGTGGTCACCTTTTGAGGCATGAAGGCCGTCAAGAGCACGAAGACTGAGATGAGAAGAAATAATGTTTTTTTCATAATTGTAATTGTCAGTTCTAACTGTTTAACTAAAAGACGGACTATATGCGCGTTTGTCACCAATATCCTACATTTCCCACACTTGATACTGGAAATCAGACGGTTACACAGATATTTCCTACACTGGAAGTGACACTAAAGTAACACCTATGGGGGATACATCCGCGAAAACACCGTTTTCACGGCGTGAATACTATGTACGTAAACGTTAAGTACATAGTTTTCACGCGATGAAAACTATGTATTCACATCGTGGAAGTTATGCATTAACATTGTTAAAACGTAACTTTAATGGTGTCGAAGTGGGACTTTCACGCGTTCAAAACGCCGCAGTGTAACTTTAGTGCCACTCCCAGTGTAGGAAAATTGAAGCTAACTCGTTGATATTCAAGAGCAAGTGTAGGAAATGCCGGATATTTGCTCTTTCTTCTGCTATAGCATCACAAAAAAGTAGCGACCCTTTACAGAGTCGCCACTTTTTATATTATTTCAGGTATTCTTACTTCACCATGAACTTCTTACCATTCTGGATAGCAATACCCTTGAAGCTATTGTTTACCTTCTGACCAGCGAGGTTGTAGATAGGAGCGTTGGTGTTTGCAGCAGCCTTTACGGTGCTGATACCGGTATAGTTGGCAATTGTTTCACCTGGTGTAAATTCGTAACCCTGGAATCCAAACTGCCAGTTATTGCCAAACACCCAGTAAGTTTCATTGGCCTTTGCATCAAACACAAACCACCCCCATTTTGCTAAAGCTTTCTGATTCTTAATCTTAGGAGTAACACCGTCATCTGTCACGTCAGTTTCGCTCTGATAGTCAGAAACTCCTAATTCGTAGTCATTTACCACGATAGAAGAGAAGAACTTTTTCTTCTTCGTCGTTTTTTCAGCATCGGCCCATTCATTACAGTCATTGATATAACCTTCAACTTTGTATTCAGTAGTAGCATCTGCCGCCCACTTTAAGGCTTTCTTGTCACTCTCTCTTACAAGATAAAGCTTGCGGCCTTCATTTTTGTTAACCCAGAAACCAATTTTAAACATACCATCTACTTTGGCAGTAAGTTTAACATACTCACCATTTATGGGAAGACCGGCAGAACCATCTGGCTCATAGTAAGTATAAGTTGGACGATAATTACCTGTGGGATTACCATCAGTAATAATCTCCTCAACACCTGTAGTAACGTATGGAACTGAGCCTCCGACTGTGACATAATCAAAATTGATATCACCTTGTTTTTTTGCAGACCAGGTTGCTGGTGTTGATGTAACCTCCTGCGAACCAGCAGTCTTGCACTCTAAAACATTACCTCCATTTGCAACTACAGTAACATTTGCCGTCTTATTAATTGTCACCTCCGTCGCGTTAAAATCAGCTATAGCAGCCGTATAGCTCTCTTTCTGTGCGTTAACACTCATGGCTACCAGTGCCATGCTAATAAGCGTAAAGATTTTCTTCATAATCATTTTGTTTTAATATTGTTAGTAAAATTGTTTGTTTCGTACTTATTCACGCTGCAAATATACAGATTATTGCTGAAAAACGCAAACGAATCCAGCATTTTTACACCATTATGACGCCTTTTCGCCCATTTTGTCATCATTTCAGGCGGCATACCGTGCGTTTTTTCATGGTTAAATTCTGTTGATTATGACGTATTCTCAATTTATTGTCCTATCTTTGTCTCCGTAAATCCATATTAGGAATAACGGAGATATGAAAAAACAATTGCTTTGGCTTATAGCCGCTATCCTTTCAATCAATTGCGGCGTAATGACATCTTGCTTTTCGGATAGTAAGAAGAGTACGGCTGTCAACGCCACTGATGACTGCAGCCAGTTTGTCACGCTTACCGACATTGTGCCCGACGCCATCCTCGAGATTCGTTACTTCAGCACGTACAACTTCGTGGGAATGCGCATTGACGGCTATGAGGAGCCGACAGCGCTGCTTACCAAGCAGGCTGCCGATAGCCTGAAGGCTGTGAGCGACGACGTGAAAGCACTGGGGTACCGTCTGAAGATCTATGATGCCTACCGTCCACAGAAGGCCGTCGACCATTTCGTACGATGGGCTGCCAATGTGAACGACACGCTGATGAAGCCTTACTTCTATCCCGACCTTGACAAGCACGTGCTCTTTCCCCAGGGTTACATCGCTGAGAAGAGCGGACACACCCGTGGCAGCACGGTCGACCTGACACTCTTCGACATGCAGACCGAAAAAGAGCTCGACATGGGCGGCACCTTCGACTGGTTCGGTCCTGAGAGTCATCCTGACTTCTGCGGCAATCCTGAGACAGGTGAGTACACAGGCGATAACAGCAAGAGTCCTGCCAATCCGAAGCGTAGCATCACCGCCAAGCAGTTTCGGAACCGCATGATTCTGCGTCAAGCTATGCTACATCATGGCTTCAAACCCGTCGACACTGAATGGTGGCACTTCACGCTGAAGGAAGAGCCATTCCCCGACACCTACTTCACCTTCTCCATTAAGCCAATTGGCAGATAATATCACAAAATTAAGATGAGAAATGTTTGGCAGAATCATTTTTATTCCTTAACTTTGCAGATATGTATAACACGAAATGGAACGAGTATGTTATCCTTGTCGACGCTGACCACGTTAACAAGGTGGCATTTGACTTGATAGTAAACTTTGAACGCATGCTGGAGCGACGTATTCCACAGGCCGATATGGCACGATGGCTGGAGTGCGTAGCGCTGGACGGAGGAGTGCGCGAAGGCCATCATCAGATACAGGTGGTGTTGCTGCATAAGCAAACCAAGATGGAGAACTTCATACCAGGAACGATGGAGGAACTCGACGGCAAGGCATTTAGTGGCGAGTTGGGCGAATTCCAAATCAGTTGCGTGCCTGTGGAAGACCTGACGACGATGGACGCACTATTCGCCGACTCACTACAGATACTGGCGAATGCAGTAGAAGTGAAGCGACTGATGGTGGTAGGCGACGACGTATATTATAATAAGGTACGCGAAGCCCTGCACAAAGCAGACCCTGACAAGCACATCACCGTATTCTCTATGCAGCCCATGCAGAGCGGCCAGTTCCGCCAGGAAATACTGGGCTACTCGCTGATGGCAGCGTTGGGCATCAGGTCGGAAGAACTAAACGGAAAGTCGAAATAACGAAAAACAAAATAAAAACCTATGAGTAGAGTACTAATGATTGGCGCCGGAGGCGTCGCAACTGTTGCAGCATTCAAGATTGCACAGAATGCTGACGTGTTTACAGAGTTTATGATTGCAAGTCGCCGTAAGGCAAAATGCGATAAGATTGTGGAGGATATCCACAAGGCTGGATATAATATGGATATTAAGACCGCTCAGGTTGATGCTGACGATGTAGAGCAGCTCAAGGCTTTGTTCAACGACTTTAAGCCAGAGCTGGTCATCAACCTGGCCCTTCCCTATCAGGACCTCACCATTATGGACGCCTGCTTGGCTTGCGGCTGCAGCTATCTGGATACAGCTAACTACGAGCCCAAGGACGAGGCACACTTTGAATACTCTTGGCAATGGGCCTATCGTGAGCGCTTCGAGCAGGCAGGTCTGACGGCTATTCTCGGCTGCGGCTTCGACCCAGGCGTCACCTCTATCTATACGGCCTACGCTGCCAAGCATCATTTTAAGGAGATTCAGTATCTGGATATCGTCGACTGCAACGCAGGCGACCACCACAAGGCATTCGCCACCAACTTCAACCCAGAGATTAACATCCGTGAGATTACCCAGAAGGGACTCTACTGGGAAGATGGCCAGTGGGTAGAGACAGAGCCACTTGAGATTCACAAAGACCTGAACTATCCTAACATTGGCCCTCGCGACAGCTATCTGCTGCACCATGAGGAGATCGAGTCACTCGTCATCAACTACCCCACCATCAAGCGTGCACGCTTCTGGATGACCTTTGGTCAGCAGTACTTGAAGCACCTCGAGGTGATTCAGAACATCGGCATGAGCCGCATCGACGAGGTAGAGTACGAGGCACCGTTGGCCGATGGTACTGGCACAGCAAAGGTAAAGATTGTGCCTCTGCAGTTCCTGAAGGCTGTATTGCCTAACCCACAGGACCTTGGCGAAAACTATGAAGGCCAGACCTCTATTGGCTGTCGCATTCGTGGTATTGGTAACGATGGCCAGGAGCACACCTATTATGTTTACAACAACTGCTCACATCGTGCTGCCTACGAGGAGACTGGCATGCAGGGCGTCAGCTACACCACAGGTGTACCTGCTATGATTGGTGCCATGATGTTCTGTAAGGGTCTGTGGAAGAAGCCGGGCGTCCACAACGTCGAGGAGTTTGATCCCGATCCCTTCATGGAGCAACTGAACAAGCAGGGACTGCCGTGGCACGAGATTCACGATGGTGACCTGGAGTTATAGAGCTCCCATAAGTCCCATAAGACACATAAGACTTATAAATAAAAAAACAATAACTATGGCAAAAAAAGAAAAAAACGAGGAGCAGTTGACTCCGCAACAACAAAAGATGAAAGCCCTGCAGGCTGCTTTGGCCAAGATTGAGAAGGACTTCGGCAAGGGAAGCATCATGAAAATGGGCGAAGAAAAAATTGAGAACGTCGAAGTGATTCCCACTGGTTCGATTGGTCTGAATGCAGCCTTAGGTGTTGGCGGCTATCCAAAGGGACGTATCATTGAGATTTTTGGTCCTGAGTCGTCTGGTAAAACGACGCTGGCCATCCACGCCATTGCCGAATGCCAGAAGGCTGGTGGCGTTGCCGCCTTCATTGATGCCGAGCACGCTTTTGACCGCTTCTATGCTGAGAAGCTGGGAGTCGACATTGACAACCTCTACATGTCACAACCCGATAATGGTGAGCAGGCACTGGAGATTGCCGATCAACTGATTCGCTCATCGGCTGTCGACATCCTCGTCGTCGACTCTGTAGCTGCTCTGACGCCCAAAAAAGAGATTGAGGGCGACATGGGCGATTCAGCAGTTGGTCTGCAGGCACGCTTGATGAGTCAGGCCCTGCGCAAGCTGACATCAACCATCTCAAAAACGAAGACCACCTGCATCTTTATCAACCAGTTACGCGAGAAGATTGGTGTGATGTTTGGTAACCCTGAGACCACAACGGGTGGTAACGCGCTGAAGTTCTACTCGTCAGTACGTTTGGACATCCGTAAGATTCAGACGCTGAAAGATGGCGACCAGCCCATCGGCAACCAGGTACGTGTAAAGGTGGTGAAGAACAAGGTAGCACCTCCCTTCCGCAAGGCAGAGTTTGAGATAACCTTTGGCGAGGGTATCTCGAAGATTGGCGAGATTGCAGACTTGGCTACCGAGCTCAACATCTTCAAGAAGAGCGGCTCATGGTTCTCATACGGAGACTTGAAACTGGGACAAGGCAGAGACGCTGTGAAAGCACTGCTGACAGACAATCCCGAGCTCTGCGAAGAACTGGAAGCGAAGATCATGGAAAAAATAAAAGAAGGCGAATAAGCCTTCTTTTATTTTTGTACCGTTTGCAGAACGTCTGCACTATTTCTTACTACTCTTACTGTTTGCCTTACGGGCCTTGGCGAGTTTGACAACGCCCCTATCGGTAAACCACACATCGAGTATCACATTGTTGGAGCGGGCATACATCCAAAGGTCAGCGCCTTCTGAGTCGACAACCTTACGGAACGGCTCGCCCATAGCCATCTCAACCTCTTCTTTCGACATTCCAGGAATAACGCGGCCCTCACGAATGGCGGCACGCGTCTCTTTGCTGGTCGACTTGGCGGAACCCTCGCCCATACCAAAGATATATCCGAAGTAGTCGTCATCGCTAGCATTACGGCTGTTCAGAACTTCTTCTTCGCGGAAGATCACATCCTTATAATAGATACGACGACTCTCCACCTCGCGAAGGGTCAGCGTATAGTAGGCGGAATTCTTGACGGGTGCTATCTCGTCAATAATAAAGCCCGTAAAGCGGGGAACCTTCATGTCGCGGACCTTACCAGAGCCCTTACTGCTCATACTGGTGGGATGCTTGGTATAAACCGTCTGGTTAATATATTCCTTGACATTGTCAGAGACTGACATATTGGCACCCGTGAAGTCGAAAGAACCCTGAAACAGGAACTTCTCGTTGTCGACAATGAATTCATCGTCACGCATACCGCAGTTGGTTTTCGACATAGCAACGCTCTGATAGAACTGATTGCCATTCTCGTCCTCAACGATAATCTTGACTGGGAACGAACGAGTACCCACGCCAATAGCTTTCACTACGACAGGAATGTTCTTGTCGACAGTAACCTCCTTATATCCGTCACCATCATACTCTGTATCAACACGATAGAGCTGAGTACGTGTCAGCATGGTCTGCCCCATCAGCAATTCACGGGCTTTGTCGACATCACCCAGATAGGCCAGTGTGGGAACACCAAGCTTACCATAGCAATAGTCTTCGAAAGTACCATTGGGCAATTGGTAATAGTAGTTCTTACCGTTGGTCTCGCAGGTAAAATTGACATGCACACGACCATTGGGCATATCTTCGTGTCCTTGGTAGACCATGATATGGTGGCGTAGAATGCCGCTGCTGACCTCCTTACCAGTTTCAGCGTCGCGGAACGTGTTGACGAGCATGTCGTACTTTTCAGGAATAACCATAAAGCGCATGCCCTCCTTCCAGTCGCACATACTGTAGAAACGGAAGTTCTTGCCCATAAAGTCGGTAGGCTCAGCTTCCTCCTCAACAGGCTTCTGAGAATCAGCAACCTTATTGACAACAGGTTTCTTCACCCCTTTCGTCTTTACAATATAGGGATTATCTTGTGCCGATACGGAGAGGATAGCCGACAGTAAAGCGACTAAAAATATCATTCTTTTCATGCCATTCTGTATTAAATTCGCATGCAAAGATAGGAAAAATATCTGAGACTTGTGCCAAAATGTCACCACAATCTTACAAAAAAAATGATTTGGCACGTGCTTTGCTATTTTGCTGCTGACATATCATGCAAATTAATAATTAAAAAAAATACAACTATGGGAAAGATTATTGGAATTGACTTAGGTACTACCAACAGCTGTGTTGCTGTATTCGAGGGAAACGAACCGGTAGTAATTGCCAACAGCGAGGGTAAGCGTACTACACCTTCTGTCGTTGGTTTTGTTGAAAATGGTGAGCGTAAGATTGGTGACCCAGCCAAGCGTCAGGCTATCACCAACCCGAAGAACACTGTTTACTCTATCAAGCGTTTTATGGGTGAGAACTGGCAGCAGACCGAGAAGGAAATCTCGCGCGTACCTTATAATGTAGTAAACGAGGGAGGCTATCCTCGTGTTGACATTGACGGACGTAAGTATACTCCGCAGGAGATCAGCGCCATGGTGCTGCAGAAAATGAAGAAGACCGCTGAAGACTACCTCGGACAGGAGGTAACTGAGGCTGTGATCACCGTACCTGCCTACTTCTCTGACTCACAGCGTCAGGCTACGAAGGAGGCTGGCCAGATTGCAGGTCTGAATGTGAAGCGTATCGTCAACGAGCCTACAGCTGCTGCTTTGGCATACGGCGTTGACAAAGCTAACAAGGATATGAAGATTGCCGTCTTCGACCTTGGTGGTGGTACGTTCGATATCTCTATCCTTGAGTTTGGTGGTGGTGTCTTCGAAGTACTCTCTACCAATGGTGACACTCATCTGGGTGGTGACGACTTCGACCAGGCTATCATTGACTGGCTGGTTCAAGAGTTCAAGAACGACGAGGGTGCTGACCTGAAGAGCGATCCTATGGCTATGCAGCGCTTGAAGGAGGCTGCTGAAAAGGCTAAGATTGAACTGTCAAGTTCTACCTCTACGGAGATTAACCTGCCGTATATCATGCCAGTAGGCGGTGTTCCCAAGCACTTGGTGAAGACCTTGACACGCGCAAAGTTCGAGCAATTGGCACATGGACTCATCCAGGCTTGTCTGGCTCCTTGTCAGAAAGCTATCGCTGATGCCAAACTGTCAACCGCAGATATTGACGAGGTCATCCTCGTAGGTGGTTCAAGCCGTATTCCTGCTGTGCAGGAGCTCGTCAAGAATTACTTTGGCAAAGAGCCTTCAAAGGGTGTGAACCCCGACGAGGTGGTGGCTGTCGGTGCAGCAATTCAGGGCGCTATCCTGAACAAAGAAGGTGGCGTAGGCGACATCGTGCTGCTTGACGTGACTCCGCTGACACTGGGTATCGAGACCATGGGTGGTGTTTGCACCAAGCTGATTGAGGCCAACACAACCATTCCTTGCAAGAAGAGCGAGACATTCTCTACTGCAGCTGATAACCAGACAGAGGTAACCATCCACGTACTCCAGGGTGAGCGTCCAATGGCTGCTCAGAACAAGTCTATCGGTCAGTTCAACCTCACAGGTATTGCGCCAGCACGTCGTGGTATTCCTCAGATTGAGGTAACCTTCGATATCGACGCCAACGGTATCCTTAAGGTTTCTGCCAAGGATAAGGCTACAGGTAAGGAGCAGGCCATCCGCATCGAGGCATCTAGCGGCCTGTCACAGGACGAGATCAACCGCATGAAGGCCGAGGCCGAGCAGAATGCTGAGAACGATAAGAAAGAGCGCGAGCGCGTAGACAAGATGAACCAGGCTGACAGCATGATCTTCCAGACGGAGAACCAGCTGAAGGAGATTGGCGACAAGATTCCTGCTCAGCACAAGCCAGCTATCGAGCAGGCCCTGCAGCAGCTGAAAGATGCCCACAAGGCAGGCGATGTAGCTGCTATCGACACAGCCATCGCTGCACTTAATACCGCTTGGCAGACTGCCTCACAGCAGATGTATCAGGGAGCTCAGGGTGCACAGGCCGGTCCTCAAGACAACCCCTTCGCTGGTCAGCAGGCAGGTGCTCAGCAGGAAGCTCCGAAGGATGACAACATCCAGGACGCTGACTTTGAGGAGGTAAAGTAAAGAACGTATAAGTTTATCTATAAAAAGTGGTGTAATCCAAAAGGTTACACCACTTTTTTTGTTAACATCGTTTGCCTGTCATAATGCTGAGTACCATGTCATCGGTCTTACACATGGCGTCAGCACCAATACTCGTCAGATTATGAATGCTCTTGTCTACACTATCGTCAACAATGCCCTCCTCAGAACTGACACATTTTCCCTCCATCGCAAGCAAGGCAGAGAGTAATGCAGTACTAACTCCACTGGTAATCTTCAGTGAGCACGAGGGTTTGGCACCATCGCAGATCATACCTGTAAGGTTTGCAATCATATTCTTTACCGATGCGCAAATGCGACTAAAATCACCTCCCATCAGATAGGTAATGCCACAACTGCTGCCAATGCTCGCCACCACACAACCACAAAGGGCTGAAAGCGTGCCAAGCGACTGTTTGATGTAGATGGCAGTAAGGTGACTCAAAATCAGGGCACGAATAAGTTCTTCCTCTGTATTCTCGTTCTCTTTGGCATAGACACACACTGGATTCGTAGCGCAGATACCTTGATTACCGCTACCAGAGTTGGACATGACAGGAATCATTGCACCACCCATACGAGCGTCACAGGCTGAAGCCGTACGGGAGATAATATGAGAAAAGATGGTATTGCCAAAGATGCCTTTCGAAAGTGGACGGTCGATGGTCTTACCGAGGTTATGACCATAATTGCCTTTCAGGGCCTCTCGGGCAGCATTCATATTATAGGTACGGGCTTCCTCAATAAAACGAATCTCGTTGAGGGATGCAGTAGTGGCAAAGTCATAAACCATGCGCATATTCAGTTGAATTGAGCTTTCAGCATTATCAGAAGATTGAGTTGCTGTATTATCCACATCTACACAACTTTCCACAAAACGAGTATGGCCACCAGCAATGATAGCGGTTTCACTCCTGCCTGCAGCAGTAACAGTCACCTCAGCATACAGTTTCTCACAGACACCCTCCTTTTGGGAAATGACAATACGATTCTCTGAGACATAGCGTTTTCCCTCAGCCAACAACTCAGGTGTGAGGTCCTTGAGCACTTCCAGTTGATATTCACTTTTACCAATCAATGCCCCCAAAGCAATGGCAATGGGCAGACCAATCATACCGGTGCCAGGAATGCCTACGCCCATAGCATTCTTCAGGATATTAGCACTCAGAAAGGCTTCAATCTTCTCAGGACGAGTACCCAACTGTTCTGTGGCTTTTGCCGTACACAATGCGACACAAATAGGCTCTGTACAGCCAATGGCTGGCACAACCTCCTGATGAATCAGGGCGATGATGCGGTTACGTGTTTCTTCATCGATCATAGTTATTGATTCCTTTCTTTAAAAAATTGATAAATTCAGAAATATTCTCGTCGAAAGCACGACTGCCAGAGAGTGGTTTTCCTTCATGATTGAGTATCACGTAAAAAGGTTGCGCATTGGCTCCAAATTTATGGCTCTGCAGATAACTCCACTTGGCTCCAACTGTTCGCAATGTCTTGGTGTTACCCTCAGCATCTTTCACCACGAAAGGTTCTTTGAGAGGAGTCTTATCGTCCACATAAAGTGAAATAAGGACATAGTCGTTTGTCAACAGGTCAGCCACTTTCGGGTCTGTCCATACTGCGGCCTCCATCTTACGGCAATTCACACAACCAAAGCCTGTAAAATCAATCAGGACAGGCTTACCCTGAGCCTTAGCAGCAGCCATACCTTCTTCATAGCTGGTATATTTTGCTTCAACAACCTTACTGTTCATATTGAAGTCCTGCGTATTCATAGGCGGAGCAAAAGCGCTGACTGCCTTACAAGGAGCACCCCATAGTCCAGGAACCATATACAAGGCAAAAGCCAAAGAAACGAGTCCTCCCATGATACAAACCACAGGCTTAGGCTTGTTGGTGTCACCTCCTATTTCGTCTGACTGAAATTTCAACCATCCACAGAGATAAGCGCCAAGAAGTGCAAAGATGACAATCCAGAGTGAAAGGAACACTTCGCGGTCTAACAGATGCCAGCCATAAGCTAAATCTGCCACGGAGAAGAACTTCAAGGCAAAGGCCAGTTCGATAAAGCCTAGCACAACTTTCAGGGTATTCATCCATGAGCCGGACTTAGGAGCCTGCTTGAGCCATGCGGGAAAGAGAGCAAAAAGGGTAAACGGCAAGGCTAAGGCCAAGGCAAATCCGAACATACCTAATGCTGGAGCAAGCCAATTGCCACTGGTAGCAGTCTCGACAAGCAGCAAACCGATAATAGGAGCCGTACAGGAGAACGACACGAGTACCAATGTAAAGGCCATCAGGAAGATGGAAAGCAGTCCACTGGTCTTTGAGGCTTTATGATCTACTGAATTAACCCAATTGTCTGGTAATTGAATCTCAAACCATCCGAAGAATGACAAGGCAAACATCACCAGCAACAAGAACAGGAAAATGTTGAATACCGCATTCGTAGACATAGCATTAAGCGAGTCGCTACCGAAAAATGCCGTAACAAGTAAACCTAGCACAAGATAGATAACAATGATACTCAACCCATAGGTTATAGCATCGTGGATACCTTTGCGCTTATCAGTCTTGGCACGCTTAAGGAAGAAGCTTACAGTCATCGGAATGATGGGCCAAATACAAGGCATGCAGACTGCTAACAATCCGCCAATGAAACCCATCAGTAATATATATAATAAGGTGTAGTCTGTTACATCGTCACTACCATCCATCGTCTTTAGCTCGTCACTAACCGGAGCCCACAAATTGAACAAGAAATCGGATTCTGTCATATCAGGCACCTGAACTTCAGTCTCGTCTATCTCCGTTGCTTCCTTTGTATCCTTCATATCCGCAATTGGACTCTTGCCCTGAGCCTTGAACGGGACCTCAGATGGAGGCAGACAGCCCTGATCATTACAAGCACCATACTCCAGATAGCAGTCAATAGTGTACTCGGGCTTGGTGAAATGAATCTTCTGAACAAAGGTTGCAGAATTTTCAAAATAGCGTACCTCCATCTCAAAAAGATTGTCGAAGTGCTTAATTTCCTTGCCTTTGGCTTGCAGCGTTCCTACGATTTCAGCACCATCTATCTTCGTTACGTTGAACGAAGCGGATATAGGGCCACCATTACCCAGATGGACAGAATAGACATGCCATCCTGGATCAATGCTTGCTTTAAACTCGATTTCCGCCTCGTCACCTTTCAACATCTTCAATTGAGAACTGAAGTGTACGGGATCCTCAATCTGAGCATACGACGATAATCCAACTAAGAAGAGAAAGATTATCGCTATTATTTTCTTCATATATAACCTTTATATAATCTGTTTATTAATTTGCAGATAACAATCTGTATATAATATGGGATTGCAAATATACAAAATAAAAATCCTTTTGTCAAGGGATTATTCCAATTTATTTAGTATTTTTGCAAAGAAAAAGAAAAATTTGCATGCCCATCATTGAAATTACATCCCTCCAACACCCTGATGTACAGCTATTCAGTGCACTCACAGAAGCTCAATTGCGCAATCGAATAGAACCAGAAAAAGGCATCTTCATCGTGGAAAGCCCTAAAGTTATACGCGTAGCACTGGACGCAGGCTATCAACCAATTGCCTTGCTTTGTGAACGCAAGCATATTGATGGAGACGCAACTGATATCATTTGTCGTTGCGGAGATATTCCTATCTATACAGGAGAACGTGAATTGCTTGCCAATTTAACAGGTTATACCTTGACACGAGGAGTACTCTGTGCCATGCGACGACCAGCACTGAAAAGCGTAAAAGAGGTTTGCAAGAATGCTCAATGCATTGTCATCATCGACGGTGTGGTTGACACTACGAATATCGGAGCCATCTTCCGTTCAGCTGCAGCTTTAGGCATCGATGCAGTGTTACTGACTAAAAACACCTGTGATCCCCTTAACCGTCGAGCTGTCAGAGTCTCTATGGGCTCTGTTTTCTTAGTTCCTTGGACATGGATAGAGGGCGATATCCAACAATTAAATAACGATGGTTTCAAGACCGTAGCAATGGCACTTACTGATAAATCCATACCACTTGATTCCCCTATTCTAAAACAAGAAGAACGGCTAGCTATCATCATGGGCACCGAAGGTGACGGACTACCATTGGGAACCATTAACAGAGCAGATTATGTTGTCCGTATACCTATGGCATATGGTGTCGACTCCCTCAACGTAGCAGCAGCCTCTGCTGTAGCTTTTTGGGAATTAAAAAAGAAGTAGCCCCCAAGACACTCTTATCAATGAAGTAAACGAAAAAGACCCTCTCATCAATGTTGATGAAAGGGTCTCTCTTCTGAAAAGTGGCGGCCTCCTACTCTCCCGCATTGCATTGCAGTACCATCGGCGCAAGCGGGCTTAACTTCTCTGTTCGG
>CACWFY010000008.1 GCA_902760345.1 uncultured Bacteroidales bacterium | reverse complement strand
CAACATCTACTCCAATAAGCCATACAAACTTATTTGGGAACACGGATAAAACAACATCCTTCGCTGATGCTTTGGTCTAAGCCTCTCGACCTTACGGGGCAAGGGGAAACTGGCTTATGTCCGGTCGGATTACACGCTTTGATGGCTAAAAACAGACAGACATGTCTCAAAGGACGGCAAGACTAGACCATTGAAAAATTATCTGCGGATTTTAGGAATAAGACCACAAATAGTAATAATAGTAATCGTTTCATATATTGATGTTGGTTTGTAGCCAAGTTAGTTTCAACCGGCAAAGATACCCGCTGTGCATTTATTCTCCTGCACTTCTTTCGGCTATGCTGCTGCCATTTCTTCTCCTAATTTGTGAATGTGGTCAAGAATTTCCTGTTCACGCTCCTTTGAGGGCTTTTTAAATCCATTGATATAGTTTCGGAGCAACGTGGGATTCATGCCTATTCGACGAGCAAACTCAGCCACATTGATTTCTTTATGGGTGAGGAAGAAGCGTTGCAAACCACTCGGCTCGGCATCCTCATATTCAAAACTCTCAAAACTGATATCCTCATCCAGTTCACGCCAATGAATACCATCGAAGCCAAACGTATACTTGCTTCGCGCTTCATCATTAGCCTGCCTTAACCTAGGATACCACAGCAACGACTGCTTATACTCTTTTCCTTCTTCGTCTCTGCCATAAATATAATCGGCATCAAACCAAATTTCCTTAATCTTCATACGCAATCTTCCTTATTTTTCAAAATGTTCTTTCCACCGATTGATGATAATGTCAGCATTCTCGTCAATCACCTTCTTTATCTTCTTATAGTCATTCGCTTTGATACCTTGCTTTTCGAACAATTCGAACTCAGCACCATTCCAGATAAATTTGGCCATGCCACCATTACCCTCAACATGTACGTGAAGCGGCTCATGTTCTTTACTGTAAAAGAAGAACGAGAATCCATAGAATCTGAATACTTCTGGCATATTTCCTTATGTTTATTGTTTCTGTGGTGCAAATATAGGAATTATTTTCGATACCTCCAAATATTTCAGAACTTTTTATTTCTTTCCTTCAACAATTCTGATTTCTATAACACGGGGACTTTCTGCGAGAGTGTGGCGTTGCAATCTTAATCATAGCTTTTTCTCCTTTCATCATCCCTTCGCTCTGTTATGTGTCTTGCACAGCATCTTGCAGTTTTCGATATCCGTTGCACCGCCTTTGGGACTCTCCGAGACAATGACGATACATGACTTCTTCGGCTTTGTGCTGGCAGGCATAGTGGTGCGATGGAAAACCACGATTTATTGACTCAAAGTGACAATAAATAGAAGAAAAATATTACCTTTGCAGCAGCAAACATTATTATCAACGAGATATGAAGAAACTACTGATCGTGGCTTTGCTGATGACCACCACCAGTTGTATGGGCCACGGCCCGTTCTGAACCAGAGCAAATCCGCCCAAGGCCATCACGGCCTCGGGCGGATTTCTTCCTGCACAGAACTCTTTTTACCTGTAACTAAAAACTATAACTGTGAAAACTAACTAACCGTGAAAACTACTAACCTGAATTTATTTGATGATGAATTTTTTGCCATTGATGATATAGAGGCCCTTGGCGGGCTGGCTGACACGGCGGCCCTGCAGGTCGAAACAGCTGCGAACAGTCGTCTTCTCAGCGTTAATAGCACTGATGCCCGTGCTGCTCTTCTTGACAAGTACGATGGCGGTGAAGTTGAAGGGCTCGCCGTCTTCCTTGTTGCACTGCACCATGAGGCGGTCTACTTCTGCCAGCTTTGCAGCCATGTCGATGCTCTCGATATTGAGCTCGGCATACTCGTTGGTCATGGTCATCGTACCCTGGTCGCCCAGCCTGCCGTCGTCGCCCCATTTGGTGAGCACATTGATGACGTAGTTAGTGCGGTTGGCCTGTGAATAGAAGCGGATGGCCTTGTAGTCGCTCCAGTTGATGCCGTCGAACATGGTCTTTGCCACCTCCAGGGTGCTCCAAGAGTCCATCCAGAAATAGCCAGTCCAGACAGTGTTGTCGTCGACACCCTCCTTGCCGTCGCCATACCATGCCTTGGTAGCTGTAAAGCCCGTGCCGCAGATTTCCAGACCTGATTCCTTCAGGCGTGCCAACATTCCCTTGGTGATGAATACCTCCATCTCGTGCTGGTCGGCATGGAGACGGTGTTCGTAGCGTGTACCCGGCAGCATACCGCCATTGCTGTGCAGCTCGATGACCTCGCCCGTAGCGTCTTTAAACTCGATAACTATCTTCTGGCCTACCTGTGCGTCAGCGAACTTAGCGGCTTCAATAGATAAGGTGTTGTCCCATTTCACTTCGTGGTTACCTTCCCACAGATCGGTGGCTGAAACAATGGTGGTGGTTGCCAGGAGGCAGAGGAGTAAAAATGCTTTCTTCATAATCGTTGTTGTTTTAAAGTTAATACTGTTGTTTTGTTGCTGCAAAGGTATGCCTTCTGCACAACACCGGCTATAAAGTATGTTACATGGAGAAAGAAAAATCGTTCAATGTAACATTTTTCAGATACATTGAACGATTATTATCAGCTATCGTAGGAATTAATACTGGCTGACCCTCACGTCGCTGACGGTAATCGAGCCACCATAGTTGTTGATGCTCCAGCAGTTCTTCTGAATGCCGTAGATGCGATTGGTGTAGCAGACGTTGTCGTTGATATACATCACCATGACTGAGTTGTCGGTATAGATATCGATTTTGTAAACGTTGTCGGCCGGACGGGAGAATCCGTAGCCATCGATACCCTCGATGAAGCCTTTGCCTTCGCTGCCTTCCTGCTCGAAGTTCACCTTGCGCCAGTTCTCGTTCTCAGGATTGACCACCATGGTGTAGTACTTCTTCGCATCGGCATTGCGCACGAGTGAAATGCCGAACTTATCCCAGTTGTTAGAGGTGGTGACGGTGAAGGAGAGGTGGTTGTGATAGCCCAGGCGGCTGTAGAGCACGTAGGCATCGTCGCCTGTAAGTGTTCCATTGCTATATCCGTTGCTGGCCATCACATTGGTGCTATGTGTCTGGCTGTATTTGCCACTCATGGCAGGCACGGCACCCAGTGTCAGCGTACCGTCAGCATGCTGGATAATCTTGTGGCATACCATGGCTCCAGACCAGTTTGGCTCTTTGCCTGCGCCACCACCCACACTAATGTTCTTCTCGTCGATATCGCTGCCTGAGCGGTAAGGACACCAGCCCCAGATGTAGCGGTCAGTACCGTTGCTGGCCGTCTTGCCGGCATAGAAACCACGGCCGTCGAGGTCGCCATCCTTGTTGTCGGGCCAGTTGCCGCCAGGGTTGTTGAAGCACGCTTTCAGCGCTTCCCACGACGTGGCCTTCATGTACTTCACACGACGGCTCCAGTTCTGCTTGTCAGAGTCGCTGTAGATGAGATACCACCAGTCGCCCATCTTGAAGACGTCAGGACACTCGCACATGCGGTCCCATACCATATTGAACTGGCCTACGTGCTGCCATGTCTTCATGTCGCTGGACTTGAACTCAGCAAATTTGGGGTCGCCGCCGTAGCTGGGATAGGTAGAGATGACCATGCGGTAGAGTCCGTCGTCGGCCACGAAGATCTGTGGGTCGCGGAAGTCATTGCCCGAATAGCCGTAGGTTGGACCGCTGAGCGTCCACAGGTTGTCCTTCGTCCACGTCTTGAAGTCGGGTGAGGTGGCGCGCATGATGACCTCGCGGTTCTCGCAATTGCCATTATGGCCGGTGTAGTAGATATAGTACAGACCGTCGTCTTCGTTATAATAGCAGCAGCCCGTACCCAGTGCAGCATCCTGCTGGTGGTCGTTCTCGCCAATGGGCAGTATCTCGCCTAGCGACTGATAGTGGGCACCATCGGTGGTGCTGACGCCCCAATAGGGGTGGAAGCGGAACGTGCTGTTGTTGTCGTACTCCTGCAGATAGAGCACCTTGAAGTTGCCTGCTTTTTTGTCGTAGAACGGCATGGGGTCGCCCACGCGTCCGATAGTCGGCTTATAGTAGGTGGAGAAACCTTCTTCGTCAACGGAGATGTAACGCTCGCTGCTGCCATCCCAGTCCTTGGCGGGGTCGCCTACAACTTTGTCGTCGCTGCATGCCGTCAGCGCAAAGGCTGACAGCATGAGAAGTGTGGCAGAATATATTATTGTCTTCATAATCGTCTTTTTTTAAAAAAATATCAATTCTCAATTCTCAAATCTCAAACCTCAATTCCCAGTAAGGTAATGGTAGGCGTTGAGCAGGATGGTGCCCATATTCTCGTGATAGACAGAGACGTAATCCGTGGGCGAATACCAGTCGAGAAGACCAGAGCCGAGGCAGATGATGCCACCCTTGCCAAACTGACCGTTGGCGTTCTGGAGCTCCCACGACGACACTTCGTTGTCGTTGCCCACCAGTCGGCGTGCCTTGCCAGCCATCACTTCGTCGAACTTGCTGAAGAGTGCGGCACCCGAGACACCATCCCAGTGATACTGTGAGGCCGAGTTACAGATGGTGTAGTCCTTGTCGAGCGTGTAGATGGCCTCAGGATTGTTGGGATTGCTCACCAGTCCCTGCCATAGTGCGTGGCTCTTGTCGAAGACAGGCAGCGTCCAGGGGTTGTCGTCCATCTTTGGACCACCCTCACCGTTTCCGCCCCAGCAGTTGTTTGGACAACCGTCCTCAGGCATAGCACCTAATGCTGCGGCAAGGTCGACACCCATGCGCTGCAGGACAAAGGCACCACCACGCTTCCAATAGGCGTTGAGTACGGGCAGGGCCTCGATGGCACCCGGCTCACCATCCTTGAAGTTCTTCAGGGTGTTATAGGCAGGGGCCTGACGATGGAAGAAGATGAACTTACACTCGTCGAGGATATCCTCGCTGTTGGCAATGTCGTGCCACGACAGGTAGGCAGCGCCCTGGATGGTGCTGGTGAGCCATTTGGCTGCAGCTTTCTCCTCTTCGTTCAGTCCTTCAACCGTCTCTGCCGAGCCGACGAAGACTGCCGTAGGTCGCTGGATAAGGTCGATAAGGATGGTATAGGTGCTGACGGCAGTATTGTCGGTCAGGGTAATCTGGAACGGGTTGGCAGGGTCGCTGAAGTCGCCCGTCGATCCGCTGCTGGGGAAACACGTGGCATCTTCGCTGCAAGAAACCTCGAAGGTGGCGCTCGACAGGTCGATGCCGCTGGTAGCCAGCACGGATACCGTTACTGTCTTCGCCTCTTCGTTGATGGCACCCTTGATGCCTTCCAGTACGAAGTTGGTCAGCTTGGCCTCGTCGTTGCGGACGGCCAGGCGGTAGTCCATTACCAGGCTTCCACTCATAATGTGAATGTTCTTGTCCGACTCCATGTTCAGGTGGTCGCCCACGTTGATGTTGCTCCTTGCACCTGAGGGAATCGTCATGCTGGTCACCACCATGTCGTTCTTGGTGTTGAAGGTGGCAGGCACCTTCACCTTGATTAGTCTGTTGGTCATGTCAATGGCACCCTCGTACTCATCATTGAGCACAAACTTCTGTACCCTGCAATCGCCGTTGACGTCCATGCTGCCCGAATTGTCTTCGTTGCAGGCCACAAACCCACAGGCTATAAGCAGCACGCCGATGATGTTTAATATATTGGTTTTCATAATTCTCAATTATCAATTATTAACTGTCAATTATTCATATTACCAGTTACCACAGTTTTGGGTGTATTTACCGTTAGAGGCAGCCATCTGCTCGTGAGGAATGGGCAGATACTCGTTCTTGTTGGCCGTGAAGTGGGCGCCGGCAATGAATGGCATAATGCTGCCCTCGCTGCTGTAGAAGTTGTTGATGACGGTAGCGGCATCGCCCCAGCGTACCAGGTCGAAGAAGCGCTCGCTCTCCATAGCCAGCTCCAGGCGACGCTCCATCTTGATGATCTTTATGGCTGCGTCTTTGTCGTACGTGCCCTCATAGGGTTTTACGTTGTAGCGCACGTTCAGCTTAGAGGTGTAGTTGGCAACGATACTGCTCGACTGCATGCTCTTGGCACGGTTGCGCACCTGATTGACCAGCTGTATAGCCTCTTTGGTCTGGCCTAACTGTGCCAAAGCCTCGGCACGCATCAGCAGCACGTCGGCATAGCGGAACACGATACGGTTCATCGATGATGCCCACTGGTTGTCAGCGTTGAAGAGGTACTTGTTGGTCAGTGCGGGATCGACACACTGCTTCAGGGAGATGAAATATCCGTAGCCACCATTTGAACGGCTCCAAGCACGGTTGGCCTCGATCTTGAACTTGGCGTCGGCATTGAACATGAACTGTGTGCCAGGCATGCCAACGGTGATAAAGAGTCGTGGGTCGACGGTCTGGGTAGAACCTACCTCGTAGTTGGTGGTGTTAGCGCTCTCGAACAGCGGATGTCCGTCCAAGTCGGTCTTATAGGCATTCACCAGATTGTGAGAAGGTTTATAGAAGTCGCAACCACCCAGGATGCCTTCGAGCTCAGGCGGAATCAGACGGTTCGAGAAGTTCAGGTTACCATAGTCAGTACCATCGTTGCAAGAGTACTGGATAGCCCAGATGCTCTCTATACCGTTCTCGTACAGCTCCTCGGGGCGGAAATTGTTGTGGAGGTCGGCCTCCATATCAAAGCCTGCCTGGCGATAGATGGTGAGGTTGGTATAGTCGACCACTTTCTGCAGGTCGTCATTGTTGATGCTCGTCACCTGATTGCTGGTGGCATCGTCCTGATGATAAGCCTTGTACAGATAGGTCTTGGCCAGGAAGGCAGCAGCGGCAGCTTTCGTGGGACGTCCCTTTTCGGCCTGAGTAACAGGAAGGTGGTTGTAGGCATAGTCGAGGTCGGCGATGATCTGCTGCCATCCCTCGTCGTTCGAATATTCGGTGTTGGAGATGTTCTTGATGTCATCTTCCTGCAAGCCGGGCTTGTTGACGAAAGGAATCTTCTTGAACAGGCGCTTCAGTTGGAAGTGGCCATAGGCACGCAAGAACAGCATCTCGGCCGTACGCTCCTGAATGGTCGTATTGTCCTGGTCGGCAGTGGCCAGCACACTCAGGCAGAAATTAATGCGTGAGAGATAGCGGTAGAAACGCTCCCAGATAGAGGCGAACGGCCAGTCGGTGGTCAGCACGCCAGTGGCGAGCTCCAGATTGTGGAAGGGAGCACCGTCAGAATAGTCGGAACCACCCACGTAAGCGTCGTCGGAGCGGGTGTCGTAGTTCCAGAGTGAGAACGAAGCGTTCATGTCTTCGATGGTGACGAGGCCGGCATAGGCAGAAATCAGCACGTTATCTACATACGCAGGATTCTTTACTTCCTCCTCGGTCAGCGTACCTTGTGGCACCTGGTCTTCCAGGAAGTCAGAGCAAGACCATAAACCGCAGATTACGCAGATTACACAGATAATTCTATATGTCGTTTTCATAATCGATGCTTTTTTTAGAATGAAACATTGAGTCCGAAAGTAAGGTTGAGAGGGATGGGGTAGCCGAAGCCAGGATTCTCAGGGTCGACGCCTGTGAACTTGCTCGACTTGATGGTCAGCAGATTCTGGGCAGAGGCATAGAGGCGGATGCGCTCCATGCGCAGCTTACTGCTAATGGTCTTGGGAAGGTTGTAGCCCAGCTGGATGGTGCGCAGCTTGACAAACGAGCCATTCTCAATATAATAAGAGGAGAGACGTCCCTCGTTGGCTGTATCCTTGGTGCTCAGTGCAGGGATGTCGCTGTTGGGGTTGGCAGGACTCCAAGCGTCGAGCACGCGTGTACCTTTGTTCATATAGGGCAGGTTGACCTCAGAATAGGAGTTCGACCAGAAGTCGCTCTGCGTCTTGTAGTCGTAGCAGTTGACGTCAACACCCTGTACACCCTGCCAGAACATGGAGAGATCCCAGTCCTTGTATTGCAGGTAGATGTTCAGACCCCAAGTGAAGTCGGGTGTGGGATTGTAGATCCACGTCTGGTCGGCCTGTGTGATGATGCCGTTCTTATCGACGTCCTGATAGCGGATACGTCCCAGACCGGCACCCTCCTGCGAGGCATGGTCGTAGATCTCGTCTTGCGAGCGGAATAGTCCGTCGGCAACATAGCCGACCTCAGAGTACATAGGATGTCCGACAATGCTCTTCACACCGTTACCACCATAGGTGCCAGAGGCAGCCACGGTATCAGGTAGCTTCGTCACTTCGTTGACATAGCGGCTGATGTTGCCGTTGATGTCCCACGACAGTCCGCAGGGCAGCTTGTGGCGATAGCCTAACGAGAGTTCCCAACCGACGTTTTCTACCTCACCGGCATTGATCCACTGTGTGGCACCCTCACCCTGCGTGCCAAGACCTTTCATCTCGACCAGGATGTCGGTAGTCTTCTTATGGAACCAGTCGACGCTACCATAGATCTCGTTGCCGAGCAGGGCGAAGTCGATACCGATGTTATGCTGTGTGGTGGTCTCCCACTTGATGTCGTCGTTGCCAATCTGCTTGCGCACATAGCCGCTGGGCAGTGTGTAGCCGCCATTGGTGCCACCGATGTCGTAGACGGTGCCTGCAGCACCCGTGCCCCACAGTCCGGTAGTGACTACAGGAGCATACATCGTGTAGCGGGCGGTATTGGAGATTTCCTGGTTACCGGTCTGTCCCCATGAGTAGCGCAACTTCAGGTCGTCGAGCCAGCTCTTGGTGCGCTGCATGAACTTCTCCTGGGTAATGCGCCAACCGGCAGAGACGGAGGGGAAGGTACCGTACTGGTTGTTATGGCCGAAGCGGCTCGAACCGTCACGACGCAGCGTGAAGGAGGCCATGTAAGTGTCGTTATAGGTGTAGTTGGCTTTTCCGAAGAATGAGACCAGTGAGAAACCGCCGCCCGAGCCTTCGGCAATCTGACGGCCCGAGCCTGCCGACGGCCACATGTAGTCGGTGGTCAGCACGGCCATGCCATAGCGGCGGGCATTGCTCCAGTTGTCGTCAGTGCGGTTCAGCTCCACACCAATCAGCGCGTCGGCACGATGCTTGCCAATCTCCAGATTGTAGGTGGCAATGGCGTTCCACATCCAGCGCATGGCATGCTCCTGACGCATCTCAGCAGCGGTCTCAGCATTGGCAATCTTACCATTGACAACAGGGTAGGTGAAGTTGCGCTGCTGCTTCTGGCTGTAGTCCACGCCGAGGGTAGAGCGTACCATGAAGCCCTTGAACGGCTTGATGCTGATGTGGGCATCACCGAAGATACGCCAGAGGGTGTATTCATTGTTCTTCACTCTGGAGAGCAGGCTCAGCGGGTTCTCGCGCTCTGCGAAGGCTCCCACGGGCTGGGCATACTCGCCATTCTCAGCATAGATGGGGAAGTTGGGATTGAACTGCAGGGCATTTCTGAGAATGTTGCGTGGAGCATCGACACCCTTGGTACGGTTCAGCGTGAAGTTCTCGCCGAGGGTTACCTTTCCGTCCAGCAGATTGTATTCGGTGTTAGCACGAGCTGAGAGACGATTGAAATAGGTGTCCTTGATGGTACCTTTGTTGTCGTAGTAGCCAATAGAGAAGAACGAGTTGCCCTTTTCCGAGCCGTTGCTGATCGAGAGGTTGTACTGCTGTACGACACCTGTACGGGTGACCTCGTTGAACCAGTCGGTATCACCAGAACGTAGCGTACCGCTGTTGTCCAGGAACATGTCCATGGTCATGCCGTTGAGCTGCGGATTGCCGTTGCCGTCATAGGTCCAGTCGTAGTGATAGCCCACATTGTTGTTGTTGGGATCCTTGCCATCATTGACGTTAGCCTGCCACAGGGCTTGTCCCCACTCGCGGGCATTCAGCGTCTTAATGCGGTTGTTGTAGAAAGAGGCAGCCACAGAGGCGTCGAAGTTCACCTTGACAGTTCCCTCTTTACCCTTCTTGGTGGTGATGATAATCACACCATTGGCAGCACGGCTACCATAGATAGAGGCTGAGGCGGCATCCTTCAGCACCTGGATAGACTCGATGTCGTTGCCGTTCAACTCGTGCATGCCGGCCTTCGTGGGTACGCCGTCGATGATATACAGCGGGTCATTATTGTTCAAGGTTCCGATACCACGAATGCGAACGGTAGCAGCACCCGACGGATCACCATTGGCAGAGATGTTCATGCCAGGCACGCGGCCTTGCAGGGCCTTCATGGGGTTGTTCTCGTTCTGCTTGGCCAACTCGTTGACGTTGACCGTCGAGATGGCACCCGTCAGGTCGGCCTTGCGCTGAGTGGTATAACCTGTCACCACAATTTCGTTCAGTGTCGTGGCATCTTCCTGCATCGTCACTTGCATGCCGTCCTTGGCAGGCTGCTCGACAGTCTGGTAGCCGATGTAGGTAAACACCAGCGTCTTGCCGGCTTCTACCTTCAGCTTGAAGTTACCGTCGAAGTCGGTCACCGTACCATTAGTGGTGCCCTTCTCCATCACGGTTGCACCGATGACTGGCCCCATAGCGTCAGTCACCGTTCCTGTAATCTCTTGCGCGTACATTAATGTACATGCCGTGAGCAGCAGGAAACTCAGAATGAATCGTTTCAGATGTTTCATTTGCTTTTACTTTTTGGTTAGTACTTGAATGAATTTCTGCTGCAAAGATAGGCTGATTTACAAGTACCGGATGAAAGAGATGTTTCAAGTGGTAGAAAAAATCGTTCAATGTAACAATAGTGTTAGGCATTGAACGATTTTTCTCATTTTCTCATTTTCTCACCTTCTCACTTTCTTATGTCACCTGGCAACTGACCATATTCTTCCTTGAAGCATTTGGTGAAATACGAGGGGGCGGAGAAGCCTACTAGATAGGCAATCTCGCTGACGCTCTTGTCGGTAGTCATCAACAACTGGTAGCCTCGCTTCAGGCGGGCTGTGCGTAAGAGTTCAACGGGCGTGGAACCTGTAAACGACTTTACCTTGCGGTAGAGTTGCACGCGGCTGAGATTCATGTCGGCAGCCAGGTCTTCTACGCTGAGCTCGCTTTCGTCCAGACGCGCCTCTACGGCCTCCTTGAAACGGGCAATGAAAAGGGACACGGCAACGGGTTCATCCTCTGGGATCTCCTCATTGCTCTCAGCAGTCTCTGGCATGGTTTGAGGAATATCTTCCTGCTTCATGTTCCATAAAGTGTTGACAACGTGCTCGCGCTGCATGGCGATTTTCTTGAGGTAATAGAGGTAGAAGAGTATCATCGTGACCAGCAGAAGGACGATGACCCCAACAGCCATCCAGTTGATGACATGCTGGGTATCAAGCTGTTTGAGGTAGTTGTCGGCACGGCTGTGCAACTGGTCAAGATAGGCTGACTGGCGCATGATTTCCTCGTTCTGCATCAATAGCACGCGGGCATTGTCGCGAGTAACGAGGGCCGACATCATCAGGGTTTCTTTCTCGTAGGGCTTTCCGTCGAGGATGTCTGCAGCCAACTGAATCAGTTGGTCGCCATGGGTCGGATAGATATATGAGGCGTCAAGGATGGAATCACGTACCAACTGTATGCCGCCATTCTCGCCAGGCAGGCCGTCGATGCCGCAGATTTGAAGCCCCTTGATAAGGGGCTGGCGTAAGCCAGGGTTATCTGCTGTTTGCTTTTCAATTTGCTCTATTATTGCTTTGCGCGCACCCATAGCCATGCGGTCGTTTTGTCCGAAGACGAAGTCAGTATGACTGAGATCGCCTTGATAATCCTTTACAGCCTCGTAGCCGCTTTCTTCTGTCCAGTCGCCTTGCAGGCTGGCTATGATGGTGATGTCAGGATAGTCCTTGAGGGCATCGGCAAAGCCGTTGTGACGCTCGATGGCTGGCGACGAGCCTTTTAATCCCATGATTTCCATCACGCGCCCTTTGCCGTGCAGCTGTCCTGCGATATATTCGCCCATCACGCGTCCCATCTCGTAGTTGTCGGCACTGATGAAGGCGGTGTATTTCTTCGAACTGGTCTTGCGCTCAAAGACAATGACAGGGATGCCCTTGTCGTAGGCACGGTCGATGGCTGGCGAGATGGTGGCCATCTGGTTGGGGGCAACAATGAGCAGGTCAATGCCCGTTGCCACAAGACTGTCAATCTGCTGGACCTGTCGTTGGTCACTATCGTAAGCTACGGCAAATCGCAGCTCCACATCGCCCTGCAGATAAGCACCCATGCGCAATTCGGCATTCTGCTTCTCGCGCCAGATGTCTTCTGAACACTGCGACACACCTATCACATAGTGTGGCTTTTGTCGCGTACAACTCGTGAGAGCCGTCAAGAGTATGAAAAGAAGCGTAATAGCTATAAGACTTCGCTTTGGCATAGTGTGGTATTTAGGTTTGTGTTGCAAATATACTACTATTTTTTGAATTATCTGCAGAAAACGTTCGAAAAATTTCAAACGTGATATTGATTTCTGATTTGGTAAAGTCGATAATATTGCTTACCTTTGCAGCAGCAACATTATTATCAACTATATGAAGAAACTACTGATCGTGGCTTTGCTGATGACCACCATGCTCAACATCAGCGCACAGGGAAAGGAGCCCGAGGCTCCGCAGTTGGAGTTTGCCTTGCAGCTGAAGGTGACGCTGGGCGAGGCTTTCGGCATCGACAACACGCAGCACGGACGGCGTACGGTGATACCCATTACGGGTGGCACCTTCGAGGGCCCAGGCATCAAGGGAACGATAGTGAATGGTGGTGCCGACTACCAGTTGAACGCTGAGGGTCGTACGGAATTGGAGGCCATCTACTGCATCAAGACCGACGACGGCATCTATATCCACGTGCGCAATCGCGGCATCATTGCCAACAGCAAGGACGCCAACGGCACCCCCTCGTTCTACTTCCGCGCAGCGCCACAGTTTGAGGCGCCTGCTGATAGCAAGTATGGCTGGCTGAACAACTCGCTGTTCCTCTGTGCGCCCACGTTTGCGGCCGACTTCAGGGGTATCGTGCTGAACGTCTGGCGCGTGAAGTAAAACCCTATTTCAGCAGTTGCAGGGCGCGCAGGACGACGTCGTTCTGCGCGTTCATAATGGCGTAGTACTGGTCAATCTTCCACAGGTCACGAGCCACGAGGGCTTTGAGCTGTCGGCGAAGATGGGGCAGGGTGCGCTGTAGTTCGTCGTCGTCCTTAGGACGGATGTTCTGCTTCTCGCCCTGTGCGATGATGTCGTCGATGACGCTCTGCGGTACTTCGAACTGCTGCTGGAAGTCGTCGAAGGTCTGGTATTGCTTCTTGAGCGCCTTGCGGTGCTTGTCGACATAGCGCAGATTGGTCTGGATGATGATGGTCTTCGCGGCCAGCTCGCGATGGAATTTGGTGTATTTCGTAGTGTCGAGCGGTACAAACTCGTCGGGCATGATGCCACCGCCGCCATAGACGATGCGATGCTCTTTCAGCGTCTCGTAGCGCAGTGAGTCGGCAAAGTGTACGCTGTCGGCCGACATCAGCTCGCCACTCTTCAGGCGGTTGATAACGTCCATGGCGTAGTCTTGCTTCTTGCCTTTCTCGTAGGGCTTCTGGATACAGCGTCCTGAGGGCGTGTAGTAGTGGGCAATGGTCAGGCGTATCATCGAACCGTCGGGCAGGTCGATGGGTCGCTGTACCAGTCCCTTGCCGAAGGTGCGGCGCCCTACGATGATGCCGCGGTCGTGGTCTTGGATAGCTCCCGATACAATCTCGGCTGCTGAGGCGGTATAGCTGTCGACGAGTACGATGACCTTGCCCTGACGGAACAGTCCGCCACCCTTGGCCTTATACTCCATGCGCTTGGTGCGGCGTCCCTCGGTATAGACGATGAGGTCGCCCTCGTTCAGCAGTTCGTTGGCTACCTCGACAGCGGCCTGTAGGTATCCGCCGCCATTCTCCTGCAGGTCGAGCACAAGGGTCTGCATGCCCTGTTCCAATAGCGTTATCAGACTTGCGTGAAACTCGTCGGCCGTCGTAGCGCCAAAGCTGCCGATGCGGATGTAGCCCACGGTAGGCCGCAGCATGTAGGTGGCGTCAATGGAGTTGAGGGGTATCTTGTCGCGCTTGAACTTAAATGTCAGCGTGTCGGCAATGCCCGGACGTACCACCTGGAGGCAGACCTTTGTGCCCTTAGGTCCGCGCAGACGGCGCACGATGTCCTCTTGCGACATCTTAACACCCGCAATGACGGTGTCGTTGACGCTGACGATGCGGTCGCCAGCCACGATGCCGGCTTTCTCGGACGGGCCGTCGTTGATGGTCTGGATGACCAGCAGCGTGTCTTCCACGATGTTAAACTGTACGCCTATGCCCTCGAAATTGCCCTGCAGCGGCTCGTTCATCTGTTTCACTTCCTTGGGTGTCGAGTAGCTGGAGTGGGGGTCGAGCTTCTCGAGCATGCCGCGGATGCCATCCTCGACCAGCTTTTTCTCGTCGACGCTGTCGACATAGAGGTTTGATACGGCAATCTCGGCCATCTGCAGTTTGCGCAAGGGTGAGTCGGCACCCATATTGATGTGCATCTGGGCCGATGCAGTGATGAGGTGCAGCGACAAAATCGCTGCACACACTATTTTCTTATTCATAGTCGTATTCTTCGGGCTTGTCTTCCTCGATGACGAGGTTGTCGATGATGAAGTTCTGGCGCTCCATCGTGTTCTTACCCATGTAGTATTCTAACAGTTTCTGTACCTGGTCGTTCTTGTGCAGCGTGACCTGCTCCAGACGCATGTCAGGGCCGATGAAACCGGCAAATTCTTCAGGTGAAATCTCGCCAAGACCCTTGAAACGGGTAATCTCCGGGTCGGGCGCCAAGTCTTGAATAGCCTGAAGGCGCTCCTCCTCGCTGTAGCAGTAGCGGGTGATGAAGTCGCCCTTCTTGTCGTCGTTGCGCATCTCCTTGTTCTTGACCTTTGTCCGCTTGTTGCGCACACGGAACAGCGGGGTCTGCAAGACGTAGACGTGGCCTTTCTTGATGAGCTCTGGGAAGAACTGCAGGAAGAAGGTGATGATCAAGAGTCGGATGTGCATGCCGTCGACATCGGCATCGGTGGCAACAATCACCTTATTATATCTGAGGGTGTCGAGGCCTTCCTCAATGTCGAGTGCTGCCTGTAACAGGTTGAACTCCTCGTTCTCGTAGACCACCTTCTTGGTGAGTCCGAAGCAGTTGAGGGGTTTTCCGCGTAGCGAGAAGACGGCCTGCGTGTTGACGTCGCGGCTTTTGGTGATGCTGCCGCTGGCCGAGTCGCCCTCAGTGATGAAGATGCATGATTCCTCCTTGCGTTCGTTCTTCACGTCGGAGTAGTGGATGCGGCAGTCGCGCAGCTTGCGGTTGTGCAGGTTGGCCTTCTTGGCACGTTCGCGTGCCAGTTTGGTGACGCCGGCCATTGCCTTACGCTCGCGCTCGCTCTCCTTGATCTTGTTTTCGATGACCTCTGCCACGTCCTGATGGATGTGCAGGTAGTTGTCGACATGCTGCTTGATGAAGTCGCCGACATACTTGTTGATGGTGTCGCCATCAGGAGCCATCTGTGTGGAGCCGAGCTTGATTTTCGTCTGACTCTCGAAGACGGGCTCTTCGACATTGATGGCGATAGCGGCTACGATACCTGTGCGGATGTCGCCATACTCGTACTTGCCAAAGAACTCCTTGATGGTCTTGGCGATATGCTCCTTGAAGGCACTCTGGTGGGTACCGCCCTGTGTGGTGTGCTGACCGTTGACAAACGAGTAGTACTCCTCGCCATACTGGTTGGCATGGGTGAAGGCAATCTCGATGTCGTCGCCCTTCAGGTGGATGATGGGGTACAGCGGGTCGTTGGTCATGCGGTCTTTCAGCAAGTCTTCCAAACCGTGACGCGACAGGATGCGCCGACCATTGTACATGATGGCCAGTCCCGTATTCAGATAGGTGTAGTTGCGCAGCATGTTTTCCACGATTTCATCGTGAAACTTGTAATCCTTGAACAGCTTTGCATCATCATCGGGCTCGAAGTAGATATAGGTGCCGTTCTCGTCTTGCGTAGGTTCGGTGACGTCGCTCACCAGCTTGCCACACTCGAAGGCGGCCTTGCGCACCTTGCCGTCGCGGAAGCTATGAACCTCGAAATGCGTCGACAGCGCGTTGACGGCTTTCACACCCACACCATTCAGTCCGATGGACTTCTTGAAAGCTTTTGAGTCGTACTTACCACCCGTGTTCAGCACACTGACGGCCTCGATCATCTTGCCTTGCGGAATGCCGCGTCCGTAGTCGCGTACTGAGACACGCAGGTTGTCCATGATGTTGATTTCGATGCGGTCGCCGGCCTTCATCTTAAACTCGTCTATCGAGTTGTCGATGACTTCCTTCAGCAGCACGTAGATACCGTCTTCTGGGAACGAGCCGTCACCCAGGCGTCCGATGTACATACCTGGACGCAGGCGGATATGCTCCGTACCGGTTAGGGTTTTAATGTTGTCGTCGCTGTAGTCAACCGTCTGCTGGTTGTTTTCTTGCATGGTATATTCGTCGCTCATAACTTCTTTTTATAACATCTTCTGCGTTTATGCTGTATGTGTTCCAGATACTGCCACTGGCTCTGTACCTGCTCGTTGGTCTCCATCTCCACATTGGTCTCGCCCCACTTGAATCCGAACTTCTGATAGATGGGGATGAGGTCGTAGAACAGTAGGGCGTTGGCGCCTTTCTTCTGGTATTCAGGCAGGAAGCCTATCAGCATCAGGTCGAGGCATTCGGCCTTGTGGAACTTCAGCGCCTTCAGGCAATGCCACCAGCCGAAGGGCCACAGGCGTCCGTTCTTGCACTTCTGCAGGGCACGCGTCATGTTGGTGATGGAGATGCCCACGCCGATGACCTCGTGGTTGGGCGTGTTCCAGTCTTCTATCAGACAGAGCATGTCCATGTCGAGCATGGGGAAGTACATCTTCAGGTACTCGTCAATCTGGCGCTCCGTCATCTGCGAGTAGCCATAGAGATGGCCGAACGACTTGTTGACGACGTCCAACACCTTGCGGCCATACTGCTCCTTACCAAAGACCTGACTACGCTTGGGATGAACAGGGTGCAGGTTATAGCGTTTCATCACCATCTCGGCCACCTTGCGGAACTTCTCAGGCATACCCTCCTTGGGCACGATGAGCTTGTATTCCACGTAGTCGTTGTCTTTCTCGAAACCTCCCAGCTGTTCGATGTGCTGGGGGTAGTAGGGGTAGTTATAGATGGTGGCCATCGTTCCCAGCTCGTTGAAACCTTCGATGAGCATACCTTCTGGGTCCATATCGGTAAAGCCCAACGGGCCTACAATCTCAGCCATACCCTTCTCGCGACCCCATGCCGACACGCTGTCGAGCAGGGCTTTCGACACTTCTATATCGTCGATAAAATCAATCCATCCGAAGCGAACGGTCTTACGTTCCCAACGGTCGTTGGCGCGATGGTTGATAATGCCGGCGATGCGTCCGACGACCTTCCCGTCCTTGTAGGCGAGAAAATATTCTGCCTCGCAGAACTCAAAGGCTGCGTTGCGGTCTTTCCTAAGGGTGTGCAACTCATCGGTATACAAATTGGGCGCATCATACGCGTTACCCTTGTACAAATCGTAGTGCAGCTGGATGAAGGCATCAAGCTCTTTTCGGGTGGTAACTTTGCGAATCTCTATTGAAGACATCTTTTCAAAAATAATATTATCTTGCAAAGATAAGGAAAAAGTGTGAGACGCCCAAAATATTTAACCTATTTTACGGCAAATAAACAGCTGATGTTGCTTATCGGCTGTCGTCGTGGCGAAGATGTAGGTGTCGCCACCGTCCTTCAGCTTCAGCTTTTTTCGCAGCTGCTCGGCCGTCATGGGGAAGTTGCGGACTGCAATATTGGCCCGTTCCAACGAACCTGCAGCCACCTTCAGCGCTTTGCCATTTGCCGATGAAATGGCCAAAATTTGAAAGCGGCGACCAGGGAAATCCACGATTTCATCGGAAGACAGGAAAAGATGGGAGTTGGCAGAAACAGGCCAAACGGGGAATTTTGCTGCCAGCGCATCGAAGCAGCCGGCTTTCATGATGCTGGCATTGGGCTCGTAGAGGAAGTGAGAAGGTGAGAAGGTGAGAGGGTGAGAAGGTGAGAACTGCCCCCCATACGACGTTTCAAACAACTGTTCACCATCTTTACTGAAGTTGACACACACCACACGCAAGTCTGATTGCAACGCCACACTCCGACCACAGGTCGGAGAATGCACTTCTTCAAGCACCAGCAAAAGCTCCTTGCACTCGTTGTCAACGCTGACGATGTGAACTTCGTTGACGCTCTTCAGATCGCTGACGGCTTTGTGCCAGTCGAGCATTGGCGAGAGCTTGAGTATCACCTTCGTGGCCTTCTGCATCAGCAGAGGTAGCAGTTCCAACACGTTGGGCGTACAGTCCTCAATGCCGTAGGTGCGTCCGCCATGTTCGTTGCGGCGGGCTGGGTCGAGGAAGATGACGTCGGCATGTGGCATCTCGTCGAGATAGGTGGCCGCGTGGCTGCAACAGACGTTACAAGAGTGATCTAACGTGCGGAAGTTCTCTTCGACCAGTGCGCAGAGGTCGACGTTCTGTTCGACGTAGGTACGATGGTCAAAGCCTTGCGACATCCAGTAGAAGTCGACGCCCAGGCCGCCAGTCAGGTCTACGAATGATTGACTATTTGACGATTTGCTATTTACTATTTGGGCTTTATAGCGTGCCGTCTGCTCTGACGAGCACTGCTCCATATTCAGATGGGGAGGGTAGACCACACCTTCTACTGCCGCCCAGGAGGGCAGTTTGTGGCGTGCCGTCTGTCTGCCTACAATCTGTTGCAGTGCCATAGGCAGGTCGACGTCCTCGTCTTTCGTTCCTTGCAAGGCCAGTTTCCGTACGTCGCCGTCAGCGTGCTTCCTAACGAAGTCCCATGTCTTTTCGTTGATTAACATGCTGCAAAAGTACACAATTTTTCTTAATTCTTAATTTTTAATTCTTTTTTATTTGTACCTTTGTAGCGTATTAATACATTATTTATATGAAAATAGCTTTGATCGGCTACGGTAAGATGGGCAAGATGATAGAGCAGATAGCCCTCAGCCGTGGTCACGAAATTGTGAGTATTATCGACATCGACAATCAGCAGGACTTCGACTCAGAGGCCTTTAAGAGTGCTGATGTGGCGATAGAGTTTACGGCTCCGCAGGCCGCTTATGGCAACTATCTGCGTGCCTTCAAACACGGTGTAAAGGTTGTTTCTGGATCGACTGGATGGATGAAGGAGCATGGCGACGACGTGCGTCGTATGTGTTCTGAGGAAGGACAAACGCTGTTCTGGGCGTCGAACTTCTCGATTGGCGTAGCCATCTTCTCAGCTGTGAACAAGTATCTGGCTAAGATTATGAACCAGTTCCCACAGTACGACGTAGAGATGGAGGAAACCCATCACGTGCACAAGCTGGACCACCCTAGTGGCACGGCTATTACGCTGGCTGAGGGCATCGTAGAGAATATCGACCGCAAGGAAGCGTGGGCCGAGGACACCACCGACCCTAAGCTGTTGCGCATCGACCATATCCGTCGTGGCGAGGTGCCAGGCATCCATACGGTGCGCTACGACTCTGAAGCCGACATCATCACCATCACTCACGACGCCCATTCGCGTCAGGGCTTTGCCCTTGGTGCTGTGCTTGCCGCCGAGTATACCCATGAGCATCAGGGACTGCTGACCATCAGCGATATGTTTAAATTCTAAATCATGGAAAAGAGAGAAAAGAAAAAGCTGAATATGAAGGTGCAGTGGGCGAAGTTCATCGTCGTACTGCTGTGTTATCTGGTATTCCTCTACTGGGTAAAGTCGTGGCTGGGCCTGCTGGTCGTTCCGTTTATCTACGACGTTTACATCACCAAGAAAATCAAGTGGCAGTGGTGGAAGGATGCCGAGGGTCCCGTCAAATGGGTAATGTCGTGGGTCGACGCGCTGGTGTTTGCACTCGTAGCCGTCTACTTCATCAACCTCTTTTTCTTTCAGAACTACGTCATTCCATCGAGTTCGCTGGAGAAGTCTCTGTTGACGGGTGACTACCTCTTCGTGTCGAAGATGAGTTATGGTCCGCGTATTCCTGAGACACCGCTGACAATGCCCTTGACACAGCATACATTGCCGCTGTTCGAGTGCAAATCGTACATCGAATGGCCCCACTGGGACTATCGTCGCGTAAAAGGTCTGGGCAAGATAAAGCTTAACGATATCGTGGTGTTCAACTATCCTGCTGGCGACACCATCTGTTCGGATGCTCGCTATCAGGCTTACGACTTCTATCAGATGTGCTACCAGATGGGTTATCAGATGTATCCGCAGCGTCCTAATCCTGACTCGTTGACGCAGGAGCAGTTGCCGCTGTACTTCAACACCATCTATCAGGCTGGCCGTCAAGAGATTGTCAATAACCAACAGGAGTATGGCGTCATTGATACACGTCCTGCCGATCGTCGTGAGAACTACGTCAAGCGCTGCGTGGGACTGCCTGGTCAGACGCTGCAGATCAAGGACCGCATCGTGTATATCAACGGCAAGGCCAACAAGGAGCCAGACAATGTGCAGTATACGTACTATGTCAAGCTGCGCCAGCGCCTGACCGACGAGCTCATGCAGGAGCTGGGCATCACGATGGAAGACCTGACCAGCCTGAATACCAATGGCTATATGCCTCTGACCAACCGTGCCTATCGCGAGTTGAAGAAGCGTACAGATATCGTAGAGAGCATCGAACTGAACAAGGATGCCAACGACCTGGACATCTATCCGCTGAACGGCAATATGCACTGGACACGCGACAACTACGGTCCTATCTGGATTCCTGCCAAAGGCGAGAGCATCGACCTGACGCTGAAGAACCTGCCTATCTACGAGCGTCCTATCCGTACCTATGAGGGTAACACCTTGGAAGTGAAGGACGGCAAGATATTCATCAATGGTCAGGAGACCACGAAGTATACGTTCAAGATGGACTATTACTGGATGCAGGGTGACAACCGACATAACTCGCTGGATTCGCGCTATTGGGGATTTGTACCTGAAGACCACATCGTAGGTAAGCCTATCTTCATTTGGTGGAGCAGCGACCCCGACCGTCGTGGCTTCTCAGGTGTTCGATGGAACCGCCTGTTCCGCTTTGTGGATAACATCAAGTGACAGTGAGAAGGTGAGAAAGATGGGAAACTGGCTGAAGTGTGTGATAGCATTTGCATCAGCATTCGCGCTGATGCTGGCTTTCCGTACTCTGGTCTTTTCCGTTCATAGTGTCAGTGGCGACGGACTGGCTCCCCTCTACCATCATGGCGACCAGTTGCTGGTTAACCGTTGTAGCTACGGATTGCGTATTGCAGGAAACGGACTGTTACCCTACAGCCGTCTGCTTCGACAACCCGTAAAGAAAGGCGATATCGTAGCATTCTGCATCAAAGGCGATTTCGTCAACGGCCTATGCATAGCCCGTTGTGCGGCAGTTCCTGGCGATACAGTGAGCACGCTGGATGGCCCTTTGGAGGTGCCAGGACTGAAGACTTGTGCCAATGCTGACTATTATTGGCTGGAGGCCATCAACAAAATGAATCCTGCTGACTCGCGCCATCTGGGTTTCATTCCTGAGCGTGACATCATTGGCAGAGTGGTCACCACGTTGTATAATCGGCATCAACTCCCACTGCCATGATGACAGCCTTGTTGCAAACCACCTATTTCGGCCCAGTCCAGTGGTATCAGAAACTCTACCGCTATGACCATTGTCTGATAGAGCAGTACGATTCTTACCAGAAGCAAACCTATCGAAACCGTTGCATTGTGGCTACGGCCAACGGCCTGCAGGCTCTTACAGTTCCTGTAGAAGTGAATGGCGAGAAGTGTTTGGTGAAGGATGTGCGCATCAGCGACCATAATAACTGGAGGCGTGTCCACTGGAATGCGCTGATGTCGGCGTATAGCGAGAGCCCGTTTTTCGACTACTATGCTGACGATATCCGCCCTTTCTTCGAAAAGCGATACGACTATCTCGTGGACTTCAATGAGGCCATCCGACAGAAGATATGTGAACTCATTGATATTCACCCTGAGGTGGAATATACGACGGACTATATCAAGCAATATGCCGATGACTATCGTGAGATTATTCACGCCAAACATCCGCAACCAGACAGCGACTTCGAGCCTCGCCCCTATTGGCAGGTGTTCAGCAGTAAACACGGATTCCTGTCAAATCTCTCGATACTCGACTTGCTGTTTTGTATGGGACCAGAATCAATTTTTTATCTATAAACTCTTTTAAAAACAACAAAACAAAATGAAAAAAATCAGTTTAAAAGTGGCTGTTTGCCTCACTGCAGGATGCTTCCTGTTCAGTTCTTGTTTTGTAGGTCAGTTCGGCCTCTTTAACAAGTATGTTGACTGGCAGACCAACATGACCAACAACAAGTATGTCAATGCCATCATCGCCTTTGTCATTGGCCCGATTGTGAGCTCAGTATGTCTGCTCGTCGACACCATCGTACTCAATACTGTTGAGTTCTGGTCGGGTTCCAACCCCGTAGCGTCTAACATTGGCAAGACACAGCAAGTGCTGGGCAGCGATGGCCGTTACTATGCCGTAACCACGCTGAAGGACGGCTATGATGTGAAAGCTCCTACAGGTGAGGTTACTCACTTGATTCACCACGCTGAGGATGACTCTTGGTGGGTTGAGCAGGACGGTGTACAGCAGGAACTGTTCCGCTATAATGCTGACGGCACTATTCAGACTACGATCAAGGGCAAGAGCCACATCTTCTCTCTCAACGAGGCTGGTGTATATGATGCTCGCATGGCGGCTGGCGATGGCCAGTTCTTTGCAATGAACTAAGGAGTATCAACAAAACGAAAAGGCGAGCTTGCATAGGTAAAAGTGTAGGCTCGCTTTTGTTATATTGGTGTTAAGGTCTTTAGCAGAAAAAAGGGGGTTAGACACAGGCACGCAACTGTTGGCGCATATACTTACGGGCTTGGCCGAGGCGGTTTTCCACTTGTTTATAAGGTAACAGCAGATTTTTAGCAATCTCACTAACTTTCATACCGTCGTAGATATGCAAACGGTATATGCGGCGGCTGTCTTCTGACAGACGTGCCAATGAATGTTCTATGCACTCTGTCAACAATCGGACGGAGACAATGGAAGCACAATCATCGACAACAGATCCACCTCTGACAGTGTGTTCATAGGTCTCGATGACATGTCTGCGACGATAGTAGTCGCTAGCAGCATGACGAGCCATGGTGTGTACCAGTGCAGGTAGTGTCTGGGGAGTGATGAGTTGACTGCCGCTGAGCAGGCGCAGGAACACGTCTTGTACCATGTCCTGCGCCTGTTCGGCATCAGCCGTTAACACCGTGAGGTACCTGACAAGGCCCTCGCGGTGCTGAGTATAATAGTCAGATAATAGTTGTTCCTTACTCATTGATAACCTTCTGAATCGTGCCGTCTTCGTTGTAGAACAGGCGCTGCACCTTCAGCGAACGCAGATGGGTGATGTCGTTAGAAGGTACACAGTCGTGGTAGAACAGATACCACTGTCCCTTATACTCCACGATACTGTGGTGAGTGGTCCAGCCTACAACGGGGTCGAGGATCACGCCCTGATAGGTAAACGGACCATAGGGGTTGTCACCAATGGCGTAGCACAGCAGATGGCTGTCGCCTGTAGAGTAAGAGAAGTAGTACTTGCCCTGGTATTTGTGCATCCACGATGCTTCGAAGAAACGGTGTGGGTCGCCGGCTTTCAGCGGCTGGCCGTCTTTGTCAAGGATAACAACGGCACGAGGAGCCTCGGCAAACTGCATGACATCATCGCTCATGCGTACCACAAAGCTGGGCAATGCAGGTGCATCAGGATAGGCGAAGAGCTGGGTCTTACGGTCAGGGGCTGGTCCCAGATCTACTGATGGCGCTGAGCCGATAACATTGTGGTATTCAGCAGGCTTTTCGCTCTTGATGTGGTCAATGGGACGATACCACTGAAGCTGTCCACCCCACAGGCCACCGAAGTAAACGTAAATCTGTCCGTCATCATCTTTGAAGGCGCAGGGGTCTATCGAACAGGAACTGCGGATGGGCTGCTCCTCAGGGATGAACGGACCCTCGGGCTTGTCTGCAACAGCAACACCCAGATGGAACACGCCGTTATAGTCCTTGGCAGAGAAAATAAGGAAGTATTTGCCGTCTTTTTCAACGACGTCGTTATCCCACATCTGCTTCTCAGCCCATGCTACATTCTTAACGTCAAGGATAACACCATGGTCGGTAGCGGCATCATTTTCTACATCGTCAAAAGAAAGCACATGGTAGTCTTTCATCTGAAAGTGACCGCCATCATCGTCGAAGGCGGCTCCAGCTTCCCAGTCGTGGCTGGGGTAGATATACAACTTGCCGTTAAACACGTTGGCTGAAGGGTCAGCCATATAGTCGCTGGGGAATAGATAACGTGGTAATTTTGCCATAATAGTACTTATTTATAGAGTTTGATAATTTCGTTGATAACAGGCTTCTCTTTATACTGACGGTCAAAGAGTAGGGGATAGTTGGTACGTCCCTTGATAGGCCAACCATTCAACCACGAGCCACCATCGTTGACACCCCACAGATTGATGCGTGAGATTTGGTGACGATGCTTGTAATAGATCTTGAACAGCTCCATCCAGCGCATTTCTACCTCTCTGGCTTTGCCAGCAGTCAGTCCTTCAACATAAGGGTTATACTTCTTCTGCAACTCGAAGTTCTGGGCAATGTCAGCACCACCGAAACCTTGTGGGTTAGGCAGTACGTTCAGATCCAGCTCAGTAATCATGACCTTCACGCCACAAGCAGCAAAGGCATCGATGCTTTTCTCGTATTCGTTGAGGTTAGGATAATCCAGACCGTTATGGCTCTGCATACCTACACCGTCGATGCGCAGACCCTTGGCCTTCAGGTTACGGACCAGTCGGCAGACAGCCTCGCGCTTGGCAGCGCCAGCCATCGAGTAGTCATTATAGTAGAGTTCAGCATCAGGGTCTGCCTCGTGAGCAGTACGGAATGCTATCTCAATGAATTCCTCGCCCAGCAGTCTGTAGTAAGGAGAATTGCGGAACGAACCGTCGTCGTTGATGGCTTCGTTGACAACGTCCCAACCATGAATCTGACCCTTATAGTGGCCTACTACCGTCTTGATGTGCTTGATAAGGCGCTCTTTCAGCACCTCTTTAGATGCTGGTGAGGCGGTATAGCCATTGGTGAACCACCAGTCAGGAGCCTGTGAGTGCCATACCAGACAGTGGCCCAGCACCTTCAGGTTGTGTTGATTGCAGTAGTTGACGAACTTGTCGGCCACACGGAAGTCAAAGAGTCCTTCAGCAGGAGCCAGCGTTTCGGGCTTCATGCAGTTCTCAGCCACAGCACAGTTGAAATGTTTGTCCAGAACGGCATCAGCCTCAGGAACCTGTCCGTCGCTCTGCCACTGGTTGACAGCAGCTCCTATCAGACAGTATTTGCCTATGGCGTCTTTCAGCCCTTGCGCCTGTAATGATGCCATCGAGGTGATGGCGATAGCGGCTAACAATAGTCGTTTCATTATGATTTTACTTATTACGTGCTTCAATCTTCTTGTTGATATCGTCGATGACCTCGTCTGTCAACTCATACTTAGAGATGATAAACATAGCCAGACCCAGCAGCATGGCGGGAATGACGCAGACCAGCCACAGGATACCCTCCTCGGCAAAGGGGGTCTGGTCGATGATCTTGCTATTGTAACCGACATAGGCCAAGACTGCAGGACCGACAATGCTGCCGAAGGTCATACCTGCCTTGAAGAACAGGCCGGTCAGCGCATTCACGATACCAGAAATGCGACGACCCGTCGTGTACTCGCCATAGCTGATAACCTCAGGTACCAGTGCCCACATATAACCTGTAGCCACGATGACACCTGTCGACTTGATGAACTGTGCCACATAGATCATCGTCATGCTGGGATGCTCCATCTTAGAAATCACATAGAGCATCGCCATGCCAATGATGGCAGCCCCCAGGAAGAGGTAGAACATGTTCTTCTTACCTACCAGGCGCTTGAACCAGGGAACCAACGGCATGAACAGGAAGGCAGGCAGCGAACCCAGTGCCATGAAGACAGACAGCTCTTGAGCAGAACCGTGCAGATTGCTGTTGATGAAATAAGCTCCAGCGGCATTACCTACTGACATCATGGCAAAAGCGGTGATGAAGAAGAAGGCCAGCACGCGCAAGGGGCGGTTGCGAAGAAACTCCATCCACAGGTCGCTGACCTTGACATCCTCTGTAGCCTTGGCATCCATGACAACACGCTCCTTACACTGGGTAAAGCAGAAGAAGAGCAGACAGAAACCAACAATGGCATAGATGGTCATCGTGGTAAACCATGCCGAAGAATCTTTAGGCAGGCTGCCTGATGGTGCACCAGCTATCAGGGCGATAAACAGAGGCAAGCCAGAGTTGACAGCCAGACCACCCAGATTGGCCATAAACATACGCACTGATGTCAGGATAGTGATCTCGTCGGTATCGCGTGTCAGCGATGAGTTCAGCGCGCCATAGGGCACATTAATAAAGGTATAGAGCAGCTGCATGCTGACGTAGGTGACGTAAGCATAGATCAGCGAGGGTGCAAAGCCGTTCCAGAAGCAGAGGATAGCAAAGCCCGATAAGGGAATGCCCACATAGAGCAGGTAGGAACGATATTTTCCATAGCGTGGGTTGCTTTTGTCGATGAGGGTACCAACGATGGGGTCCCAGATAACGTTAGCCACATTACCCACCAGGAACATGACGGCAACAGCCGATGGTGTCAGTCCGTAAATGTCGGTGTAGAAAAACAGCAGGTACGTACAAATTACCTGAAAAATCAGATTCTGTGCCAAGTCGCCAGAACCAAAACCAATACGTTGCAGCCAAGACAGTTTGTAGAATCCTTTGGCTTCTTGAGTGTCGTTAAGTGTCATTTTGTTATTAGGTTGCGTTTAATTTCGGTGCAAAGTTAGGGTTTTCTGATGAAATGGATGTTTTTACATGTTACAAAAAATACTTTATTTGTAGCATCCACAGAAAAAACGTCATTTCTTTATGTTTTTTTCTCACTTATTCGTACCTTTGCTGCCGCAACTAATTTATTATATCGCCATGAGAAAATATTTTCTGCTTCTTTTGACCCTGGCAGGTTTTTCGTTAGCCCATGCCAAGGTGATATTACCTCAAATGTTTCAGTCAGGCATGGTTCTCCAACGTGGCAAGCCCATTCCTGTATGGGGCAAGGCCGACCCCCAGGAGCGGGTGGTGATTCGTTGGCAGAAGAAGCAGTATACCACGACGGCTGATGGGCAAGGACACTGGCGCTTTGATTTGCCGAAGACCAAAGCTGGTGGTCCTTATACGCTCGTGGTTGGCGATCAGGAGCTGACAGATGTGCTGGTGGGTGACGTATGGCTTTGCTCTGGACAGTCAAACATCGATGTGCATATAGAGCGCGTCTATCCGCAGTATGCCGATGAAATCGACCGTTTTAGCAACGACAAGGTGCGTTTGTTTCGTGTTCGTAATGCTACCAACACCCATGGTGTGCAGGACGACATCCTGCCTACAGCGTGGAAGCCACTGACCAAGGAGAATGCATGGCCCTTCTCTGCTCTTGGCACCTTCTTGGGCAAGCGCATGCAGGAGAAGACCGGTGTTCCGCAGGGTGTCATCGTCAACAGCTGGGGAGGAACGCCTATCGAAGCTTGGCTTAGTGCCGATTCGTTGATGCATGACTATCCGATGCTATTAAAAAAGGTTGCTTTCTACCAGAATGACAACTATGTCCGTGCGCAGATGCAGGCTAACAACGAGGCCAACAAGCGTTGGGAAGAGATACTCAACACGCAGGACGATACGCAGACATACCCTCAGCTGTCTTGTCACGACACAGATTGGAAGACCATCGACCAGAACGACTGGACTTGGCATGGCATAGGCTCTGTTTGGCTTCGTCAGCATATCTATATAGACAAGGAACACGCAGGAAAGCCTGCCCGTCTGTTGCTGGGTACGCTGTTCGATCAGGATGTCACCTACCTGAATGGTCAGGAGATAGGACATACCTACTACCAGTATCCGCCCCGCCGCTATGACGTCCCCGAGGGACTGCTTCGCGAGGGCGACAACGTCATAGCCATCCGCTTTATCAACAAGTATGGTGCAGCACACTTCATCCCTGAGAAGCCCTACATGCTCTGCTTTGGTGACGACCGCTATAGTCAAAATCCTATGCCCCGCGATGTGATTCCCCTTGGCAGCCAGTGGAAGATGCTGGTGGGTGCTGAGATGCCGTCGTGTCCTAGTGGCGATGTGTCGTTGCAGAATCTGCCCACCACGCTCTATAATGCCGTGCTCTATCCTTTGGCACCTTATGCTTTAAGTGGTGTAGTGTGGTATCAGGGAGAGTCGAACACGGGTAATCCTGCTCCTTATGGTGATTATCTCCGTAAGCTCATAGGAGGCTGGCGCGATTGTTGGAAAGACCAGCAAATGCCATTCGTGGTTGTTCAGTTAGCCAATTATGATGGTCGCCAGCAGACGGCATTTCCACGTCCTATTACAGATCAGGCGGATCCCACGAACAGTAGCTGGGCACAGTTGCGTGAGGCCCAGCGTCTGGCCACGCTGGGTGACGAGTGTGCTGAGACAGCGTGTCTCATCGATCTTGGCGAGACCGTCGACATTCATCCTTTGCGTAAGAAAGAGGCTGCCGAGCGTGTAGCACTCTGCATGGACCGTCTCGTCTATGGCGAGTGGCCGGCCCTGTCTCCACAGCCTGTGGGCCATGATGTCAGTGGTCAGGAGGTTACCGTTATCTTCGACCAGCCTATGCAAGACGGCCCTATTGCCGAGGTGGAGGTCGCCGGTGCCGACAAGCGCTTTGTCAATGTCGAGGCCGTGATGTCGGGAGCCTATCTGAAATTCCGTTCACCCGTCAACAACCCTGCTTATGTGCGCTATGCATGGAAAGACAATCCCCGTGCTACGATGCGTAGTCGGAAGGGCCTGCCTGCTTTCCCCTTCGAATACGTGCTTACCCCTTAAGGCCGACCCTCTGCTGCATTGAACGATATCTTTATGCCAAAATATTTGGTGGTATCAGAAAAACTTGCTACATTTGTGGCATGGAACAGCTATTACACTACTGCTGGAAACATAAGCTATGGCCGCTTGAAGGTTTGCAGACTACCGATGGTCAGCAAGTGGAGGTCATTGATCCTGGCCTACATAATCGTAATAGCGGACCTGACTTCTTTAATGCGAAGGTTAAGATTGGCGGTACGTTGTGGGTGGGTAATGTAGAGATTCACGATAAGGCCAGTGACTGGTACCTACATGGACACCAGACGGATGCTAACTACAATAATGTGGTGCTGCATGTGGTAGGGCAGGTTGACCGTGATGTGCAGACGGAAAGCGGACTGTTCGTGCCGCAAATGCAACTGACAGTACCACAGACTGTCTATGACAACTATGCAGAGTTGTTGAAAACGGATGCTTATCCACCGTGTTACCGTATTATTCCTGATTTGACGCCGCTGACAATACATGCTTGGATGGCAGCCTTGCAGACGGAGCGGTTGGAACAGAAAACCGTAGCGATTGAGCTGCGAGCCAAACAAGCTGGCGGATCGTGGGAAGATGCCTACTTTATCACATTGGCGCGCAACTATGGCTTTGGCATCAATGGTGACGCCTTCGAGGAATGGGCCAGACATATTCCGTTGCAGGCCGTTGGTAAGCACCGTGATGATCTTTTCCAGATAGAGGCCATCTTTATGGGACAGGCAGGACTGTTGGATATTCAGGCTATTCCCGAGCGTTATCAACAGGAGGCTCTCAATGAAGGTTACTTTACCAAATTGCGCAACGAATACCAATATTTGGCTCATAAGTTCTCGTTGAAACCGATGGATTTTCATCGTTGGCGCTTTCTGCGACTACGCCCGCAGAACTTCCCCCATATCCGTATCTCACAATTAGCCATGCTCTACTATGAACGACGTACAAATTTGTCGGCATTGATAGATAGCAAAGATGTCATATCGATGTCTCAAATGATGTGCACACAAGTAACACCCTATTGGGAGACGCACTACACGTTTGGTTCAGAAAGTGTCTCTAATGCCAAGCATTTGTCGCCGTTCTCCATCAATCTGTTACTTATCAACACTTGTGTGCCGATGCTCTTTGCCTACGGACGTCATATCATAAAAGAGGAGTTATGCGACCGTGCCTTTGACATCCTAGAACAGTTGAAGGCAGAAAACAACCATATCATCCGCATGTGGCAGGCTTGTGGCTTGCAGGTTAAATCGGCAGGTGACTCACAGGCACTGATACAGTTGAAAAAAGAATACTGCGACAAGAAAGACTGTCTGCGTTGTCGCATTGGCTATGAATATCTAAAACGAAATAACAGATGAGCAAGTACGTTTTTGAAACACGCATGGAAGTGCGAGACTATGAGTGCGATATCGAGGGTATTGTTAACAATGCCAACTATCTGCATTATACAGAACACACAAGGCACCTGTTTTTGAAACAGTGTGGACTAAGCTTTGCTGAGATGCACCAGAAAGGAGTCGACGCGGTGGTAGCTCGTATGAACCTACAATACAAAACCCCATTACGCTGTGACGATGAGTTTATTTCGCGACTATGGCTGGAGAAGCAAGGCATCAAATACATCTTCCATCAGGATATCTATCGGGCGGCCGATGAGGCACTATGCTTCCGAGGCGATATAACACTGGTATGTCTTGTCAATGGACGATTGGCAGGTAGTGACGACTATGACCGCGCTTTTGCAGATTATTTGTAAACTATGCAACAGGAAGAGATATACTATACCGTCGCACTGACACGCATGACGGGCTTCAATCAGCAAACCGCTTTGTTACTCTATCGAACTCTGGGTGGTGGACAGGCTGTGTATGAACATCGTAACGACATCGGTGACGTAATGCCTGAAGCTACGCCACGGCTGAGAGAGTCAATGAAAAACTGGGACGATGCCCTGCACCGTGCTGCTGCTGAGATGGAATTTATGCAAAAAGGAGGCGTCCGTGCTCTATGCTTGGACGATGAAGACTATCCCCAGCGTCTTCGCGAATGTGCCGATGCGCCAGTAGTGGTATTCTATAAGGGAACGTCTGATTTGAACCAGCAATATGTCGTTGATATGGTGGGTACGCGCCATTGTACACCTTATGGACAGGATTTGGTGCGGCGCTTCATTAGCGATTTAAGACGGTTGTGTCCACAGGTGCTAATCGTCAGTGGACTAGCTTATGGCATAGATATCTGTGCTCACCGCAACGCTTTGGAACAAGGCTATGAAACGGTGGGTGTCTTGGCCCATGGCTTGGACCAGATATATCCGCCTCGTCATCGTGACACTGCCGTTGAAATGGTAAAAAATGGAGGCTTGCTGACAGAATATATGAGTCAGACAGAAGCCTTACCAAACAACTTCAGACAACGAAACCGTATCGTGGCTGGCATGAGTGATGCGACTATCCTTGTTGAGAGTGCTGTGAAAGGCGGTGGGCTCATTACTTGTCGTATAGCACAGGAGTATGGTCGTGATGTCTTCGCCTTTCCTGGCAATGTCGGGCAGCCATATAGCGAGGGATGCAACTTAATGATACGAAACAATACTGCTGCACTCATTACGTCGGCAGAGGAATTTGTTGAGGCTATGGGATGGCAGACGATGACAGACCGTCCTGAGGTAATTGAACGTCAGTTGTTTCCTGATCTGACAGAAGAAGAACGGCGGGTTGTTATGCTTCTACAAGACACCAATGACTTACAATTGAACCTTATCAGCGTGAAAACGAATATCTCTATTGGTCAACTTACGGCTTTGCTGTTTTCTTTGGAGATGAAGGGAGTCGTCAGGCCCATGGCAGGAGGCACGTATCATTTGTTAAAGTGAAATAGTGAATAGTGAAAAGATGCTGGAAAGTCATTATTATACAGGCAAAGTAGAGGCAGGATGTGATGAGGCTGGGCGTGGTTGTCTGGCAGGTAGTGTCTATGCTGCTGCTGTTATCTTTCCGGAAGACTATGTAAATGAGGAACTAAACGATTCAAAGCAGTTGACAGACAGACGACGTAAACAACTACGTGAAATCATTCAACGAGATGCTTTAGCATGGGCAGTAGGGATTGTTACGCCCGATGAAATCGATAAAATCAACATTCTGAATGCGTCAATACTGGCTATGCATCGCGCATTAGATCAGCTAAAGGTGCGTCCTGAGGCCATTATTGTTGATGGTAATCGCTTTAAACCTTATCGTCCCATAGTCGAAGGCTCTCCCATTGTGATTCCTCATACTACAATTGTCAAGGGAGATGGAAAATACCTCTCTATAGCTGCAGCGTCTATCCTGGCAAAAACTTACAGGGACGATTATATGGATCAGTTGGCTGTGGAGTTTCCACAATACGATTGGGCTTCCAACAAGGGCTATCCCACTAAGAAACATCGCGATGCTATACGTCAATATGGTATTACACCATACCATCGTAAGACGTTTAATATGCTGGGTGATGGTCAGCTAACATTAGATTTTGGTGAATATTAGTTAGCGGTCATCTTGATGGTCTGCATGATGCGTTTCCTTAAGATGTCCACTTCTTCAGGTGAAAGCGATTCACAGTCATCAAGATGAGTAAGAATGTCGTAGGCTTTCAGATAGGCTGAGCGAATTTGTGGTGCTGCAGAAAGATAAGATGTCCAATAAGACTCCTTATCGGTACAAGCATCCAATGCGTAGCGAATGAAGTCATCGTCACGCAGGAAATCGTCAACTTGGGTGTAAATGGTTCTTTTCAATTTGCTTCGCCTTTACATTAAGACGAAGCAAATGCTATTCTGTCATCAATATGTTACAGAAATTACATGGCAGCCTCACGAAGTTTCAACATGCCGCGATGCATCAGATTGCGTACTGAATGATAGTTCATTTGCATGATGTCGCATATTTCGTCGTATTTGCGCTGTTCTAAATAATATAAGGTGATGGCCTGACGCTGTCGACGGGTCAGGTTTCGCATGAGGTGAGCAACCTTTGCTGTCTGTAATTCAGTATGCTCCAGATTGAGATAGTCATGTTCTACATCGTTTGTGGCAAAGCGATACTCGTAGTTCTCAGCAGCATCCTCGCTAGTAAATGACTTACGGCGGAACTCGTCGAGCAAGCGGTTTTTCAGCGAGATAATCAGGTAGGAACCCAGATTGTTGATGGCATTCTTGTCGTTACGCTTATTATATACCTTTATAAATACATCATGGATGCAGTCTTTCAGCAGTTCCTGGTCTTGGGTAAGCTTGCTGCCATAGTTGAACAACATCTGAATATAAAGGTCATAGAGCTCAGCGAACGCATGGTCATTGCCAGCGCAGAATGCTGTAATCAGTTCGCGGGTTCGTTCCCGAAGGTTGTAGTTTGTCATAACCGTGTTAGTGTATGATGAGTAGTAGCTTGTTATTTCGATGCTGCAAAGGTAGGGATAATTGATTTAAATCAAGTGTAAAAACCGATAAAAAAATGGGAAAAATTGGTATTTGCCTTATTTTTCCCATTGAAATCTTATTTTTTTCTTAACCAGAAGATGCCTTTACCTTCTATGGTAATTGGTGCTTTAAGGCGCCGCAGCTTAGTGATTTCCCCTGTTTTTTCATGTATTTGATACAATTGATAGGTATCATTGAGTGTCAGAGGAAAGTTTTTGTCAGTCAGTTTGTATACTACGATATCATTAGCACCCTCCAAAAGGAGCGCATCGTCAGTTTTTCTCGGTTTCATCGAGGCGATGCTCTTCAAGAATGCTTCGTCTTTGACGGGGATATTGGCACATGACCCACCAGCCATCAGGGCTGCCCAACCCATCTCGGGATGCTTTTGCGCAGAATAGACGACAGCTTTGTCGGGGTAGGCAGTGCGGTATTCACCGACGGCACGATACACATCTTCAAAGCGTACTCCGCCTGTTCGTATCTTTCGAAGATATTGCCTCTGAGCCATGTTGACACCTCCTGGCGGTGCATATTCGCCCTTATTGTGGTAGAACCACTGCTCAATGTCGATGATATCAACGACTTTTGATCGTTTGGAATCTTTCAAGATGGCGTCCTGAACGTCCTTGTTGACTGCCAAATCAACCAATACCTTTCCATTCTCATGTTCCCATTCGGCAATGACATCGAGCCAGAACTGTACGAAATGCAGTGGACCCGTAAACTCCTCTCCAATGGAGTGAATCACGTTTGGCTGCCCTTTAAAAGCATCTAACGACTGGCGGATATACTGGCGATGCAGTTCGCGTAGGGTTGGATTTGTGACATCATAGAACAGTGTTGCCGTAAAAATACGTTTGTCACCTGTGAAGTTGACAGGCTCTAAGAATGGAGTACCATTCACATTATTCGCTGTACGCCACGGACAATCTACCCAGTGTGCGCCAGCCTCTAATATGTTGTGCTGGAAGTAATGCTGATTTTTAAGCAGTATACCGATGGATTCGGTCTTTTTGGCAAATTGCTGCAATCGCCAGAAATACCATTTATTAAGTTTCGTGAGGTCGTACTTGGTCATTCCGTCCCAAGCGAGAGCGGCATAACCACCCTCAACACGGCCTGTGCGAGCGAAGGGCTGTTCATAAAACGGTGCCCAGGCATCGCCATTCTTACGACGGATACGTTCGTGGTCGTCTCGACGACGATCTGTCCAGAGGCCATAGTTCTGGCTGAAGAGCAGTGTGTGTGTTTGCTGCATATCAGCGATGACGCTATCGATGCGGTCAGTACCGCCTGTACCTTCGTAACTGGGTACAAAGCGTGTCAGTGCGCTCTTAGCTTTGGCCATGGCAGCATCGGTTGTACGACCATTCCACCAAGGTGTCTGGTGCTTACCTCCAACAAGTACTTCACCATCTTTGGTCAACCAACCGTTGGTGAGGGCGTAGGCGGGTGTGTGGGCATCATGGGGCTTATAGGTCTCATGGGGCTTATAGGTCTCATAGGTCTTATGGGTTTCTGGGAGGGTGGCAGCATCTATCCACTGGCTAAGCGTCTGACGAGGTTTGAGGGCTTCTTCAGCCATCGTCATGGCTTCTTCGATGGTAGGTGAACTGCTGGCATTGGTGTTGTGTTCCAGCACACGACATTGATTGCTAACGTCACGGCTTAAGCGCTTCTCCAGTTGTGAGGCAAAGAGCGAATAGGGTTTGACGTGTTCGTTCATTTGGTCGAAGTGACCATTTCCCTGTATCTGTCCCCAACAACCGTAGCTGATGTTTGTATTTAGCGAGTCCGGCGAATAGCAGAGCAGTCCTGAGGCTGTTGATTGCCACATCGTACTATTGGCGGTACTCCAGCCAGCTCCGAATTTCTCGAGTTCCCAATTCTTGAAAACGATATCATTCCCGTCAATGTTCACAACGTCAAACAGAATGCCTGGTGCCCACGAGGAAATAGCACCGCTGGGACCGAATGATTCAAAGCTCTCACATTGTACGAAAGCATTAGGCCCAGGAGCCGTATGGCCCACGGCGAAATCATTGATGCCGTGTTCAGAGTAACAGCGCTGGAATAGCACCTTTTCTCCCATGGTCAGGAAGGTACGACGGCGGAATCCGCCAATTTCAGAAACGGGTTCGAGCGACTTGCAATCCTCAACAGTTATCTGAGAGGCGGACTTCTGTATGACGACTGCTGAACCGGCAAAGTGATGGAAGTTGACCATTCGCACCCAACAATTTTCAGCATCGGCGACATAGACACCATCCCAGCAATGGTCTTCATCCAGAGGGCGTGAGTGGTCGTAGTCTGACTTCATCGACAAGTTCTCTATGCCACATTCCGAAAGCAGGCCTTTAGGCTGGTAAATCACCGCCTTGGCACCGCCAAAACGTTCTTCCGTGCTACATGTGATAGGGGCGTCGAGCGTTATCTGTTGTCTGTTAACAGCCTGAATGGTACGATGCCAACGCAGATCAATGTCGCCAGGATGCCAAGCCCAGTAGCCCATTCGTTTGCCACCACCAAACGATGCGCAGTCCAAATAGTCTATCCATGCTTGGGTGGAAGGACGGATAATCATGACTCTGTCATGTGAGGTAAGAGGTGAGAGGTGAGAGGTAAGAGATATCTTGATATCCCCAGCTTTGATATCTGCTACATCGAGGGTATCACCGATGACTTTTTCAGGCGTACCTTCTATATATAGCAAAGCACCTCGGTCGTACCCTTTCTTGACCAAAACGGTCTTGTCACGACCACTGCCGCGAAGTACTACGCCACTGGTTCTGATACGTAGAGGTTCGTTCAGAGTAAACGTACCTTCCGAAAGCAATACAGCACCGCGCATTCCCGTCTGCTTATCAGGCTTTTGCTTGCTGACAAAGTCAATAGCAGCTTGTAGCAAGGCAGCGTCGTCACCTCCGGTGGGCTGTACAAATGTGACAGCTTTTACCGTTGGAATGGGCTGTTCTGAGCGTTGATAGCCACAATACGAGTAATCCATCGGAAGCGTTTGCGCTTCCGATGGTATCCATGAGCCACATAGGACTAATAAGGCTAATGTGACCCATGGGCTTAATAGGAGATTTTTGTTCTTATTTCTTCTTGGCATCTTCTATGCGTTTCATCCAGTTGTCGCGTTCTTTCTTCAGGTCATAGCCACGGGCCGACAACCAGTTGTTGGTACGTCCGCGATACTTGTCGAACCAGAAGTGCTTGCCCTTGGAATCAGCAGCATCCATGGCATACTCACGTGCTTCTTTTAGCCAAATCAGTATTTGCTGCTTTTCAAAGTCTGTGAGCGTAGGTATCATATCCTGTGTCGCCTGGTAGTCGCGCTTCAGACGGCCGAACGTCATACCATCCTTGACGGCATCTATCTGTTCGTCGGTCAGATAGAGTGATAGTGACGATACCAACTCGAAATGGTGCTTGTAGAGTTCTGCGTCGCGTTCAGCCTGCTGGTTCTTGTCGTATTTCGAGTGGATGTCGTTCAGCAGGAAGTAGCGGTTGGCAATGATATTGCGTACATTACGAGCCGTTTTCTTGTCATCGAGTTGCAGTCCGTCAACTATCTTCTGCGAGCGATTGACGATGCTCTCGACATAGGCCGAGTCCCGTCCGTCCTCATTAAGGACTACGAGCTGGGCATTTGCCGTTATGGTAAACAGTGACAATATCGCTGCAAACACTACCTTTTTCATAAGCTTACATCAGTTTACCCTTAGCTGCCAACGTGTCGTAATTGTTGTTCAGATTGCGCCAGTCGGTCTTGGAGTGGGGATCAATACCATTGATGTATTTTTCAATGTTGGTATAACCGTCGCCATTGATGTCGCCATTAGCGTCGCTCGCATCGTTGGGATTCAAGCCGTTAGCTGTCTCCCACTCATCGGGCATACCATCCATATCGCTGTCTTTATAGGGTTGCCAAGACTTATACTCGGGATAGCCACCCATCTGGCGCGGATCAGTAATGATACCCTTCTTATATGAATCGTTTGACAAGCGACGGTATTTGAAGAGTCCCTCCTCATTCTTTGACTTCTCGTGCAGTCCCCACATGTCGCCGTAAGGATTTTGCTTGACACCCGTCTTCTTCTCTATCTTGGCCAACTCCTTCTCGTAATCTTTTACGTAGTAGGCCTGGCCTGTACGCACCTCCTCGCAGATACGCTGGTCTACGATGTCGCGGCAGGGAATGGTGGCACCCGCATTGTTGAGTACCCAATCGTAGGCTTCCTGAGCGCCCATGATGGTCAGTGGTGCACACGCAAACGGCTCGTCCGAACGCATCAGCGCCAACTCTGTAGCATCCATTTCTCCGTCTTTGTCGGCTGTCTGGATACCACCGTTCCAGTTGTCCTTCGTAATTTCGGGATAGCCTTCCATGATGTTGCCCGTAGCATAGATACGTCCGAACTGCTTGAACGGGAACAGTCCCTTTGAGCGGCTCTCGCTCTTGGTGATGCGGTGGCCTACGGGCGTATCTTTCGGTGTCAGGGGACCGGGCTTGTAGTAGTTGTTGATGAAGTTGAACATCGACTTATACTCACCGCCGTCAGCTACACGATGTACCCAGTTGTAGGTTACATTGTTGACGAAGTTGAACACACCTGCCCAACCAATACTCGGGTTACGACCTGTATTGTCGGCCCATAGGTTACGCATGAAGGTAGTGTTCTCGCCACCGATGGTCGAGCCGAAAGCGTGGTTCCATGTGTCGAGTGCCTTGGCTGAAATAGTGTTCTGGATGGTAACGTTCACTGTGGGCTTTTTCTCCATGGGCTTACCGTCGTGCATGTCGAACATGTGACGATAGAACGAGATGTTTTCGTCCAGTCCCCATTCGCAGGAACAGTGGTCAATCATAATATTTCCCACGGGGTTGCCGCCAAAGGAGTCCTCACGGTTGGTCACCAGTGTCTCACCACGGCGGAAACGCATGTGGCGCACAATGACGTCATGGGTGTCTACCTGGAACGACTCACCGGCAATGCAGACACCCTCACCTGGAGCCGTCTGTCCGGCAATGGTGACGTATGGAGCGCGGACATAGATGGGTGACTTCAGGCGAATGATGCCACTGACATTAAAGACAATGATACGCGCACCGCCCTGTTCGCAGGCCCAACGGAACGAGCCGGGGCCGTCGTCGTTCAGGTTGGTAACGGTCAGCACCTTACCACCGCGACCGCCAAAGGTATACATGCCGCCACCCTCGGCACCGGGGAATGCAGGAATCTTGGCCTGTTTCAGGTCGTAGGGCATGCCTGCCCAGGGAACGTAGGGACGTCCGGCCTTTGCCTCTTCTACCACTATGGGAAATGCTACTTCCCATGCAGAGTCTGCATGAGCCTTCCACTGAGCTTTCTGCTCTGCTATAACTTTCTTCGCCTCATCGGTCAAATCGGGGTATTGTGCACTGGCCGACATGACGGTCGACAACAGGATACCTACTAAAATAGATTTCTTCATATTCGTTTGCATTTATTCTTCTTGTATTAAAGACGCATCGCTGGTTATAATGTCGCCAGAATAAACGTTTTTTTTGACCGTACCAGATTTTGTCCCCAATTTTGGTACGACCAATACCAAGCCTTGGTACTGGTCGTACCACATAATGGTACTATGGCTACCATACGATGGTACTATTGCTAAGCGATGACAACAAGAAATGGAGGCCACATTGGACCTCCATTTATAATCAGGTAACTGTAGTAATTACTCAGCCAACGGGTCAAAAGTACCCATGGCACCAGCCTTGTTGTAGTCTTGCCAGCCAATGGTCTGAGGCAGGGCCTTATTGGCCATTGACGTACCGCTGGAGAAGCCAAGGAAGTAGTACTTCGGGCGGAAGTCAATATAGAGATCCTGCTCCTGCTGGCGGGCATCGCCCTTCTTCTCTGTTGTGACAAGGTTATTGCTATACCATGTTTTCATGTTCTGCAACTCGGTGTCGAGGTCAGTGCTGCGCAAATCAACCGTTACGTCACGAGTTTCCATAGCTTTCTCGTAACAAACCATCAGTTGGCGAGCCTTCTTCACTGTCATCTTGTCGCGGCCGGTTGCCTCGGGGTGAGCGGCATTATACTCATCGGTATAAGTCTGTGCAGCAGCATCAAGGGCGTCCTTTAAGATGGGATCATCATTCCACTGTTTACCACTGATAACTTTAGTGCGGAATTCTATGCGCTCACGGCGTTGACCATTGAATTTAGCAAAGCCAAGCCAGTTGCAGGTATTAGTCCCCCATAGTCCCGACAGCTTCCATGTGTCTGGAATATTAGCAATGGAGTTGCCCTCATTATCTTTCAGTTCACCACCATCGAAAAGCATCCAGCGACGCATATCGTCGAAGCGCTTTCCCTCGTAGGCAAACTCTATCTGGCGCTCATACAGAATGGCACTCATACATGCAGCCTGATTGCCCGTCAGGTCACCCTGTAGACCGCAGTCACCGGTATAACCAACACGCTTACGAATATCCTTCAAGCGCTCAACAGCATAGTTCATGTCGCCGGCACCACAAGCCACCTCGGCAAGGTTCAGTAGCACCTCGGCATAACGTAGTTCGATGAGTGTTGCACCCGAGAAGAATGGACCTGCGCCCTTGGTAGCCGTAGGTGAATAGGCATATAGCGGAGAGAGGTTAATGTCGAAGTCATCGCTCTTCTTGCGGACATAGATACCACCACTACTTCCCAGATTATCAGAAGCATACTTGTCGCCACTTTCAGGATTGCCCTGAGAGTCCATATCAGTATACCATACATAGCTCCACAGAATATAGTTCTTTCCTTGATCATAGGAAGGATTATGACCATCGCGTTGCGTGGGGTCGCCACTGTAAGCCCAACGGAAGCCAGGGAAGGCAAACGTACGATAGAAACGCGGATCACGGTTCATGAAGGGAGCGTCTTCGTCGTAGGTGTACTGCGAAGCCGTCAGTAGATTATAGGTGCCTGTACCTGCTGGAATCTTTCCATCCTTCATCGGGAACATCTTCACAATCATCTTACTGGGGTTCTTGCCACCGCCACCGGTATTCGACGGACGGATAGCACGTTCCCATGAGTTGTTTTTCTGATTGTCCAGACCGTCGTCGCTGGCAACCTTGTTGTATAGCGTGAAGAATACAGCCTCAGGGTTATTACCGGCCACCAAGAATTGGTTGGCAAAGTCGCTACCATTGACGTCGGCCCCTGACTTGTAAAGACCGTAGCCACAAGCATCAATCTCAGTCAGGTCTTTCTTCATGGTCTCGAAAGCCTGCTGATAACGAATAGCGTCACCTTTGCGGTTGAAGAGCGGGCTACACCACCATGTCAGCACACGACCTTTCAGGGCCAGTGCGGTACCGCTGGTTACACGGCCGTAGTCAGATCCAGACCAGATCTTACCTTTCAGCATCTCAGCAGCGGTATTCAGGTCATTGATGATGTAGTCGAAACAAGCCTTGGCACTCTGACGTGGGAAGAAAATGCCCTCTTCGGGAGCTGGGGTGCCTTCGACAATGGGAACACCACCATACCACTTCACGATATTGAAGTAACACCAAGCACGGAAGAAATGGAGTTGCCCAAGCAACAAGTTCTTTTCGGCCTGCGACAACGTACCTCCCTCGATACCCTGCATGGCATCATTGATGTTGCGGATGCGGCCGTAGACAGCTTCTTGAATGTTGTTTTGCGTTCCCATGAAATAATCGGGCACATTGTTTTCCTTGGAAGACATTGAGGATAATTCCTTCTGCGGATCAACGAAATCACTGAAGTTAGTATACTCCTCGGTTGATCTGGCGGCAATATCGTTGCTTCCCATGGAGGGATACTTCCAAGTCTGTTCGGAGACAGTTGGCAGACACCATCCGTAGACATCGTCGACACGTCCTTGACAGCCACTATAGTAATTGTATATATCGGTGTTCACATTGTCAGAGTTTTTCTTGTCCTGCAAGAACTGGTCACTACAGGCAGCGAAAGCCATGACGGAAGTAAAACCTATGCTAAGATATTTAATAGTCTTTTTCATAATCTTGAGTCTTTTTGAGTTTAGAACGACAGATTAACACCGATAGTCCACTTGCGCAGGTTAGGATAGCTGCCATAGGTACCAGCCAACGGACTGGTAAACTTATCGGGATAGGGATTGTAGAAATTAAGGAGATTCTGACCGGTGATGTTTACACGGGCACTATTGATACCAATACTCTTAATCCACTTTGAAGGAATGGTATAGGCAATGGTCAAACGGCTCAATTTAACCTGAGCAGCACTGACACGCCAGAAGCTTGAAGTAACACTATTCACACTCTGGTAAGCCAAGTTGGGATAGTAGGCTTCATGGTTCATCTTCTGAAGCAGGTTGCCATTTCCGTCGTAGATATCTTGATAGACATACATATCGTCTGGATTCCAGAACGAAGGCATATTGTAGAACTCGATATTGCTACCAGAGGCTACACCGAGAGCTTGGCTGGGGATAGTGGTATAGCCGCCCCAGTTAGCATTGAACTGGAGAGATAATGAAATACCTTTCCACTCGCCACCGGCATTAATGGTAAATCCGTAGATATTGCCACGATTACTCAGCTGTACCTGGTCGTTCTCTTGGTCAACAATACCATCGGGACCGGCATAGGTTCCTGTCTCGGAATCGTAGGTACCACGAACATCCTTATAAATCAACATACCAGGGCGAACCTTATCCTTAGCCAGCCCCATATAAGTACCATACTTTGGCGTACCATCATCATTAAAGGCGGGATTGCCATTAGCATCCTTCAGACGCATATACTTGTCAAAGTACTCGTCAATGTCGTGGAATGAACGGAACATACCGATGCACTGCATACCCCACAGGCCAATGTCGGTACGGCCGCCCTGCTGAATCTGACGGTAGATATAGTTCTGTTCAAAGTCCATGTTCAGCACCTTGTTGTCGGAATAGCCGGTATTCAAGCCAATATGATATTTGATGTCCTTGCCTATCTTGTCGCGCCAAGTCAGAGAGAGTTCATAACCCCAACTGTTCATTTCACCAAGATTGACGGCGGCACTCTGAGTACCGATAGTCGACGCGATATCCTGCGAGAGGTTCAGCAACATCTCACGGTTCCACTCACGATAGTGATCAAACGTCACCGACAGACGCTGATTGAGGAAACGGGCATCAAAACCGATGTTCATCTTGTAAGACTTATCCCAATGTACATCTGGATTTACAGCCGAGTTGTTCTTGTTGATAGTAATACGGCGGCCTGAATCAGAATTCCATCCGAAGACGGTACCCTTGTTGGCATCCTGAGCATAGACCTGCATCCACTGCCAAGGAGCAGTGTTGTCGCGACCAGTTAAACCAAACGAAGCACGGATTTTGAAGTAGTCAATCCACTGTAGCCACTTTGTGTTCTTGAACCACGGCTCCTCGCTGGCAGCCCAACCGGCACTTACTGCAGGGAAGGTGCCCCAATAGTTCTCGGGAGCAAACTTGGTAGAAGCGTCTGAACGGAGCAGGAACTCGAAGAGGTATTTGCTGTCATAGGCATAGTTGATGCGGCCGATGTACGACAGCGTACCACTCTCGTAGCGGCTAAATACAGTGTGTTGGTCGCCCGTTGCAGAGTTAGATTGTCCAGTAGTAAACTCGTAAGGATTGTCGACCTGCCCCATCAGATATTCACTCTCGGCTTCCGACTTCTCAATAGAGAACAAAGCACTGATATCGTGTTTGCCAAAAGTACGCTGATACTGAGCGGTGAAGTTTATCTGATAGTTGTCGGTACGAGTGGTTGTACGATACAACATGTTACCATTATTCAGATTGAGAGCATTAAAGTTACCTTCAGCCAGATAGTCGAACTCTGCATCGGCAGCGGTCGGCGTATACAGATGGTTCTGCTCACCATAACGGTTTGTCATCTGATAAAGTCTGTAAGAAGAACCATACTGGTTAGTCTTGTCGTTATTGATACTCTTCGAGTAAGAGAAACGCAGCTTCAAGCCCTTCAAATACTTGTTCCATCCAAAGTCATAACTTAGACTACCATTGATATTCATGTTAGAAGTACGGTCTTTGGTATAGTCACCATTGTCCTGTAGAACAGCGAACGAATAGTTCTGGTTTTGGCTCTTGCTAGTATTGCTGGGACCATAGGTGGGAATATAGTAGCCACCCACCTCTTCAGGAATGTAGCGAGGACGGGTCAGCATCAGGTTGTAGTCTTTCTCGGCATTCGTACCACCAACCTTCAAAAGGGGCTTGTTCTTGTCGGCATAGTCACCGCTCACAGTAATATTGGCAGACAGCCACTTGCTAATCTTCACATCCACACCGGCACGATAGTTCCAACGGTCATAGTCCAACTTACCGAGGTTACCATCCTGATCGAAGTAACTGATACCAGCAAAGTAATTGACGTTTTCGGTAGCGCCACTGACATTGATACTGTGCTTGTGGGTGAAACCTGTCTTCCAATACTTCTCTAGCAAGTCGTAGTCAAGACCCTTCATGGCCTCCAATTCACTCAACTGGAATAAATCGGTCTTGTTATTAAGAGAGGTGTTCAAGGGGTCAGCAGCAGCAATAGCATTGTACAGACGACCATAGTCGTAAGCACTTAGCATCTTCGGACGGGCAATTTCATCGGTAAAACCAAATGTACCGCTATAGCTGATGCTAGGTCTTCCCATCTTGCCCTTTTTAGTAGTAACCAGAATAACACCGTTGGCAGCGCGGGCACCGTAAACGGCTGCTGAAGCATCCTTCAACACCGAGATGCTCTCCACCTCAGAGGGGTCGAGGTTGTTGAAAGCCTCAGCACCAAGATTCTGGAATGAGTTACCAACCTTCACATCGTTAGGATAGATATAGCCGTCGATAACGAACAGCGGCTGCTGGGCGGTAGAACCGATTTCACCCAAAGAATTGACGTCACGGATAGACAGACGGGCATTCTCACCAGGACGGGCATCACCACCACTGACCGACAGACCGTTTACTAAACCACTTAGAGTAGCGGCGAGACCTGCTGAAGCCAAATCCTGTACTTCGTTCATATCAACGGTAGCGACAGAACCGGTCAAATGCGCCTTCTTCTGTGTGCCATAACCTACGACCACCACTTCCTGAAGGTCGTTGCTGTCTGGTTCCAGCTTCAGCTGACCGCCTTTGGTCGCAACTTCTTTATATCCAATATAAGAAACTACTATTTTACCATTTTTGGGTACATCCAGTTTATAGTTACCGTCAAAGTCTGTCACAGTAGCAGTCTTTGTTCCCTCTACACGGACAGTAGCACCAATAACGGGTTCTCCCATTTCGTCGAGTACAGTACCCGTAACGGTCTGGTTCTGACCAAATGCCGGCATGGCAGCAAGTGCCAAACCTAAAACTAATGCTTTTATTTTCTTGTTCATAATCATTCTCTTTTAGATTTAAGTCTTATTACTCTTTAGGTAACCAGCGTGGATCACCCGTGCCAAGAGTGGCTTGCTTAGAACCACTGATGCTGAAATCACCTGCACTCGGATTCTTGAAGTTCGGAGACTCTTGAATGTCAGTACCGCTAATATCATAACTGTACACATTATTGCTTGTATCGAATGATCCGTCCTTCTTCTGATAGGTATTGTTTAGGAAGGTTGCCGTTGCTTGATTCTGCTTACCTGCTAAGAAACGGCGGGGAACACCAGATGAAGAGCAGTCAAAGAAGATACAGTTAGTCATGTTCCAGAAAGAAGTCGACTTACCGGCAATACCATTGTAGTTACCCCACTGTCCATTTGAGCAGACATGATAGAACGTACAATGATCATAGGTAATAGTATTATCTGCCCATCCTAATGACTCGTTGGTCTGCGACCATCCGAATCCACCATATTGGACGAAATATTTTACGTCGCCTTCGCCTGTATTGTAGAAGGTAGAGTTTGTGATGGTCAAGTTGCGGATATAGCCACTACCTTTGTTAGTCCAGAAATAACCACCATTGAGAGCTTTTGAATCTGATGGGGTAGCAAACTCAACAATACAGTCGTCAATTGTAAGTGTAGTCGGGAACCAACACGAAACCTGATTGTCATAGAAGAAATAGGATGTGAGACCGTGGATTTCACAACCACGTACTTCAATATCATCCCTGTCGCAATAGAAATTATAGTCAGCCCCCCATGCATTAACAATAATAGGCTCAATAGCAGGCTTCTCGCTCATCGCAATAAAGGCGGCCTTAGAATCAAATCCGTCAATATAAAGATTCTCTAACACTAAAGCGCCAGATGTTTCAAAACCACTCTTTTCTTCCGATAGTAGTAACTTTGCTTTGTTGGTGGGGTCATCACAGGTTAAAGTAACATTGTAAGCACCGAAATCCACCATACCGCCCATGGTATAGTTGGCACCAGCTGTCAGATTATATGATACAGCACAGAGGGCACCGTCTACCATAGCATCATTAGCAGTAGGATGTTCATCCAGATAGTTTACGAGATCAACACCTGCAGGTAAGTCGATTTCCACGATGAAAGTATCCCAGCTATAAGATGCTTTCCCTTCAGAAGCAGCATTGTCCTCAGCCTCATTATATGCAGTCTGAATTTCAATACTGTAGTACGAACGAGCCTTACGTGGAATGGTGATAGAGGCTCTACGAACCAGTTTGTCTTTAACCACAACATTCTCCTTGTTCTCACCTTCGTAGATTGATACAACATAGCTGATGGCTCCAGAGACCGTATTCCAAGTAATCGTTTGTTCTGTCTTGTCAGAACTTGACTTTACCTTAACAGACGAAGCATCAGGTGTCGCTAACTGGTATCCACCATAGGTACCTGTAAAGGTCTCTTCGTCAAAACCATCCTGGGCACATGAAGCCAAGAATAGCCCTGCTGTCATTAGCAGGCATGTCTTCATTGTTGCTAATAAATGATTCTTTTTCATAAACATTTTTAGTTAGTAATTATTGTTTGTTCTCGTTTTGAAATATCTCCTTTAGATAGGCTACGTTGGTGCCGAAGTTTGCGCGAACATTCTTCACGTCATCGGCATTGCGTGAGCGTTCTACCACCAGCCAACCTTTCCACTTCATTTTGTCGAGCGTCTTTTTTATCTGGTGCAAGTCAATGCGCGGGTCTTTGTCTAACGTGACACTATCGGTCAGCGAGGCATGAATCTGGGCGATGCGTTTCGCACCCAGCAGGCGCAGCTCCTCTGACGGGTCTCGTCCGGCGTCGACGGCATCCTGCAGGTTGTAGTAGAGCTTGATGCCTTTGCTTTTAATCTCATCTAATAAAATAATGTTCGCATGTGCGGGAAGAGCTGTCCGAATGGCAATCACCTTGCCCTGCCGACGGGCCATCTCGCCCACTTCGTGCAGGCGTCGCACCATCTCATTGTGAACTGCACCAGCCTGTTGCCACTCTTGTCCGCTGCCTCCCAAGGGCAGAAACGCCACTTTAGCACCCATCACGTCCATAGAACTTAGGCAGTCGGCTATCAGCTCTTTGAAGTTTTCGCGCTGCAGAAAACTCTGTGCAAAGAAGCCCGACATCGCCATCGAGGGAACCCGTACACCTAACGAGTCGGCTGTGTGGCGGAATAGCTGTTGGAAATGCGGGTCTCGTAGTTTGTTGTCGAACAGTTCGCGCTTTCCCAGCGGTCCCATGTCCATCTCTACACCGTCGGCCTGAATGTCACGCGTCAGCTGGAACTCCCCAAGTTTCTGGCGCTTCAGCATCATCCAGTCGCAGGCTGCGATACGATAACGTGGCTGGGCCAATGCGTCAACGTACCACACATTCAGTAGAAAGAATGCTCCAATTACAAGGCATTTCTTAACCTTTGATAAGTTCATTTAGTAGATAACAACTATATAGTTTACATTCTTTTAGACGTTTTAGCATTTAATGTGTCATCAAATTCATGTAAAAAATATAGTTATTCCATCGGTGGGTGCTGGTTCGTATATTCGCGAGGCGTCATGCCGAAGCGCTTGCGGAAGCACCTGCCGAAGTAGCCTGGGTCGCGGAAGCCGGAACGGTAGGCTATCTCGGTGATGCTGTGGTTGGTAGTTTGTAGCAGTTCTGCGGCATGCGAGAGGCGGAATTCCTTAATGAGGTCTACTGGGGCAAAGCCTGTCTGCCTTTTCACCTTTTTGTAGAAAGCCGAGCGCGACATCGACATCTCTTCTGCCAAGTCATCGATGACGAAGTCGCCATTAGAGATGTTTTGGCGGATAATGCGGTGCAGACGGTCAATAAACTCGTCGCCATCGTCGGGTTTGGATGTCAGTTTGGCCAGTCGCTGACTGATGTATATCTCATTGCGCATACGGTTCATCTGCAGGATGGTGCGGACGACGAGCCAAGTAATCAGGGCAACAATACATATATAAATAAGGTATGCCCACCATGTAGCCCACCAAGGTGGCAGGATACGTATGGAAAGACGTGCGGAGGAAACCAGATCGGGATTGGCATCGTCGATGGTCTCCACGATAAAAGTGTAATTGCCTGGCGGCACTTCGTTATACGAACCTACACGGTGCGGACCGCTATAGCGCCAGTCGCGGTCGAAACCCTCCAGACGATAGCGATAGTTGACGTTGCCTCGATTCAGGTAGTTCAGGGCGGCAAATTCCACAGTAAAGGCGTTGTGGTCGTAGTTCAGCTCCACCTGATCGGCAAAACTGATGGCCGTAGCTCCCTGATACGACGCGTTATCGGCCACCAGGTCGATGATGTAGGTTCGGTAGTGGGCGCTACCCGTCTGCAATTGTTCAGGATTGAAGGTCAGAATACCTTCCTTACAGCCTATCCATAGGTCGCCATTGGAGAGTCGCGTAGCCGCTGCTTCCTCCATCTTCACTTCGGGAATACCGTCGTAGCGGTCGAAGTTACGCACGCGTTGCGTCTCACTATTGTAGCACGACAGGCCACCCTCTGTAGATAGCCATAGCTGGCCGCGCAGGTCTTCTGTGATAGCATAGATGACATCGTTGCGCAAACCTTCACGTGCACTAAGCGGCATGAAGTGGCCGTCGGCTGTCAGGCGTTGTAGGCCACCACCAAAGGTGCCCACCCACAGTTGTCCTGTATGGTCGCGATGAAGCGTATAGATGTCGTTGTTGGCAAAGAGCGCCTGCGGGTCGTCGCGATAGGTATGGAAGCGGATGTCTGATGGCTTCTTGAAACGGGTGTCAATCGTCATCAGTCCGTCGATGGTACCCACATAGAGGTGGCCCTGCTCGTCTTCAGCCATGTTGCGCACTTCGGTATAGAGTCCGTAGGCAGGATAATGCGTCAGTCCGTGTTGCTTGTGATAGAAGGTCAGCTGTCCGTCGGTTTGCTCCTGAACGAGGTTCAGACCACCGTCGAGGGTTCCCACCCAGATATGCTGTTTGGAATCAATGAAGGTCATATAGACGTTGTTGCCGCTGATGCTCTTTGGATTGGAAGGATCGTGGCAGTAGTGACGGATATTCATATTGGCGGGAAAACCTTCTGCCACACTTTGGGCATCAACAACCACCAGTCCGTCGCCCTTCGTAGAGAGCCACAGGCGTCCGCGGCGGTCTTCCGTGGCATGGTAGACGGCACCGATACCATAGCGGCTGTAGGGTAGTGTCTGTAGCAATTGTCCATGAGCGTTGTAGAGATATACGTCACGGCGGCGCGTACTTACCAATATGTAACCCTGTCGCGTCTGGTAGATGCAGCGAACACCTGTCTGATCGTCGTCAGGCAAATCAATCAGGCTAAACCACTGTGGCGGTTTGCTGATACAGTATATTCCTTCGTTATTGGTGGTAACCCATAACAGGCTGTCCGAGTCTTGATAGAGCGATGAGTATTTGCTGATACCTGCCTCTTGAGCGATAGCTGTCAGACGATGCTGCTGACGTGCAAGCAGGCTGTCGCTATTAGACATCGCCGTCGTGAAGTCTGTCTGGTGGCCCTTCTTGCGCATGGTAAATAGCTTGTAGTCACGCCCGATATAGATGAACTGATTCTGGCTGGTTGTGGCAACATCATTGTACAGCTGCATGGTCTGCGGGTGAATCTTCCCCTTGGAGTCGAACAGCTTGCTGATGTGGATGTTCCCCAGTTTGTCAGTATACGCTTCCAACAAGGTTTTGTCCTTGCAGAGCAGCAAGATGCGGCCTTCGTTGGTGCGTTGTATCTTGATAATCTGCAGGTTCTTGGTGTATTTCTTCAATTGTTGGCTGACAGCCTGGAAGCGTTCCGTATGGCGGTTGAAGACATACAGTCGCCAGTCGACCGTCTTCAGCCACAACTGTCCTTCTGCGTCTTCTGCCATGCTCTCCACTTTTCGCGGTGGGAAATCGGTATGGGGATTCCTTGGCTTATTGTAGGCCGAAAACTCCGTGCCGTCGAAACGGCAGAGGCCGTACCATGTGCCAAACCATAAGAAGCCATCACGGTCTTTCAGTACACACATCACGTTGTTCGAGGGCAGTCCCTCAGCGGTGGTGTAGTGCTGTGAAATGACCGTCGCCCTATGCTGGGCACTGGCAGGCAGTAGCGTAGCAGCAAGGAAAACAGCGGATAAGAAGAATCTTCGTACCATTGTCACGTGGCAAAAGTACGAAGATTTTCTGAAACATCCAAACAATTCGGCTATTTCTGTATGCCAAAGTCTGCTTGTTGGGCTTCTACCTCTTGTAACAGACGAGCCTTTTCGGCGTCAGAGAGGGAGGGAGCGGCATGGGCTTCATGGGACTTATGGGTCTCATAGGACTTATGGGCCCCATGGGCCTCGGTGTAGCACATCGGCAGGTCGTAGGGCACGCTTTCTATCTCCAGCTCGGCAGATGTGGGGGCGTGGGTGCCTGGGAACTGTACCTCGGCCTTGACCTTGATCTTGCCTGCCTGTTGTGTGCTACGAATCAGTACAGGCGCAGAGCCCCATTCCACAGCACGTGGGTTGGCATTGATGGAGGCGTCGCCAATGATCTCGCCTTCGCCCTCGACGGTGAAGCGGATATTTTCCTTGGCCAAGCGACGCACATGTCCCAAGTCGTCGGTCACCTCGCAGATGACGACGATGAAGTCGGAGCCGTCAGCCACGAGTGGCTTGCCCATGTCGTCAACGCGGAGGCGCAGCTTCGTGCTACGGCGCGATGGCATCTTCTCTGCTGTGCAGACCACTTTGCCACCAATGATACCCTCGGCCACCATCTTCACATTCTGCCAGTTGCGCTGGGTGTAGCTCCAGTCACGGGCCTCGAAGAAGTCCCAGGCATCTTTGAAGACCACGAGGCCGTGCTCTACGGGTTGTATCCAGCAATGTTCGCCATCATACATCGTCAGGCGAACGGAGTCGCAATTGCTAAAAATGGTCACATCCTTTTCTGAGAACTGCGTCATCTCATGTGCAATGTAAACTTGAGGTGAGAAGGTGAGAAGGTGAGAAGGTGAGAGCACAGCGGCAAACATATCGAAGGCGGTCTTCTTCTGTCGGAAGGCATCATAGATTCCTCCCCAATAGGGGTCGGGGTGATAGCCGCGCTGGTGGTCGAAGGGGTGCCACTGGCAACCGCCAATAAACTGACCCGTGGTGTGGAAGAGCTCTTGCGTCGAGCGGTAGAGGCTCATTGCCTGCGTCAACATGGGACGCTCACCCCAACTGCGTGAGGCACGGTTCAGATTGTTGTGAGCATACCAGTCGTCGACCAGTTCACCAAACTCACGCGTAAAAATACATTGCTTGGGCTTGTCGTCCTTGAAGTCGTCGCCAGGCCAGCCATAGACGACGTCGTAGTGGTCTTTGACGCCAGCACTATGCATGTCGGCAGCAGCAACAGGCCGATAGGGGTAGGGGTACTCGTCCTTCGTAATCTGTAGGGCCTGCAGAGCAAAGTCTTCTGGGTAGCGCGTCTCGTTGAGGATGGGTTCCCACACCAGCACGCAGGGATGGTTGCGGTCACGCCGGATGATGCTGCGCGTATTCTGATGCACCTTCTCGTCCCAGCCTTGGTCTTTGTTCCAATACTGCCAACCGGGTGTGGCGACGATGATGAATAGGCCCAGCTCGTCGCAGGCATCCATGAACGACGGGTCCTGTGGATAGTGGGCCGTGCGGATGATGGTGAAGCCTGCGTCGCGCAGTCGTTTGGCATCACGCCATTGTTGTGAGTTCGGCAGGGCGTTACCCACGTAGGCAAAGTCCTGATGGCGATTGGCACCTACGAGTTGGTGATACTTCTTACCATTCAGCCAAAAGCCATCCTTACCCTTGAAGTCAAAGGAGCGTATGCCGATACGAGTGATGCCGCCGTCGAGCGACTGCTTGCCGTCCTTGACGCGGGTGGCTATATTATATAAATAAGGTGTCTCGGGCGACCAGAGCTTAGGATTCTTGACGAGGAAGCACTGGGTGATGGTGCGTGCCTCGCCTGGGGCCAATTTAAGCTTTGTACGCTGCGATGGAATCGCAGCAAAAGAGACGAAACCGTTCTCGACGGTAATGGTGCGAGCCTTGCTGTCGCTGTTGCGTACCTCCGTATTGACAAAGACCTCGGCGCTCTTGTCGCTGATGTTGGCATAATGCACAAAAATGCCGCCACCAGCCACCTTATTCTCTTCTATGGCATCCGTGATGGCTACCTTGTTCTTGGCAATGAGCCACACGTCGCGATAGATGCCGCCGTGATAGGCAAAGTCGAGCTGTGCCTGTTTCTTGCCTGGAGGGTAGGTCTTGTCGTCGCTATTGTCAGCCTTGACGGCGACGACCAAATCATCGCCAACATTAAAAGCAGAGAGAGAGATGGTGATAGGCAGGTAGCCGCCTTCGTGTTCCTTGACCTTCTGGCCATTGACGTAGATGGTCTGCTTGCCCATGATGGCCTCGAAATGCAGGGTGACGTCGCGACTGGCACATTCCTTGGGCAATACGAAATGCTTACGATACCAAGCTATGCCCTGATAGTTGCGACAACCGCTGGCCTCGGCGGGCATCAGCTGGACGCTATGGGGCGTGCTCACCACTTCCCATGCCTGGTCGTTGAAGTCTTTTGCCTCAGCACCAGCGACATCGCCCAGATGAAAGCGCCAGCCAGCATTGAAGTTCCATACCAGGCGTCCGCTGTTCTCCAAAGGGAAGAGGCCAGCTATGGAGGTTTGCGCCCATGCGTTTATACCGCAGAGGACGCAGATGATACCAATTATCTTTCTCATCATATTACCAATTATCTGTTCTAAATGAAGACACGGGCAGGCCGTCGTGCATGAGGTCACCATCCACCCAGTCCTTGAAAGCATAGCGCACAGCCATAGGCTTCTTCACTTCGTCGCACACCACGTAGACGCGATTGCGACTGACCCACACCTTCGTGGCAGGCTTAAAGACCTTGTCCTGTCCTGCTACCTCAAAGTTGGGGGAGGTCGTGCCGTGTTCGAAGTAGACCCACTCCTTGCTTCTGTCGAACGAGACAACGGCCGTATCGTTTTGGAAGGTCACCTCCTTATACGTAGCGAAATCGGGCAAACCCTTCTGTTCGTAGGTGTTGGCGAGAGCCAGGATGGCCAGTCGCTCACCAGCCTGACGCTTCTTTCTGGGATGGATACCATACTCCAAACCAGCATCCATCAGCACAGCCATGCGGGCATTCGATATCATCGTTTCTGCTTTTGCCTGTTGTTCGCGCAGATACTGGCTGTCTTTCCACTCGATGAGGCTGTAGTCGTAGGGTGCTATCTGACAGTAGTAGAAGGGGAAGTCGCCCTGTTTCCACTCCTTGCGCCACCCCTCGACCATTGTCTTCAACAGCGGAGCGTAGTAGTCGTAGCGAGGTACATTGTCCTCGCCCTGATACCAGATGGCGCCACGCATGGTGTAGCCAACGAGGGGTTTGAGTTGTCCAAAGTAAAGTGCCGTAGGACAACGCTGCTGGAGCTGTTTCATGTCCTCTTCCGTCACATGCTGGTTAACCTTGGGGAACGCTTTCAACCAGTCGGGAGCCATCCATGCCTCGCAGGCCGAACCACCCCATGCCGTCACGATGAGGCCTACAGGCACATCGAGTGTGGCGCGCAGGGCCTTGCCAAAGTAGTAGGCTGTTGCCGAGAAGTCGCGCACGCTGGCGCTGTTGGCCTCGCTCCATTGTCCTGTGACGTCTTGCTCAGGCGTCAGCGACACGTGGCGCTTGACAGTAAACAGTCTTAGTTGCGAGTCTTTGCAATTCAACAGCTCCTCTGTAGTGCCTTCGACGGGCTGTTGCTTGAAGCCCTTCATCTGCATCTCCATGTTCGACTGTCCAGCGCATATCCACACCTCGCCAATCATCACGTTGTTAATTAGAACGTGGTCTTTGTCCTTGAAGCCGATAAAGTAAGGGCCTCCGGCCTCAGGGGTTTTTACCTTTAAACTAAAGAGTCCGTACTTGTTGGCCATTACGTTATGGCCTTTCTTATCCCACGAGGTGGTAATGCAAACCCGTGTACCAGGTTCTGCCCATCCCCAGAGGTTACATTCTGACTGTTGTTGCAGCACCATATTATCGGCAAAGAATGCTGGTAGCTTCACCTTGCCACTTGCCGTTATTCCAATCAGCGCACAGATGGCGCACAATAGCTTTCTCATATTATTGTTCTTTTAAGATCATTGGTTCTGCTAATAGTCCGGCAGGCAGTAGTCCATCCCCTTTCGTGCGATACTTGGCGTTGGTCCAGATGCCGTCGTAGGGTGCCTTGCCAGCGTCGAGGCCACGCAGGGCGTTGTGCCACGTGTTGACCACCTCGATTTCTATCTTGTTCTTGCCTTTCTTCAGCGCACCTGTTATCTCCACCTCATAGGGTGCCGTCCAGGCAATGCCGCAATCCTTGCCGTTGATCCAGACGTGGGCAATGTCCTTCACGTTGGGGAACGAGAGCCAGGCACGACCTTGTGGTACCTCGTCCTTCTTCAGTTTCCACGTCGTCGTATAGCGCGCATGTCCGCTGAAGTAACGAATGTGGTCGTCTGCGTGCTGACTCCAGTCGAAGAGCTGCTGCTTCTTCAGCGTCAGGTTTGCCTCGCGGAAGGTTATATCCCATACTTTTACCTCAGTTCCCCCTGAGGGAACTGTTAGTTCTCCCCTAGGGAACTGCCAGTTCCCGCTAGGGGAACTCTTTATCAAGTCGTAGCAAAGAAACAACGAACCATAAGCAGGCAAGGTAAGAACACCTTGATAGTCGTGCGAAATGTCCGTCAGGGGGTTGTAAACCACTGCTTTCCCGTTACCTTGACGGAACGTGGGCGCAAACGTCTGCTGCTGGTTTGTCTGGTTCGAAAGGAAGTAGATGTCGTAGCCGTCACCAGCACGATGGGCGTAGGCGATGCCTTCAGGCAGGACGGCATCAGGGGCTATCTGTTCGAAAACGGCTTTGTGGTAGGGCTGGTCGATGATGAGTACGCCCTGCTGGCGCAGTTGGTCAATCTTCTCTTTGGCCTCTTTCGAAATCAACACATTGGTAGGAATCACCAATACCTTATAATTAAAAGGTTGCGTCAAGAGGGCATCTTTGTTCATCGAGTCGTATTGGTAGCCATGAAGTGGGTTGATCCAGTCCTTCATGTCGAGGATGCCGGCAGAATGGCGCACGCCAACGGGCGACTCCTCCATAGGTTGACCAACATTGGCCAACCGTTTCTGCTCGGCAGTTACGCGCTCTGCACCAAACAAGCCTGGCAACATGGGCACCACCTTGTCTGGCGTCAAAGCACGCGAGGGAACTTCTTCGCCCGTATAGACGGCAATATCCACGACGGGCTTACCTTGTTGCAATAGCGTCTGACAACGAGTGATATAGTCGACAAACGCCTTGGCCTCTGGATACCAGGTCTGGTCGCGCTGGAAGAAAAGGCCAATGCCGTCGAGCGTCATTCCTGGTTTCTTGTCGAGCCAGGGGTTATGCGTGTTGACGTGGAAGAACAAGCGGTTCATGCCTAAGCAGAAGTTGCGGTCGAGTAGGGGCTTGACCATTGCCGGCGTCTCGTCCCATACGCCACGCACCTCTGTAAAGCCTTCGGCCTGTACGATGGTTTTGCCATAGACGTGAGCGCCGCTGATGGCATCCAGCATGTCGTTGGGCTTGTCGTGAGTAGGCGAGTTGAGCCAGAATTCACCCATCGGCACGTCTACATATTTATAGTGTTCGATACCGTCAGACATCATGGTGGGCGCTACGCTCTCTGATGAGAGCAGCACGCCATATTCGCGCGCTTTCTGAGCGGCTGTGGTAAAGAAGACTTCGTTGACCAGTTCGTTGATGGTCTTTCGGATGTCGCGTAGCACCTCCTCGCCTCCTACCATCGGTACTCCGGCATAGATAGGCAAGAGGGGTAGAATGTCGTAGCCACGACGACGTTGGAATTCCTGTGCAAATGTAGTGCTCCAGTTCTGCGAGCCACACTCCCACGAGTCGACGTGCATATATTTGATGGCGCGGTGGCTGGGGCGCTGCATAAAGAGGCCGAACCACGAATCAATCTGTTTTGCGACAGCCTTGCGTGAGAACTTGTCGCACTCTAATCCCTTGGCGCCACCTGCCGTAGCGTTGGTATGACCCGTAGAGGTGTGCCCCATGCGCAGAATGCGCCACTGGCCCTTGGGCAAGTCGCACACAAGCATGTCGCCCTTCATCTGGGTGACGACGATATCTTGCGGGTGCAAATAGTCGTCTGTGCTCAGGTCTTCCTTAGGGGTGTCAGGAGCTTTGCGCCATACATATCCGGCCTTACCCTCCCAGTTGTCAATAATGGGGAGACAGCCCAACTTGATGTCCTTCAGTCGTAGCACGGGCTTCCACTTGGCGGCATCCAAATCCTCTGCACCAGGCTCAGTCCCCTCAGGGGTCCACTCGAAACGGAAATACTTGGCACGTGTGGGAGGAATAGAGAAGGTGGTGTTGAAGCCCGTGTTCTGCCATCCCTGACGAGGAGGAGTGAGCTGCTTAACCGGATAGAAGACGACACCGTCGTTTGAAGCCTTCACGAGCAGTCGCTGGCATTGAATATTAGTGCCCGAGGGTTCTATCTCCACATTCCGTACCAGCGTAGGTTCGTTGAACTCGTATTGTAGCCAGCAGGGGTCATCGGCACAGTAGACTCCCTTGGCATTGATGGTGACGTTGGGAGAATAGGTCATCTTCTTTTGATGAGTGGCCGAGGGACTGCTGACGGGTATTGCATAGACAGCAATATCCTTGTAGTAGTCTTCGTAGTGCTGAGGCTTCTGCATCAGGAAACGATGATGTCCACCGCTCACAACCGTGTCGCAGAAGACAATCTTCTGCATGGATTCTTCAGCCTTAATCCATGGTCCACCAGCCAGCGCAAAGCCGTCGCAGACATGAATACCCATGTCCAAGCCGAGCGAATCAGCTTGTACCAGCGCACAATCCACCATCCTCCAGAAATTCTCACTCAGCGCATCAGCCCTGCCTTCGTATTCAGGACGCTCTGCCGCACCACGAATAGGCATCAGATAACAGCCGCCCAGCCCTACGTCCTTCATTCCCTGCAGGTCAGCACGAATGCCAGCCTCTGATACTGCACCATACATCCAATACCAGAAGGTCCAGGGCTTCTGCGTGTCAGCGTGGCTGACACTAAAGGATAAGTGACAAATGATAAATGAAAGGAGAAGGCGCTTCATACTATTCAAATCTTAAGATGGCGTTGATGCTGCCCTTGCCTTTGCTCCAATAGGGTTGCGCAGAAGGACCGTTGAGGTCGGTGGTGTTCACCTTGTTGCGAACAGCAGGGATGGCTTTGAGGATAGAGATGCCTGTCTCTGGCAGGGTGTAGAGCAGGTGGTCGCGACCATCACGTGGCGTATAAATACCTATCTTCAAGTTGAGACCTTCAATGTCCACCTGACCTTCCGTTGTATTCAACTTCATCCACGAGACGTTGGAGAAGTAGCCCTTGAACTCAGGATATTCGAACGACTCGCCAGGAATGGGGTCGTTGTAGTCGTTTTGCCACAGACCATACTGTGGACCCTCCTGACGGTTTTGCCAAACGCGATAAGGGCCCTTGCCCACCCATTGCTTGCTCTTGACGAACTGCTCAGGATAGTCGAAGCAGATACCCATCAGGTCGACGACACCGTTGAAGTAATAGTCGACGTTCATATAGGCACCGCCATCAGCGAGGAAGCGCCAGGTCACCTTTTCAATGGAGCCATGCTGATAGTTGGCCACCAGTGTGCTGTCGCTCAGGGTAAAGCCTGCGAAGGCGCCTTGGTCGGCATACTCAGTATATTCCGTCTTCTTCTGAAAGGCTTCCTTATCGTCGTGATTGTAAAAGCCGTCCTGCGAACGGTCGGCACGCTTGGCAGCCACAAAGCGAGGTCCATTGCCAAACGACAACTTCTTGCCATTCGCGCTGACCCCCATCAGCATACCTGTCTTCTTGGAGAAGGTGTATTGACGCGTGCCATGCTGAACCAGCAGCTGCTCGCCGTCCTCGGTATACGAGTACTGTTGCGTGTTCTTGCGCAGCGTGGGCTTGTGGAAGTTACCAGCCCTTGTCATGTGCTTACGGCTCCACGTGAATATCTCCTTTCCATACGGATCGATAGCTTTCAGCTCTATCACATCAGCATCTGTCCTTTCGATTTTCAGTTGGGCGCGCTCACCTGGTGCAGCATCAGGCGAAGGGAGTTTCACCTCCTTGATGACCTTGACGTCCGTTTCTCCGTAGGCAGGCATCTTGAGCAGTCTATAGCTGAACTGACAGTCCTTTAGGTTGATGAAGTTGTAGCAGTTTTGAATGGTGAAGGCACCGCTGTCGAAATACAACACCTGCACAGGGCTCCACACCTCGCGGATGGTATAGAACGAGCCTTCCTTCTCCATGTGAGGTCCCACGATGCCGTCGGCACCGAAGTTGCCCATGCAGTCGACAATATTCCCCATATCTGTACGCACCACACCTTGGTCCATCAAGTCCCAAAGGAATCCGCCGGCACAACGGGGATTGCTCATCATCAGCTTCCAATAGTCCTTCAAACCAGCACCATGTCCTCCGTCATACAGTCCATGCAGGAACTCCGTAGGCATGAAAATCTCTTTCTGGCGCATATAGTCTGCTGTCTCGCCCCACGAACGATAGTGCTTCGTCTCGAAACCGTTGCGATTGGCCCAAGGATAGAGCACGACGCGCTGCTGGGGGTCGAACTTCGCAAACACGGGCTCCAGTTCGTAATTGAAGCCGCCCTCGTTGCCATTGCTCCAGAAGATGATTGAGGGGTGGTTGACGTCGCGCGTCACCATCTCTTCCACGATTTGCGATCCGACGATGGTCTCGTGGCCCCAATGCCAGCCTGGCTGTTCGCACTCTACATAGAGTCCCAACGAGTCGCAGGCCTCCAGAAACTCTGGGTCGGCAGGGTAGTGGCTGAGGCGTACGGCATTCATGTTCATACTCTTGATGAGTAGCACGTCCTCGATGTTCTTCTGCTTTGAGAGTGTGCGGCCTGTCTCTGGACGGAACGAGTGGCGGTTGGCACCCTTGAAGATAACTTTCTGTCCATTGATAAATACGCCGTCTTCCTTGTCGCCGGCATAGGTGTGGCGATATTCGATGGTGCGGAAACCAAACTTTTGGCGCTCTATATGGAGAGTCTTTCCCTCAGCGTTTTTCAACGTAAAGACAGCCGTGTAGAGATTGGGCTGCTCTGCGTTCCACGTCTTGATGCCCTTCGCATTGAAGTCGGCCTTGACTTGGTCGCTGACAATGGGGAAGGCAGGACTTTGTGCCACCTTCTTCCCTTTGGCGTCGATGATGTCGACGCTTACGGAACTATTGGGCACAGCTCGATTCAGGAATACATCAGCCATGAAGTGGCCGTCGGCCTTTGCGTCAATAGCTACTCGTTGGATGTTTTGTGCTGGCTTTGAGACGATAAATACGGGGCGCCAGATGCCGCCAAAATTCCAGTAGTCGGCACGGCGCTCGGCAAGGTTCACCTGCGGAATGGTACTCTCTTTCAGCACTTCCACCTCTAAGCGGTTTTTCTTCTTGCCAAAGAACACACGATCGGAGACGTCGATAGTATGTCGCGTAAAGCCACCCTGATAGGTGCCGTTGCCAGCCTTGCGTCCGTTAATCTGGACGCGAATCTCTGTGAAGGCTGCTTCGAACACCAGCAGAATCTGTCGTCCTGCCCACTCTTGGGGAAGCGTAAACTCCGTCTTGTACTTGCCCTGTTCATCGGCAATACCCTCTGGCGTGGCCTTTCCGTAGAAACGCATACCATACTGGTAGGTGCCGAAGCCTTGCAGTTCCCAACATGAGGGTACGCCTATCTTCGTCCACTTGCCTGCGTTGCGTCCATCAGTGCAAAAGAAGTCCCACTCCACCATGTCGTCACAACCGTGACCACTCAGATACTGTCGTTGGGTCTCTACCGATGTTTGGGCTGCTGACATTAGGGAAGCCCCTAACGCAGCCAAAAGAAATATCCGTCTCATATATAGCTATACATTATTTATATATGAGACGGATAAGAGAAAGAAATGTCACCGCTCCTATTCGGTGATAATGAGTCCACCCATAGGCTGGATGGTCACCTTGGCCTCACCGTTTTTTCCTACCTTCAAAGTCTTAAGAGCGGGCTGTGAGGGACCCTTCTTCTGAGGCTCGTCGATATACAACTTAACGGTCTTTCCTGCAAACATCGGCAGAGAGAGCTTAAGGGCTTTCGCCTCGTTCTGACCGTTGAGGCCTGCTACATACCATTGGTTGCCTGTGCGACGGGCCAACACGACATACTGTGTGGGGTAGCCGTCGACAAACTGAACCTCGTCCCAGGTGGTTGGCAACTGGCGCAGGAAATCGAGCTCAAACTGTGGCAACTCCTGCAGATTGTTAGGATACATGGCCACGCAGTTGACGCTGGTTTGGATGACAATGCCTGAAGCCATCTCGAAGATATCTGTCGTATAGCGCGGATGACGACTCTTGTTGTCACGGCTCAAGTGATGGTTCATCATAATGCCACCCCAGTCGAAGGCTGCCACAGCATTGCGGGCAAAGGGATGCATACAGAGTTCAAAGCCTTCCTTCTTAGCGTGGTATTCGCTGAAGAACACATTCTCAGAGGCAAGGCATGCCTCAGAGGCGACAAAGTTAGGATACATGCGCTCCCAACCACGGGGAAGGGTACAGCCGTGGAACACCACCTGCAGACCATAGCGGTTGGCGTCGGCCAGGATGTCTTCGTAGAGTTGTATCATAGGCTGCTTGTCGCTGCCAAAGAAGTCGACCTTAATACCTGCAATGCCAATCTTTTGCATCCAGGCCATCTCGCGGTTGCGTGCCAAAGAGGTGCTCATACCGTTGCGTGGTCCCTGCGGGGCATCGTTCCAATAGCCGTTAGAGTTGTACCACAGCAACAGGCGCACACCTTTCTTCTGGGCATAACGGCTCAGTTCGGCAACGCGGTCACGTCCGATCTGTGTATCCCAAAGGGCATCTACGAGTACATATTCGTAGCCCATCGTAGCTGCCAGGTCAATCATCTTTACCTGGTCGTCGTAGTTGCATGAGTTGTCCTGCCATACCAGCCACGACCATGTATAGCGACCAGGTTTGTACTGTTGGCTGGCTTCATAGCGTGGCTCGACGACATCGTAGGGAATGGTGGTCTCTACGATAGGCTTCAGCGAGGTGCCTACCGTAATGGTGCGCCAAGGGGTGCTGGCAGGCAACGACAGACCGGCCCATGGACTACCGAGTCCCTGCAGTTCACCCTTGTTGGGGAAGGCAATGGTATAGCCCTTGCCCGACTCATAGTCGCTGAGGTGTGAAGCCACATAGCCGCCGTCCAGTCCCGTCTCGCTGACGAGCACCCATCCGGTGGGTACCTTGAACAGACAAGGGAAGGTAAAGCCTTCGCCTGCAGCTGATTTCTCACCTAAAGGAGCATCGGCACGATAGTCTTCCTCGTAGCTGGGCTTGGTACGTGCAAAGCCTACCATCGGCAGACTCTGTGGGGTGAGGAAGGTGGTGGTGCCTTGTGGGAAGTCGAAGCTGGTGGTTTCGTTGTAGACCACAGTACTCATCCTGTTACCATCAGCCTTGGGCTGTAGGGTATAGCGGAAAGCAACGTCGTTGTCCGACACACAGAAGGTCACCAAAAGGGGAACACCCTGCTGGTTGACGAAAGTCAGGTCGGCCTGTTGGGCGACGTAGTGTGACTGTGAAGCCTTGGTGCGGGTCATCTGGTACGTGCGGTCAATACGACTCTCTTTCTGTCCTCTTAGGGTCAGCCCCTGCGTAAAGTCAGCCCAGTCGGTCTTCAGTCCTAATGCTGAAGGCATCAACATGGGTTGACCGTCGTAGTTGACACAATAGGTTGGCTGTCCGCCATTGTCATTGATAGTAACAACCAAGCGGCCATCTGGCGATGTGACTTTGGTCTCTCCTGCCTGGACTGCCATCGCCGTCAGTCCTAAGAGCATCATGAATAGTTTACGTTTCATATTAGTTTTTTGAAGTATAGTGTTTCTCAGCAAACTGTCCGAAATACTTCAGACAAGTGTCGCGCCACTCGCGGGCGTTCTCTACTTGATGGTTCAAGCGTTCGTCAACCTCACGCCAACGCTGTTCGTCGATATAGTGACGCAACAGGTTGTGCCACAGGTTTTGGGCATGTTCCGTCCAAAGTACGCCCTCGTTATAATGGTATTGCAAAGACTCCCACAGCGTCGAGCCGTCTTTCATCTGATAGTCCCAACTCACGTGGTGGAACCATAGCAGTACGTTCTCCGGGCAGGTGTCAATATTGTCGTAGCGACGTGCCACCTCCGGACGATACTGGCTTGTGGCGTTCGTGCCCTTGCTGGAGCGCTCAAAGCCTACACCATTCTTGTCGGCTTTGTGGTAGTAGACAGGGCACCACTCCAGCGGATAGCTGGCAATGAATCCGTCAGGTTCAGGACCATAGTGGTGGTCGAACTTGAAGATGTGGTGCAGGCCTAACGGCATCATGTAGTTGACGCAAGCCTCGCGGCTCTCCATCATCAGTTGCGATACCATCGTAACAAACTGTTCGTTGGTGGTGAAGGTCTGCCCAATCCACTCACGGGCTATGCGGTCGGCAGACAACTGTGGGTTCCATGCCAGTCGGCCAAAAGCATACCAGTTGGCCTGCGAGAAGTGGTGACCACACCAGTTGCGGTCAAGTCCGATATTGGCCACACCTGCAATACCTTTCAATGAGCGGGGATTAACCTGTGAGAAGAATTCCTGCCACATAGGTGCCAGATAAACCAGATGACGCGACTGTCCCAAATACTCTTGGGTAATCTGCAACTCTACCATGTTTGGCGTCTGCTTAATCTGGTCGAAAATAGGACTATACGGCTCACGGGGCTGGAAGTCAAGCGGTCCGTTCTTGGTCTGCAAGATAACATTGTCGCGGAATTGACCGTCCAGTGGTTTGAACTCAGAGACAGCCTGCTTTACGCGGTCTTCGCCCTTGTGGTTGGCACCATAGACAAAGCAGCGCCACATGACAATACCATGATAAGGCTTCAAGGCATCGGCTAGCATGTTGGCACCCTCGGCATGGGTACGATGGAAGTCGCCAGGACCAGGCTGTCCTTCGCTGTTGGCCTTCACCAGAAAGCCGCCGAAATCGGGAATAAGCTTATAGATTTCCTTGGCTTTTTTCTGCCACCAGCGTACAACGCTCTTGTCCAGCGGGTCGGCGGTCTTCGTCTCTTTCAGCGCCATCGGCGTCGCAAAGTTGATGCTCAGATACACCTTGATACCGTATGGGCGCAGGATATCAGCAATCTGCTTGACTTCTTTCAGATAGGGAGTCGTCAACATCTTCGGCGAGGCATTGACATTGTTCAGCACGCTACCGTTAATGCCTAAAGAAGCGTTCGCTCTGGCATATTCCTTTATCAGCTCTTTGTTCAGGTGAAACCACTCAAAAATGCTGTTGCCGGCATAGCCGCGCTCAATGCTGCCATCAAGGTTGTCCCAGTGGTTGAGCAGGCGCAGTTGGTAGGCGGGATGCGACTCTGCCTGTGTGTCGCCACGTAACAGGGCATACGTTCCGTATAGCAATCCTGATTCACGTCGGGCTAGTAATGTTGAACCATCAAAACGATAGCCGTCATCATCGGGCATGGTTTTGTCGAGTTTCAACGCTATGGCCTCGCCACGGTAGTAGCTCTCGAGTTCCTGAAGGATGATGTCAATAGTAGGTGATTGAAGGGTTGTGATAACTTTTGCCTTATTGATGGGCTGGTAGCGCAGCCACAACTGATGACCATCTTCAGCCCGCACAGTCGAAAAGACTGTGAGGACCAGGAGTACAATCAAAGATTTTCTCATGGTGTTATCGTTTTAACAAGTTTAGCGGCTGTTGGGGAGCCAGCGCATTGTTTGTCTTCTCGGTATATTCCGAGAGTTTCAGGGATGTCGTGCACTTGATATCGCGGCTTGACGAACCGATGCGGAAGGTATAGGTACCTGCCTCGGTAATCCACTGTGAACCGGCCTCGTCAAAGCTGGCCAGGTCACGAACAGGAATCTTCATCTGTAGGGTCTGACTCTCGCCAGGCTGCAACTCGCGAGTCTTGGCAAAAGCTTTCAGTTCCTGAACGGGCTTCTCCAGTTTGCCGTTAGGGGCCTGGACATAAACCTGAGCAACCTCTTTGCCACTGACAGCACCCGTATTTTTAATGGTGATGTTCACTTCGACGGCATCTTTACCCTTAGCCTTAATTGCCGGCTTTGAGAATTCAAAGGTGGTGTAGCTAAGACCATATCCGAAAGGATAAGCGACCTGACGGTTGAAAGTGTCGAAGAAACGATAGCCTACGTAGATATCTTCTTCGTGGTTGGTATAGGCATGACCAGGGATAGGACGGTTACTGCCTACCATCATCTTAAAACTATAGTCGTCAAGGCTGCCAGGGAAGTTCTTGGTAGAAGCATGATCGGTAGCAGCGATAGGCCAAGTCATCGTCAGCTTGCCTGAGGGATTGACCTTACCCGTCAGCAAGTCGGCAATCGAGTTGCCACCCTCCATGCCTGGCTGCCAGGCGCAGAAGATTGCATCGGGATAACCGCTCCACGAAGCGGTCTCAATGACGCTACCAGAGTTGATGATGACGATGACGGGTTTGCCAGCAGCGTGGAAGGCATTGCAGACGTCCATAATCAGCGCACGCTCCTCAGGAATGAGGTTGAACTCAGTATCGATGTCTCGGTCGATGCCTTCGCCAGCCTGACGGCCAATGGTGATGATGGCTGCATCAGCAGCTTCCACCTCCTTGTTGATGGCGATGGGGGCGATGGCAATCTCGGGATATTTCTGCTGGCCCATCATCTCCATCTGGAACCACTTGGCAGGGTGACGCTCGGCCTGGAATTTTACTTTGGCATATTCGATATATTTGCGATAGATATCGGTCAGCGTAGGCGAAGACTTGATACCAGCATTCTTTAGACCTTGGAGCATATCGACCACATAGGGCGGATGCACGCAACCTGAACCCGTACCACCGCTGAGGAAATCGTAAGAATTCTCGCCAAAGAGGGCAACGGTCTTGATCGTGCCGCTCTTCCAAGGCAATGTACCGTTGTTTTTCAGCATGACGATACCCTCGTTAGCACTCTGACGAGTAATGGCAGCGTGAGTCTTGAAGTCGGGATTGTTTGAGGCAGGGTACTTGCGGAAGCTCGGCGTCTTAACGATGTATTCGAGCATACGGCGCACGTTGCGGTTGACATCGGCTATATTGAGCTTACCGCTCTTCACACCTTCGATAATCTCCTGCACTTGGGCGGGTTGTCCCGGCTCCATGAGGTCGTTGCCGGCCTGCACCTCGGTAATGGTGGGCAGACCCTCGCGGATACCTATCCAGTCGGTCATTACAATACCCTTATAGCCCCAGTCGTCGCGCAGAATCTTGGTCAGCAAGTCGTGGTTGCCCATCGAGAACTGACCATTGATCTTGTTGTATGAAGCCATAATGGTCCATGGATTGCTTTCGCGGACGGCAATCTCGAAGCCACGCAGATAGATTTCGCGAGCTGCACGCTGGCTGACACGCTCGTCAACGCTGGTACGGTCGGTCTCCTGCGAGTTGACGGCAAAGTGTTTGGCCGAGACACCAACGCCTTCCTTCTGTACACCGTTGATATAGGCGGCGGCAATTCTTCCTGTCAGCAGTGGGTCTTCCGAGTAATATTCGAAGTTACGGCCACAGAGGGGATTACGGTGCAGGTTCATGCCAGGCCCTAAGATGACGTCGCAGCGATATTCCTTGGTCTCGTTACCGATAGCCTGACCCACCTGACCCACCAGTTCGGTGTTCCAAGTGGAGGCCAAACATGAGCCAATGGGGAAAGCAGTGGCATAATAGGTCTTGTCAGTACCCTTACGTATTGGGTCAATACGAACACCGGCAGGACCGTCAGTCAATACGGTAGCAGGGATGCCTAAACGTGGAATGGCAGGAGAAGTGCCGGCGGCACCGGCCACCAGGTCTGCCTCGCCACCTACGACAGCGTTAGAACCGAAAAAATTGTTAGCGCCGCCAACAAGTAATTTGGCTTTTTCTTCAAGGGTCATCGCCTGCAATACCTCGTCGATATTGTCAGCTCGAAGTTGGGGTTGTGAATGCATAGCTGTTGCTGTTAGTAAAGCCAGAAGGCTGGAAATGAATAGTTTTTTAGTGTGCATAAACAAGAAGTGTATATTTGTCAGTCAGTAAATCGGTGACAAATATACACTTTTTTTAGCTAACAGCCAAATTTTCAGGGCAGTTTTTACTCGTGAACGTAAAGGTTCCAACCCAAATAGGTCTCAATGGCCTCGTTCAGAATGTCGACCACATCGGTGCGACACATGGCGACATGGTGCTCGAAACCGTTCTTGCAGATATACTTCATCAGCTTTTGTAGGTTGTCGACCTTCGTCACAGCGATACAGCCGTCCATGCCATAGGGGTCGTTGGTGATTTCACCTTTGCCTAAGTAGGCCTTGATGCAGCCATTCGGGTCGTCTGTTGAGATGCGGAAGAAGGTGAAGGGTCCTTCGCTTACCTTGGCATAGACAGCACCAAAGGTGTTGATCTTGCCCAGCGTACGACCTAAGACACCAAGAGGACCTAACTTCAGGTCGTTATTTCCAACGAACGATTTGGCATAGTTACCGCAATGGGTGCAGACACACTTGTTGCGATCTTCGGCAAAGTTGTTGTTCCAGTCGAGTAGGGCAGAGGCCTTATTTGAAGCCAGTGTCAAGGCATACATTGAGATAGCTCCTGCCAGGTCAGTCTCACAGGCAGCAGGAATAAGCTTATCGCTTAGCATTGACATGGTGACACAAGGTGCGCAGCCATAGTTTTGCTCCAGCGAGTCCCAACACTGGATGGCCACAGCCTGCACGTCGTTGGCCTCTATCCAGTTTTCGACAGCCACGCTGAACTTAGCCTGCAGGCCCAGCTTCTCTTTATAGTTGTCGGGCACCTTGGCATAGTTGCAGGTGCGGTTGCACATCTCGATGAACTTCGGATCGTTGTCGCTGATCTTCTGGGCGGCATAGAGAATCTCGCTGAGGTCGGCAGGAACGACGGTAATGCCTGAACGCTGCAACAGCTTTTCGCTGGCACGACAGGTGTTGAAGCCCAAGGGGCGTGTACCTATCTGTCCCAAACGACAGTGGCGCAGACCGTTTACCACACGGCAGATGGCGGCAAACTTGTCAATGTCCTTCCTGAGCAGCGGGTCATAGATAGAATAGGTGTGCAGTGTGGTGTCCGTGAAGGGAATGCCATACTGGTAGAGGTTGTTGCACACAGAGATCTTGCCGCAGAAGGCATCACGGCGCGAGTCAAGGTCCACCTTGTCGTTCTCGTCGTCGCAGGCCTGTACCATTACAGGCACGTTCAGGTCGGCGTCGCTGATGGCATTGATGATACCAATTTCGAAGCCGAAGTTAGGCAACGATACGATGATACCGTCTATCTCGTCGCGATGGGCTCTGAACTGCTTCGACACTTTCAATCCGTCTTCACGGGTCTCGATGCTTGAACTGCCCGTAGGTGTGGCGTCTTCAGGCAGGATGATATACTCGTAGCCACCCTCTTCGAGCGTCTTCAGCAGCTGCTTGCGCACATCTTTGGCCAACTCCGAATTAAAATAGGCGCGTGTTCCGATAATCACGCCAAAACATGTCTTTCCGTT
>CACWFY010000007.1 GCA_902760345.1 uncultured Bacteroidales bacterium | reverse complement strand
ACTCCGAAATACATGTAGTCGAGTAATCGCTGCTTCTTTGTTATCTGCCAGTCTCGGCTCAGCATGTATATCAGATAGTCGATGCCCCTGTTGCCGCTCACCATCACAGGTGCAAAAATCTTCAGCCCCTTGGGTTTCGTCTTTATCACAACACGCCAATACTTCGGCTGAAGCGCATCAATCTGATGATGCACGAATGCTTCATCAAGGTCAAGCACCCTGACTATATCGTCATAGTCGAATGTATCTGTAATAATAGCTGGCATTGTATCAGAAGACTATTTGTTTTTTACGACTTCCCAATAACCATCTTTTCGACCATCTTTGCGGACAACAACCCCCATTGCCTGAAGCTGAGAGATATGTCGCTGGAGTGTTCTGAACTTTATGCCAGTCTTTTGCGCCATTTCACTGGTCGTAATAGACGGGTCGAATAGCATTTCTTTTACAATAATCTCCTGAATATCAGAGAGTTCTTTTACGCCACCTTTTACGCCACCTTTTACGCCACTTTCGGCATCTTCTTTTACGCCATTGGTGTCAATTTCAATCTCTTTCTTGGCGAAATAAGGATGGCAAGGAATGTCTATCAGGAAGTACGTCCTCTCCTCGTCAGTCTCGATAGTCGCTCTGGGCGAGCCATTAGCTTCAAGTTCCTCCTGCACCGTAGGGATTCCTGTCGCCCTTCCTTCTGTCAGATCTAGTTCTTTCAGAAATTCACCTAATCTGCGATTGCGATACCTGCGTGAACGGAGAGACTTACCCTCTCGAATGGCCTCCATCGGAATGGTGTGGTTAGGCCCAGAGAAATTCAGAATCGATATTTTGTCCGGCTCAATGGTTATCTCTACTGGCTCTCTAATCGTCCAGTCTCTGTGATACAGGCTATTAACGACAGTCTCTTCCAATGCCTGATACGGATAGTTGTAGAACTTGTCCGACTCCTCGCGGTCTTTGGGCTTCAGTATCTGTTTCTTGATGACATTGGTGCTCAAATAACTCAATGTCTTCTCTATCATCGTTGGCACATTGCCCCTGATAGGCTCTACTTCAATCATGTTGTTGGGATTCTTCTCTCGTCCTTCGGGAAAAACAACAATGTCTATCTGCGACTGCTTGAAGAAACGGTCTGGACACTCTGCGAACATCATTGCTGCCACGTTTTTGATGTTATATCCCTCGGGCGTTGGCTCTAGCAGTTCCATCTGCTCCAGTACCGATTCCATGTTCTCCGTCAGTGAATCGTTGGCAAGGCTGCTTTTCACCTTCACCAGATAGTCGTGCAGCAACAGTGGTGAGATGTCCTTCAGCGTTATCTGGTCGTTCCCTCGGTCGTCAAACGGCGTGCGGTTGGCCAGGTTTATCAGTTCGCGCTCATATTCACCCTTGGGCACAATGCTGCTACTGTTGTATCGGATGTAATAGTTGTAAGTCTTCTGCTTGGCGGTGATTTGGTCAGGCACCTTGTAAGGACGACGCTCTCCAGCCGACACCTTGATGACCAGAATCGTCTTTCCGTCGGCCTCCTCTATATACAGTCGTGGCTGATAGTAAGGCTGCATCAGGTTGTTGAATCCCACCATATCCTTTTCGATAGGCTCAATCTGATTGGGATCAATACCTATGACGGGACGGACAGGACGACCGTTTACCTCCTTCACACCCACCACGATATAACCGCCCCCCGTCTCGTCGAAGTCGTTGGCGAAAGCACACACGCTACGGTAGATGGCATCCGGATTCCATCCCGTCTTATACTCTATGCGGTCACCCTCTACAGCCCGTCCACCGAGCAGTTTTTCTATGTTAATTGGTAGTCTCATATATTTTAATGTTTCGTTTGCAAATTTAATCAATTTATTCTCAATTCAACTTTTTGCCAGACAACAATTGCATTTGAGCATACATTTTCATGTCGTTTATATGGTCAAAAACTTCCTTTAATATATCTGAACCCACAAACCAATTGGGATTTGATTCAATAGAGGTTATAAACTGCTTCAAGATTTCAATTGCATCCCTTATTGAATCTCTGACAACACAATCTTGAATCTCTATCGCAGAGAGGACATCAAAAATTGAAGTATCAACCTCCAATATTCTCTTCTCGCACAAAAGCCTATAATCCTCAAATATTTTTTTTGCTATGCTATCATCCTCATTTATCTGATCATAAATAGACGTTAACTTATTGCATGTCCAAATAGTTAGTTTTAAAGCACTATTCAATTGATTAAAAACATTCAATTCCGTGATGATATTATCATTCTCAATCTGTTCTGGCACAAAAAAATATGAGGTGCTATTCTTTACAACATCTTCTGCCTTTACCAGTAAGCTTTCCATCCCACACACTAATTGTTGCCCGTCTAATGTCACTTCAACTCCATTGCTAAGTTGATATAGAGGTTTTAAAACCACTTTATCTATTTCATTTTGCAGTATCATCCGTTGAGTGGAAAAATAGTTATAGCCTGCTAACTTATTGGCAATAGCCATTTGAATACAGTAAGAACTTCTATAACATTCTTCTTCACTAGAGAATAAGAAGTCCACTTCTATCATCTTCTGGTTGACATTTATATGAAGTCTATCATTGTCAAAACCGCATTTTTGCCATTCTTTTTTTATAGCATCAACTAACCTGTCTATCAGCGACATTCTCATTTTGTCACACCTCTGTAACAGCAGACGCACATTACTATAATCGAAACCATCTCTTAACGATTCCCATACAACCCATAGACATTTTATGCTCCTAGCCTCTTTTTCATCAACCCCATCAAGTTCGTCTTCCGAAACATATTTACCAAATACATTCATGAAGGTAGATTGGAATGATGGTAACAGCATTATTGTATCAAATAGATTCGCTGAGGCAGTGTTCTTATAGTTATCTTCTTCTGCAATAGCCTTAGAAAATTGATAATAGAATAATCTCAACCCTGAGAAATATTTGTCAACAGATTGGTATATATCTTCAAGTTTTATCTGTTTAGCGTCTCCATTAGTTTGTGAGTAAATATTATTCGAGCGACCATATCCAAATTCACTGATTTCTGATGTTGGAATGGATAATTCTGTCTTATCTGCAAGTTCTGCCAATTCTTTTATAAGATGTTCATATCCTTTGAATGCCATTTTAGGATTCTTATGCCATTCATCAAGAAAGTGCATCACAATGGTATTCGCTCTAATGTAATCCCTTCTTTTCTGTAAAACAAGGTTCGCATACATTTCACGATTATCAATTCCATTCTTTTTTTTATACAGGTTACAAAGCACAGTTCTTGGCTCACGCATTTCATCAAGAGGAAGATTATCTCGTGTTATCTGTTTTTCAGTTGGCATGTCTTCAAACAGATTTATCAAATCATCTTTCAATATTTCCGAACGATATTCTACCATCTCGGGGAATGCACATCTACATAGATCTATCAGGCGTATATTTGCACGCTCCGTGATAAATCCATTGTAGTCTTTTGCATCATCATTACTATCATTATTGTAATCTAAGAAACTCAGCATCTGTAGTGAATGTTTCTTTTTCTTAAACTGTATGATATGATAGTCTTGTCTCAGACGTTTAACAAACTGTCTCTCATAATCTGATACAAGGTCTGCACGCCCTGCACATTTAAGTCCAAGAAGAATCCGAGCACACTCATCCAGACTCTCAGACTTAATGGCCTGGCTATCAGGAGAACTAATTATGTCAATATCTTTCACACTCACCCATGAAACAAGAGATAAAAATTTGCTTAAAACATACCATTCCCTATGATTTGTTGGCTTAAACCCGAAGCCTCTGCTTTTTAGCCACCTTTCTAAATGACAAAAGATCTCCTGCTGATTACTAAACTGGGAGAGAATCTTTGTTGCATCAGGGAAATTGGGTATCGTTTTTTCAAAAACAGACAGACTGTCTTTTAAGTCAATACCAGTAAAGTTTATTGGCAAAAAATATTCCCAAAGCGGACCTATCAGATTGCTTAACTCGAGTATCAATCCCTCGTGTTTCTTTTCATAATCAAAAATTCCACACCACCACAACGCTCTTGCTATACTATAAGCCTGATTTGGAGATAATTCTTTGTTAGAGAACTCATCAATCAGTTCATCAACTGTCAGGCCACATTCCTTCATCATCCGCAGGATGTAAAGATGGCCGTCTGGAATGTCTATCTTATTATATATCTCCATAGCAGTTTCCTTCAAAAGTAAATATCTATCACCAAACAAAGCTTTAACTATAAACTTTGTTCTTACTGGGTGAATATCTTTAATCACATTGTCTTCTACCCTAAAGAACTCATGCTGTAGCTTCTCTATCAAAGAAGAAACCACAATTTTGTTCAAACCAGACAATTGCAGCAATCCACCCACGTCCATATACCCACCAAAGTAATTTGCTGTGCCAATATATCCCAACATGTGCTGACTTTGTTCCGATTCGCAACAAATTTGATTCTTAATTCTACTCTCAAGTGTTTCTCCATGTGTCATCGAATATATAAACTCCAGCAGATTACCCGATTGTTCTGACTCTTCCCAGACAACCTCAAATGAGCGATGAGCAACAACGCCTTTTTCCTGTAATCTGTTATATATCTGCTCGGCTTCTTCTCTACGCAATTCTAAAGTGACATTCTCAAAAGTAAAAGCCGTACTGATTCGTGGATATTGTATGTTCCAGTCCTCTTGCCGCATAGTTACTAAACAACGTACATCTTTCCTACCAGCCAAAATCGCAATCACATCAATCCACTCCATATTTGATGAATTAACATCAAAATAGAACATTGCAGGAACCCTCAGTCCATTTGTGATTGCCGACAACGATGCCAACACGTCATTTACGTTTTTTGAATTACAATTCCTAATTTCGTATGCTATTGCACTGGCATTTTCATAAATGTATCTGTATGCAAACGTACTTTTTCCAGCACCTGACAATCCATGCACTATAACGATATTACTTTTCCTGAATGCAGTTTCAACGTCATTTGAGGTTTCTCTTCGTTCAATATCCAGTCCTGCTACGATATGCTCTGGTCTTGCAGAGACACCATCATAGAATGCATTCGACAAAGTCTGTTCATCACAATCAACCAAACTGTTATCCGTGAATAGTGGCGCGATTGCATATCCGAGTTGATGGTGGAAAGCCTGTATCCGTGACTGAAAAACTACTATGGCGAGAATTTCTTGTTCCAAGTCATGAATAGTTAATTGTTCTCCATATTCCGCAGCCTCGTATATCCACTCTGTCAGCAATCTGACACCTAAGACAGGATTAACCTCCACAAACCTGGATTTCAACTCAAACTCTATAACTGAAAGCATCTTTTGCTCTTCGAAAACAGTTGCATCTATTATATTTGCAAGCCTTTTCGCATTCGGTTCTTTTAATTTCAGTACCGGATCTGCTTTTAATTTCCTTTTCAGCGTCGCTTTGTCTGTAAGTTCGTCGCTTATTCTTCCATTGATAGAGACCACTTTCACCTTAATAGTAGAATTCTCACTAAGGGACTCCAATGCCCTTCTGTATAATGAAGTAGCCTTTCCTGACGAATACAAATCACTGTATGTCAACCTTCCTTTATGACATTTCACCTGTATACATTCCGTAAGGATCCCATCTACATAAATATCCAAATCCTCCTTACCCTCAGGCACAAACACTTCCTGCGCATTATCAGAAAGCATCATCCTATATAACGTATATAGGAACTGAACCCTGTACCCGTGTAAAGTAGATTGGATGTTCATCTTTATAAAAATTGATTTATAACGTTTTTGTTGCTGTCGCTATTGTTCAATATTACATCTTACATCAGACATCTTACATCTTCTATCACCTCCAAGTCTGCTGGTAGCCACTTCACACCATCCAACTCATCCTTAGTGAGCCACTTTGCTGCCTCATGCTCATTCAGATGCAGCGCCTCCGTAACCAGCGAACACAGATAGCAATGCATCTTTAAATGAAAGGCTGGATAATCATGCTCCACCGTACAAAGAAACTCATCCACGTTGATCCCCGTTGACAGTTCCTCGAGTATCTCCCGCTTCAGTGCCTCTTCTGGAGTCTCTCCACTCTCCATCTTTCCTCCAGGAAACTCCCACCAGTCCTTCCACTCGCCATATCCTCTCTGTGAGGCGAATATCTTATCTCCTTTGCGAATGATTGCTGCTACGACTTCTATGTGTTTCATAACTCCTTAATTCCTATCAATTTCAGATAATCATATATCCCGTCATACCACTCAGGCTTGCGTGTCTCGTCTGGCGGTACACCATCATCCCCATTCGGCACAACAATCACCATTCCCTGACGAGCCCTAGTCAGCAACACGCGGTAGGCATTTATCTGATATTCCTTGTTGATTTCCTTATTGATTCTCTGCCACTTGGTACCACTCCGCAGTTGGAAATGCTGCCATGCCGACCAGTCCTCCTTCAGTCGCAGGTCAGCATCCCACGTCACACAAGCCCAGTCAATCTCAAGCCCCTGCACCTTGAATTCCGTCAATGTATCTTCCAAACAGTTACTGCTTCTGATGTCCGTATCATCTTCCAAGAACCAATGAACAAAGTTGGGCTGATAACGCACATTGATGCCAATAGCCTTTAGTCGCTCGGCCTTGCTGCTAGCCAACAGTCCCATCCTCTCACTTCCTCTTGCATGGTCGCGAAGCCATTGCTTTGCATCATCAAGATTGCGGGTCAGGAAGATAGGGTATTTCTCCAGTTCTTTCAACGTGGCCGCAGCCTCATCTTTCTGAAGTGCCAGCAATTGATTGACAAAGATGCTCACTTTCTCAGACCGGAACGACCGCATAGACATTTTCAGATGCAGGTCCTCCTTCGGAATAAGCTGTTTGCTAATCAACGACAACTCTTCCGCAGATATATCCTTCGACTCAATCAGATAGTCCGACATATAGACATCCCATCCGGGATAACTCCTATGAACGGACTCTATCCATTCCGTCAATCCTGCTTCACCCTTGTTGATGGCCTGCCCATTACCTACCAGACACACCACAAGTCCCCAGTCCGTCTGTCTGTCCATACACGAAATCAGGTATTCCGGCTCCGAATACGGGAAATTGCGAATGCCCTTCTTCTCGCGCATAAACCGTTGCAGTTCCTCCTTCGTCCAGGCCCGTTGTGCCTCGTCAAAGATGGCCACATGCTCTACAGGAATATAAGCCTTTTCCGTATGACTTTGGAAATATCCATCTATAGGCACTATCTTCTTTCCTTTCACCTCAGTCCCTTCCAGATACAAGTCACGGTAATGGTGAATCATCTGGATGAACGCCTTCACCTTACTCTTGGCCTCAGCTTTGGTGCATGCCTTGCAGCCCTCATCCTTGGCACGTTTCTTGTCCCTACGCACATAGTCGCGAGTCAACGCCTCCTGCAGCACCTCCACCAACGGGAAGTTGCCCGACAGATACACAGCCTTCTCGCCACGATTAAACTGGTCTATAGCCGTATTGAGACCAATGAGCGTCTTACCTGCTCCAGGAACGCCCGTTATAAAGCAGATAGCTTTCCTGTTGTTTGTCCTGCAATGGTCTATTATCCTGCAAAGTTCAACCGATGCCTTGTCAATATCTCCGCCATGCTTCGTGATGTCCTCAACCGTATTCTCTTCATATAGCGCAATGGCAGCCTCAATAATAGTAGGCGTGGGCGAATAGCCGCTCTTGGCCCATTGGTCATCGGTTTGCGTAGGCGCCACATCATAGTGAACAGTGCCAAGCACTATCTCAATAGCCTCTGCCAACCGCTTTGTGTTCACCTGTAGCGGCTCATACACATCGTCCCCAAAATGCTTCAATGCCATCCGGCAACGAGAACCTTTCTCCGTAGGAACCACCAGCATCGGAATCAATATCCTCTCCAAACTACCTTCCTGAAAATTCTTCAAGTCAATAGCGTAGTCCCACACTTGAACAAGCGCCTCACGCGAGAACTTTCGTTCAGCAGTCTTATACTCCAGCACAAAGACGATACCATCGATAACGGCAATCACATCCACGCGCCTACCCATTCGGGGGATATTGTACTCGAAGTATACACTTCCCCTTCCTTCATACGGCCCCAGCACCTCGCGCATCGTCTCAATCTCCTCCACCCACGACTTCGACGTCTCATCATTGACATCATGCTGTGAAGCCAGAGTCAACGCACCCACTATCTCGTTATTGCTCCGAGACAGAAAGTCCGTAATGGAATCCGAGTAGTAATATCTTCGTGCTGCCATATTTTTCGTTTTTAAAACTTTAGCTAGGGTAAAATATCTGCAATTGGAATATCTTTGAATGGAAGCAGGTCTATTTTATACGACAAGTCTTCCACACAGTCTGGAATATCTCCAAAGGGGTTTATATTGCTTGCAGGATATGCATATACTTTCCTCAAAACAAAGCGTTTGTGTTTAGCATCAATCGGAGACACGCGTCTTTTCTCTTTTTCCAAATTGATTGAGAATAGCAGACCATTACAATAATCAGGAGAATCTAATAAACCGGTAATAATCTCTTCAAGTGTACGGCCTGCATTACTTTCTTCTAATACAATTGCTATCAAGTAATTCTTTTCTGCGACTGAAAATAACTGGTCATGCTTAATTGTAAAACGCAACGAATTGCTTGCCGTAGTTTTTACCTCAAGATTAGCAAAGGGACATACAAAATCTAAACGAGACGTTGAACCATCAGTATGCCAATATGGTGATAAATCCAAACTATTATTGATAAATATATATTCTATCAGCATCAATTCACCCACCAATCCAATGAGATTTTTATAATGCTGTTCTTTGGGTAGTTGAAAGAGAGCAACCAATGAGTCAAAAAACTGCATAAACTCTTGCCCCTGCATATAAGAGGCATGCGAGAAACACAGATTGACAAAAGCGCTTAGATTTCCTTCCGTTTCATTTGAATCAGACATCTGTAATTCCACGGTATTATAATAACCGTTCTCAAAAGATGAAACAGAAGCATTAAAGGCCGACACAAAAACATTTGTTTCGAGATGCAAGAACTCTGTCTTTATACTCAACGAAGCGCAACCCTCCTGATTAGGTACCAAATAAAGAACATTCCCATTTGATACAAAAAGGCCTGTTCCACTGGGGAGTCTCTCTATTAAATAGAGTGTACTATCTTGCGGAATAGCATGAATCTGACTTAATATGTTGCTAATATCTATCATCATCTTTTACGAAATATATTTTATTCTTGGGTATGTATATTGCAAACATATATTGATCTTTACCCAAACGCATAGTTTTAGATAATCCGGGGGATACGTAATGAATCTGAATATTGACTTTTTCAGGATCAACTATTACTTTTTGGTCACCCAGATAGGTTCGTCGCTCAATATCTGTTGTATTAGCACCTTGATGAAGGGCTTTAATTCTATCATGCGCATCATCATTATAAATAGAACGATAACGCATTTTATTATTATCATCAGACCACATTAGTATTACTGGAATATCTGATGACCCTACAAGTTCAACCAGAGGCCTCTTATAGAAGGGTTCTCTATCAAAAGCCGTATCAATTGACTGAATTAGGGCTATAAGTTGTTCTGCCGTGAATACAGCATATTTAGCGGTTTGTGTTTCATTTGTACTACCCGCTGTTGTTGGTGTCCATGAGGGAATAGAAGAAATCAACTCCTGTATTCGCGCATTGTTAGCCGAGATTTCATCATCATTAATTACAATAAACTTCTGTTTAATCCAACGATTTTTAAATGTGACTGTCTTTAATCTCCAAATTTCCGTTTTCCAAGTCATCAAATTGTTCCCACAAATCATCCTCCACTTCTGCCAATACAGTAAACTCTTTAGCAATATCATTAGTTGTGAAGATTTTGCACAAATCAAGATATTTACTGCGATAGCCAAACCAACGTGCTCGTTGGAGTGTTGTGTCCATATTGCCACCACTTTTTGCAAAACGTGTAAAATATGATACAACCAAATTAGAGAATGTCAGTCCACGTTGGAGAAGGTCTCCTCCAATATAAATCTTATGCAATTTCGTCAATTCCTTTTCTTTTGTATGCTTTCCTATTCCGTTTTGCAAAATTGCTCCTGTTGACTGAATTGCTTTGGAAATTTCCTTTATAAGAACATTATTGAAAGGATACAGACATTTTACTTCTTCGACGATGAATTTGTCATAACTCTTCTTCAATTTGTTTACATAAAAGTCTATTGAGTCCTCATTGGCGAATGCCTGCTTTATCTCTTCCAACATATCATGTGTTGACGAATAGATACTATTATGTGCAACAACAGTTCTATCGACATGAATAATCATATCAGAACGCATTTCTTTCTTACTTGTCGCTACAAAGGGGATTCTTCCTCTTGTATCGTTTCGACGATCTGATTCTCCGATAAATGATAAATACTTGCACCATCGTATCCAAGTCCAGGCTGAACGGTATGAATAGACGCAGGATTTAATGCACTTATATCCTCTTGAAAAATATTTGCTTGAGGCGTAGCTGTAACTGAGAGATATAGCGGGTTCTGTAACTCCTGCTTAAGTTTTACAATATTTTTATAAGTAGGAGTTGAATTACGCGCTTTGTCTTTTGCAGTATTCAAGCTGGCTTGGTCTCCTTCATCGTCTATTATGAATGGGACAATACCGGATACAGATTCTTGCACCATAGAGATTGCTCTTAATGCAGCCTTCATTGCCGGTGGCCGTTTAAGACACGTTATAATTATGGGTCTTTCTTCTTCGAGAAGTTGCTTGGCGAATTCTGGGTCCAAACTGTTTATTGATAGAGATCCTTTAGTCAACTCATTGGTCGTAAATAATACCGGATTTTCTGAATCTAACACATCTTCACCTCCAGCGGTTTCAAATGTGCTACCAAAACGTTCTGTACTTTGACGAAGCAATTCTTTATCGTAGCCACCAAAAATGATTAGAAAATTGTAACCATTATCAAAAGCTAATGCTGTTAACAATTCCAAGTTGGAAGTTTTTCCTGACTGAACCTTGCCAACCAAAAGAGAATTATGATTCTCATCTTGATCGGTATACAGTTGCTGCATCAGTTTATAATATGTTGCACGAACATTTTGAACTATATTATTAGCCCCCTTTTCTCCATACGCTTCAACATGTTTCTGATGAATGCGATAGAAATATTTCCCTTCAACAATTGAAGAGGCCCATTTGTCTCTATTGATAATGTACTGTTCCATTAATCTTCGTCAGTTAATTCTCGTAAGAAATTATTAATATGCGTTCTAAACGCATTAGGACTTATCATACCATCAGGGTTCGCATTCTTTCTTGCGCGTATCTCTGCCAAAGCAAAAGCGATGGCAAATTTCTCCAATACCATTTTGAAATCCTCCTTTTCCGAAAAAGGTTTAAAGAAAGGATGGTTTATGTTCAACTGAATTGCAGCACTACTTCCATCTTCTGCAGGATCTACCTTTATCCACGTTGATGAATTACCAATAGTCCATTGAACCGAGATAGTACATTTACTAGCTCCATCCAAAGGAATTGTATATTTGCGGACTTTTATATCAACTTCTTCAGGAAGTTTTTCTTGTTCTGCTTGGTATTCTTTAAACAAATCAAGTTCAGGTTGTCCATCGGATTCAATAATTGGATGCAAAACAGGTTGCTCGGAATCAGAAGTTTGTTTCCATGCCGAATGGGTATCAATAGTATTTTGTACTTGGGTTTGAACATTATCTGATACACGTTGAGAAGTGGCTTCCTCGCTTTCTCTTTCCTTTTTCGTTAATTTCGCAATATTGATATATTCTTGGATTTGCGATTTCAATTATCATCCCATACAAAACCGTCCTTAGCTTGATTTATTGGGAAATCATCTAAATCCAGTTCTCCAAATAATTTATGGGCAATGGGACTTTGTGCTTGACCGAATATTTCATCTGGCTTAAAGTTGAATTCATCACCTCCTATCACAACACGGTTTCTACGGAAAAGTGCGAAACCTGCTCTTCCGAAACCACCATTTGCCAAAATACCTACATATCCTTTTACCTTATGAGTAATTCCATCGAAATCAAAAGTGAAATCCAGTTCTTTACGCCACACTTTATTCCTAAATGAAAGGCATTCATATCCGTCATAAAACAATGATTCTTCATCATAATCAATATGAACATAGCCACTGTTTAGGTCCCGACGATACATGCTCTTAAGTAATTCCACTATTTTACCTTTCGTACGAGATGAACCGATTTTCTTCGTTACCTCGCGAATAATAATCGTAGTCCCGTGTGAGGATGAGGCAACTAATGATTTCCTAATGGAAACAGTATTAATATTCTTCTCTCGTATCTCGGGGATATTAATCTCCGTATAATATTCAATATTAGATCCTAGTTGAGTTGACCTCACCGACCAGACATTGCCAAACCAAGAAGCCGCAGTTTTCAATCCCATACCAAACTCATTACGACCAGTTTTGTCATCAGGAGGTGAATCTACCTTAACTGCTCTTGCAAAATCATCAAATTCCATTCCATAAGCAGTGTCCGTAATTGTAAGAACATCGTTGCCTGAGTCGTAGTTAATAGAAATATCTACGTCATTTATTCCGTGCGCAGATAATTCTTGCTGATGGGAATAGAATGACTGAGTCGAGTTGTCAACAAACTCGGCTATTGCGTACCACGCTTTATAGTTCAAGCGAGAGAATACGCCAATGACACCAGCTTGTGGCTGAATGTTTAACTCTTGTATTTCAACTTCGTTAGTCATAATTCTACAACTGGTTATCTTATTAATTCTTTTGCAATTTTTCTCACTACTTCCACATTAACTGCGTTGCCAAGGGCTTCAAAACATCTGGTTGGAGTCATCTGGAAATTATCATCTTCGAAACGCAAGTCTTCCATCCCCTGAATTCTAGCAGCTTCCTTTATTGTCATATATCTCCCTAACAAATCTGAATCTGGCACATGAACCCATGGAAATATAGGAATTTGAGTACCAACCAGATTCAGCGCAGGTGAAAAAGTAGGCATCTTCACTCTTACTCCAGATGCACGAAACTGGATTATTTTGTCATCAAGTGTCATTGAAACATTGCTGCCACAATTCCACTCAAATTTCATGTGACTGTTTTGTAAATCTTGAATGTTATGAATCCAAGTATCTATCCAACTCTTATTCGCAGCATAGAATTCTCTATTTTGTCTTATATATCGTATCTTCCAATCTTGGAATTTCTCTCCTTCTTTTCTAATGTCTTGTGCATATACAGGAAGTTGAGCCATCATTTGTTTATGGCTCTTGCCCACTATCAAACGTCCTAGTTTTCCCCGTTTGCCTTTTAATTGCTTTGGTCTCTGATGGCATGGTGGTACATCCTCATAATCATACGTTGCTCCAAATTCCATTGCCCAAATGGGAAAACCTGGTAGTTTGCAATGATTTTTTGCAGCAAGCCGTACAAATTCGCTCCATATTTCCATGTAATGACGTGTATCTTCTTTCAAGGGGATATACTCGTTATCATTCTCATCAATTATATCATGTATGTCACAAGGAGTATTTGTTGGTTCCGGGAAATGGAAGTTGTTCAGCCCACCCATGTCTTGACGAATACCAACTATATAAATGCGCTTACGATGCTGGGGAATACCGAATTGATGTGGTGAGAGTATTATTTCATCAATATCATAACCTACATCGTGTAGTTCTTGTTCTATGATTTCCCATGTACGTCCATTATCATGCCCTTTTAGATTCGCAACGTTTTCTAAGAACAAATACTGTGGAGATTTCTCACGAAGAATATCCCGTATCACATAAAACATATTTCCCCTACCTTCATCTTCAAACCCCATCTGATTTCCGGCCTGACTAAAAGGCTGGCAAGGAAAGCCTGCACAAAGAATATCATGATCGGGTATATCTTCAGGCTTGATTTTTGTTATATCTCCTTCTATTCTGGTGCCAGGATAGTTTATTGCGTAGAGTTTCCTCAAATCATTACGCAATTCGGAGGCAAAAACACATTCATGGCCCATTTCTCTAAGAGCAGAATGAAATCCCCCTAAACCGGCAAACAGATCTATAAATCTTAGTGGCATATTATTTCGTACTTATCAATTCTTTATATGTAGTTATATAAGGCGCAAAGCGCTCTTGAATATTTATTTTGTCTTTATCAATGCCTACTTCCTTCAGTTTATACTTGGATGAAGCATCAAAGCCAACGCCAATATAAGTTTCTCCTGATGGTTCGAAACCAAGACGCTGAATGTAGTCTTTTCCATAATAACGTGGCTCGATGTCTGTCACTTCATATAGTTGCATCCTGTCGTTAGAATGTAGCAGGAGTAATCTTGGCAGGGGCTGCAAATCCTTGATAGACATTGCGCCCTCACGTCCATCAGCTCTAACGTAATAGAAACCTTGGTGGGTGATAATCTTCCAATGGGGATATCCCTTGTAGAAACCAACTAACACACGGTCTTCTGGCTTGATATCGCCACGTTGCTGTTTGCGTGTATAGGTAGCTTTCTCGATAGCCTCTTTGATGGAAGTAGCCAGAATCTCTGCCATCCTTACAGGCACAGCATTACCTATCATCTTGTAGGCATCAATGATGTTAGTGCAATCTATCTCGAAGTTGTCAGGGAAGGTCTGTATTCTGGCACATTCGCGTACTGTCAAACGCCTATATTCACGATACCTTCCCTTGATAAACGACCAATCCTCATGTGCATTGTAAATCATGCTTGGCGAGGATGGATGCAAGGGTATGTTGTAACCTGTTGCGTGGATCGTGAATGATGGCTTATCCCAACTGCGGCGGCGATTGCCGCGATAATAATGTGGTCCAAACTTGCCGTTGTAATAACTGTAACTATCAGTCATTGGCACGCTTTCTTCACAAGGAATGGGTGTAGCTGAAATATCACCTATGGCATTCTTTAGTGTCAATGGTTTGTTTGCAGATGGTTGAGGGAAATGGTAATCAATTCCCAAGTCGTGACGGAAACCTATCAGGAAAACACGTTCACGATTCTGAGGAACCTCATAGTCAACAGCATCGAGCAAACGATATTTCACATCATATCCTATCTCGTCCAACTGCGAAAGAAAGTTCTCAAAAACATCCCTGAACTTCTCATCAAGCAATCCCTTGACATTCTCAATCACAAAGAACTTGGGCATTTTTGCCCTAATCATGCCAATGTAGGTGAGAAACAACTGGCCTCGCTTGTCATCAAGCCCCTGTTGTTTACCTGCCACACTCCAAGACTGACAAGGAGGACCACCAATGAAGCCATCACAATCTGGCACATCTTTGGGGTCAACACTAATTATATCTTCTTTGCAGAGAATCGTATTAGGATGATTCTTTTCATAGGTCGCATGAACGCTTGGTTCGAACTCATTAGCCCAAACCACTCGGAAGCCAGCCTTTTCAAAACCAAGGTCAAGACCTCCGCAACCAGCAAAGAATGATATCACGTTCATACAATTATTCTTTCTTCTTTTTATTCTTTTTTGCTTCTATTTGTCTACTTATCCTCTTCTTGGGGGCTTCTTGCCCTCTTCTTATCCTAACGTAAGACTCGGCTTGCTCTCGGCCACCTCTATCCTCGGCCTACGCTACGACCTTCCAACGATAGTTTTATGTTATCATTTTGAATCCTGAGAAAGGAGATATTGTTTGTACTCTCTCACAAAGAGTTCTTTTAAGTCAACTTCCAGTAGATCTGCAATCTTTAATATACATGCAAGGTCTGGTTGGGAAGAATTCGTACACCACTTGCTGACAGTCGAGGGGTTAACACCGAGCTGCTCTGCCAGCCATTTGCTGGTACGTTTTTTCTCCACAAGAACCAATTTAATTCTGTTTACATCTTCCATACGATAAAGTTTTTATGCTACAAAGATAATGAAAATTTTTCATTTTCTGCCAAATATCTTGGTTTTTCTTCTAAAATTATGTTTTTTTACGAGTTCCGGCACTCAAATCAACAGGAGATTTTCTCAAAGTCAATAAAAATCTTAGTCTTTTTATCCAGATAAAGATTATATCTACGAACAAGGTCGTGCCAAAGATGCCGGTCTGACGACACGTTAACATTGGCACGATTGACAGTGGTCAAAACATCTGACCCATATATAATAAGGTGGGACAGCAGTATTGTGATTTCTTTATCTATGGGGACTGTCTGCCCCCACGGCGAAGCTTGACCTTTGGTCGAGCCTGCTCACGTTCGGCAGAGTAGGTGTGAACTCCACTCTGCTCTCACTTAATCGAAGCCTTCCCCCGAGTGTTTCCAATGGTATAGATTATTATGGTCTAATTTGCGAGTTGTCTTTGTCGTCTCCACATTCCAACGATGACTATGAGGTAGGGTAGAGGGAACGGACAAAAGATAAAAAATGATATTTTCTGCTCCAATTGGTACGCATATCGAAAATTATTCGTAACTTTGCGGCTGAAAACCGCGAGAACGGGCTGCACCTCGACAAAGAGCGAGCTCTCTGTACTCGGTTTGCACCGTCCTTGCAGTCGATAAAAAGAAGAGTATTACAAATTAATTACAGATGAGAAATCGAACCACATAGAGACAAATGCTAACGGTGCTGGTTCTCAGTGTGTTAGACGGAAAAATATAGGGAGCCTCTCCTTCCGCGAGAGATACCTCTCTCTCCGCAAAGAACAACAAAAATGGGAACCACTCGAGGGTTCCCTTTTTTAGTATCACTTGCGCCATGATTTATCCACAGAACTACGAACAGAAGATAGGATTCAACGAGATACGGAGCATACTGAAAGGCTATTGCCTCTCAACGCTGGGCAAGGAGCGAGTCGACGAACTGGCTTTCTCTGCTGATGCCGCCACAATCAACGAAGCGTTGTCGCAGATCCGCGAGATGCGCCGTCTGATGCAGGCTACGGAGAAGCCGGAGATGAACTTCTTCTTCGACGTTCGTGAGTCGGTGGCACGCATCCGACTGGAAAACACGCACTTAGAGGAGGACGAACTGTTTGACCTGCGCCGTTCGCTGGAGACCATCGGGAAAATCGTGGAGTTCCTCAACACACCTCTTACCTCTGACCTCTCACCTCTTACCTCTTATAATTACCCTGCCCTGCACCGTCTGGCTGAGGATGTGCAGACGTTCCCCGCCATGATACGCCGTATTGACTCGATACTCGACAAATACGGAAAGATCAAGGATTCTGCATCGATGGTGCTGGCGGGTATTCGCCACGACATAGAGCAGACGGCAGGCAGCATCTCACGTACCTTATATACTATATTGCATTCGGCACAGAGGGAAGGACTGGTGGCCCAGGATGTCGCCCCCACCCTGCGCGACGGCCGACTGATGATTCCCGTGGCACCAGGCTTGAAGCGCAAGATCAACGGTATTGTGCACGACGAGAGTGCAACGGGCAAGACGGTATTCATAGAACCTGCCGAGGTGGTGGAGGCCAACAACAAGGTGCGCGAGCTGGAAGCTGCCGAGCGCCGTGAGATCATCCGCATCCTGACGGTATTCAGCGACGAGCTGCGTCCCCACGTTCAGGAGGTGCTCGACTCGTACCAGTTTCTGGCACAGATAGACCTCATACAGGCCAAGGCCGCTATGGCCGAACAGATGCAAGCCTTCGAGCCGGAGGTGAAAGCGGAGCCCCACATGGACTGGATTCGCGCCATACACCCGTTGTTGCAGCGGTCGCTGGCGAAACAGGATAAGAAGGTGGTACCGCTGGATATCAGATTAGAAACCACGGATGCCACGGATTTAACGGATAAGAAAAAGAATATTGGGCGACTGCTGATTATTTCTGGTCCGAATGCGGGCGGTAAGTCGGTGTGTCTCAAGACGGTAGGACTGCTGCAGTATATGCTGCAATGCGGTTTGTCGATTCCCGTGGGCGACCGTTCGACGGTAGGCTCGTTCCAAAATATTATGATAGACATTGGCGACGAGCAGTCGATTGCCGACGACCTGTCGACGTACTCCAGCCACCTGCTGAACATGAAGAACATGATGAAGCAGGCGAACAGCCGTACGCTATTGCTCATCGACGAGTTTGGCGGCGGTACGGAGCCGACCATCGGTGGAGCCATTGCCGAGGCCGTGCTCAAACAATTCTGGAAGAAGGAGGCTTTTGGCGTCATCACCACCCACTATCAGAATCTCAAGCACTTTGCCGAGGACCATCCAGGCGTCGTCAACGGCGCTATGCTCTACGACAGACATCAGATGCAGGCGCTGTTCCAGTTGTCGATCGGACAGCCGGGCTCGAGCTTTGCCATTGAGATAGCCCGCAAGACAGGCATTCCTGAGGAGGTCATCAACGACGCCTCAGAGATAGTGGGCTCGGAGTATATCCAGAGCGACAAATACCTACAGGACATTGTGCGCGACAAGCGCTATTGGGAGGGTAAGCGTCAGACCATCCATCAGCATGAAAAGTCGCTGGAGGGACATATCCAGCGCTACGAAACCAATCTGGAAGAGATAGAACGCGAGCGCAAAGCCATTCTGAACCGTGCGAAGGCGCAGGCTGAGGAGCTGTTGGCCGAGGCGAACCGCAAGATAGAGAACGCCATTCGCGAAATCAAGGAGGCGCAAGCCGAGAAGGAGCAGACGCGACTGATTCGTGAGGAGTTGCAAGAATTCCGCGAACAGGTGCAAAACGACGATACTCGCGGACTGATGAGCGAAGAGGATTTCGCCAAGAAACTGCGCCAGATGGAGGAGCGCAAAGCACGTAAAGCCCAGCGCAAGGAGAAAAAAGGTGCAGAGCAGAAGGTCGTCAGCGAGAAGTTGGCTGAACGTGCCAAAGCCAGCCTCAACGACGCGAACCGTCCGTTGGAGGTTGGGGATAATGTCCGCATCAAAGGCACCAATAGCGTTGGCGAGATAGAAGCCATCCAGGGCAAGCAGGCTACCGTCATCTTTGGCGGTCTGCGCAGCAAGGTCAAGCTGGAACAAATGGAGCGGACAGACAAGCGGAAAGAAGCACCGCAAAATGCCGCTGACAAGCATGCCCACCTGGCTATTCAGACCAGTCACATGACGCGGGCCACGATGGAAGACCGCCGTCAGAACTTCCATCAGGACTTAGATGTAAGAGGTATGCGTGGCGACGAGGCCCTCGACACGGTGATGCACTTCATTGACGACGCGATCCTCATTGGACTGAGCCGTGTGCGTATCCTACATGGTACGGGTACCGGCATTCTGCGCCAGCTCATCCGCCAATACCTCAACACCGTTCCCAACGTCAAGAAAGCCAAGGACGAACACGTACAATTCGGGGGTGCCGGCATCACGGTGGTGGACTTGGAATAAAAAAAGTACACAACGGAACCGACCCTATTGTGTACTTTTTGAGCCTCTTGTCGGATTCGAACCAACGACCCCGAGATTACAAATCACGTGCTCTGGCCAACTGAGCTAAAGAGGCGGGTGGGCAGCGATCTATATCGCGCCGCTACAACCAAGTACCCTTGCTATGTTCCCATCCTGGGGGATTCCGAGGGAGCTGGCCGTACAGGACTGCCCATTTTTCAAAATCGGCTGCAAAGGTACATAATTTTCCCATATCCGCCAAACATTTCCGCAAAAAACTTTTGTATATCCCAAAATATGCGTACCTTTGCACAAAATTTGTGCACTATGGATATATCTGTTGTTATACCCCTATTTAATGAAGACGAGTCGCTGCCCGAACTGTATGCGTGGATAGAACGCGTGATGAAGGACAACGGGTTCTCGTTTGAGGTAATCTTCGTCAACGACGGCTCTACCGACCGCTCATGGGAAGTCATCACGGAACTGTCGGAGAAGTCGGAGCACGTCAAGGGCATCAAGTTCCGCCGTAACTACGGCAAGAGTCCTGCCCTGTACTGTGGTTTCAAGGAGGCCCAGGGCGACGTAGTCATCACGATGGATGCCGACCTGCAGGACTCGCCCGACGAGATTCCCGAGCTGTACCGTATGATCAAGGTGGACGGCAACGACCTCGTCAGCGGCTACAAGCAGAACCGCAAGCAGGGTGACCCCCTGTCGAAGACCATTCCCACTAAGCTGTTTAACGCAACGGCCCGCAAGGTGAGCGGCATCAAGAACCTGCACGACTTCAACTGCGGACTGAAAGCCTATCGCAAGGAGGTCGTCAAGAATATCGAGGTATACGGCGAGATGCACCGCTACATGCCGTATCTGGCTAAGAATGCCGGCTTCGACAAGATTGCCGAGAAGCCCGTACACCATCAGGCCAGAAAGTTCGGCAAGTCGAAGTTCATGGGTTGGAACCGTTTTGTCAACGGCTACCTGGACCTGCTGACGCTGTGGTTCCTGGGCACCTTTGGCAAAAAGCCCATGCACGTGTTCGGATTCTTAGGTACCATCATGTTTATGATTGGTTTCTTCTCAGCCCTTTGGCTGGGTATCGACAAGGCGTGGGCGCTGTATAACCACGTTCCCATGCGTCTGGTGACCGACTCGCCCTACTTCTATATCGCGCTGACGATGATGATGATAGGTACGCAACTGTTCCTCGCCGGATTCCTGGGCGACCTCATCAGCCGCAGCAGTGCCGGCCGTAACGATTATCAGGTTGAAACAACCATCAGATGCGAAAAATAGTCATCGTCATATTGCTGATTGTTGCTGTCGTTTCGTGTACGAACATCGACTGTCCGGTACAGAACAGCGTGATGACCACCTACGGACTTCGCAAGAGCGGTAGTGGAGAAGTCGACACGATGGGCATAGACACCATGTGGGTACGGCTGAAGCGTGTTGACCACACAGACACGCTACTCATCAACCGTCTCTGTGGCGCGAAAGCCACCAACTTCCAGATACCTATCAGCTATACACAGCCGGAGGACAGCATCTGTACGACGGTGGTCGACACCATTGGTACCGTATGGCGCGACACCATCGTCATCAAGAAAGACAACATGCCGCACTTTGAGTCGGTAGACTGTCAGGCCTCCTATTTCCACACGTTGACGGCCGTAAAAAGTACGCACTACCTGATAGACACCGTCGTTATCAATCATTCCTTTGTGAGCTATGACACATCGAACGAACATCTCCTACTATATCTCAAGGCTCGCCGTTAGTGTGATGCTGTTGATGGCTACTGCCACAGCGGTTCACGGCCAGAAGATATTCCGTATGGAGAAAGACTCCATACCGCTCTTCTGCGGGTTTGCCGTGTCGTTCGACCTTGTAGGTCCTGCGCAACTGCTGCTTGGTGACCACGGAGAATACGAGGGTGCCCTGCGCATCAACCTGCACGACCAGTGGTTTCCTATCTTTGAGATGGGTTTAGGTCGTGCCAACCATGAGAAAGACGAGGTGACGGGACTGACATATAAAACCACCGCGCCCTACTTCCGACTGGGTATGGACTGGAATATCCTGAAGAAGAAGCACGGGCCGAACCGCATGTATGCGGGATTCCGCTATGCCTTTACCGCCTATAGCTGCGACATCATCCGCGAAAACCTGCCCGACCCCGTATTCAAAGGAAAGTCAGGATTCGGTGAAGAGGACATCAGTTGTTCGCAACACTGGCTGGAAGGGGTGCTCGGCATTGACGCCAAGATATACGGTCCGCTGCATCTGGGGTGGACAGTACGCTATAAGCGTCGTGTGTTCCACAAAGAAGGCGACATCGGCACGTCGTGGTATGTCCCTGGCTTCGGACTGAACGACAGCGACACCTTCTCTGCGAATTTTAATGTGATCATCGATATTTAGCGAGACTTCGAAACATCGAAATAACGAAAGAAAACTAAAACTACAACAATGGATCAACAACAAAAAAAACGGCTCATCTGGCAGTTGCCCTTTCTGGCACTGCTCATCGTGGGCACCATACTCATCATTCGCCAACAGCGGAATCCCTCCTATCAGCACAACACAGGAGCGATCTTCGGCACGACCTACAGCATCACCTACCAGTATGCTGACGACCTGCACGAAGAGATACAGGCAAGACTGCAGGAGGTAGACATGGCCCTTTCCATGTTCAACGAGAATAGCATCATCTCGAAAATCAACAGGGGTGAGCGCACCATCCCCGAAAACCTTGAGGGCAACATGTTTGTGGAGGTCTACGAGTTGGCAGAACAGATCTCGGAAGACACCAACGGAGCATTCGACATCACGGTTGCTCCACTGGTGAACGCCTGGGGCTTTGGCTTTAAACACAACGAGATGCCCACACAGGCTCAGGTAGACAGCATCCTACAGTTTGTCGGTTATAAGAAGATAGCGTACTTCAAAAAGGGCAGTAGTCGTGGCATCAGCAAGAAAGATCCTCGCGTGATGCTTGACTGTTCAGCTATTGCCAAGGGCTATGGCGTCGACGTCGTGGCCCAGCTGTTGAAGGAAAAAGGCATCACCAACTATCTGGTGGAGATTGGCGGTGAGGTAGCCACAAGGGGCATCAGCGAGAAGCGCCTGCCCTGGAAAATCGGCGTCGTCAAGCCTACCGACGACCCACTGGTGGAAGGCAACGAACTGCAGACGGTGCTCAACATCACCGACAAATGCATGGCTACCAGCGGCAACTACCGCAACTTCTACTATAAGGGCGGCAAGAAGTACGCCCACACCATCGACCCAAAGACGGGACACCCCGTACAGCACAACATCCTGTCGGCAACGGTGCTGACCGACCATTGTGCGCGTGCTGACGCCTATGCCACCTCATTTATGGTGATGGGCCTTGACAAGGCAAAGGAAGTGTTGGAGCGTAATCCCGACCTGATGGCATACCTTATCTATGACGATAACGGACATAATGCGGTGTGGTACTCGCCGTCACTGGAGAAGAAGATTAATAAGAAGTGAGAAGGTGAGAAGGTGAGGTATGGAGCTGTACGACAGACTGTTACAGTTTACACTCTTTCAGGGCATGAGTCATGCAGACCTGATGGAGGTGGCCGGACACACGAAGTTCGGCTTCCACAAATTGGCAGCAGGAAAACGGATTGTCAACGAGGGTGACGACTGTCTGCAACTGCTCTTCCTGACCCACGGCACGGTGCGCTGTGAGACGCGTAACGATGGTAATGCCTACCGCGTGGAAGAAACCATCAAGGCTCCCTATACGCTACAGCCCGAACGGCTCTTCGGACTGAACCAGCGCTATACAACGTCGTTTAAGACGCTGACGCCTTGCAACCTTTTCAGCATTGACAAGCAGGAGGTATTGCTACTGCTGGAGACCCAGTTGGTATTCCGACTGAACCTGTTGAACATCATGGCGACAGAGAGCCAGCGACTGCGTCATCATGCCTGGCGCACAGCCCCCAAGAGTCTACGCGAACGGCTGGTGCGCTTCTTTTTTGCCCACTGCCTCTACCCTGCCGGTCCGAAAACGTTCCACATCCTAATGCAACAGATTGCCGACGAGTTGAACGACAGCCGCCTCGACATCAGTCATGCGTTGAACGACATGCAGCGCGACGAATTGCTCAGCCTGCACCGTGGACGCATAGAAATACCCTTGCTCGAACGCCTATTGATGTAATAGGGCCCGAAATGAAAATAAATACTAATTTATTTTGTTCTTCGCTCGACTTTTCGTAATTTTGCACGCTATAAATGAGAAAGCGTTAGTATGAGTGAGAATAAAAACCCGTTTTTCGTACCTTACGGGACACCACATGATGCTGTGCCCTTTGACCGCATCAAGCTGGAACACTTTGAGGAAGCCTTTTTGGAAGGCATCCGCAGAGACAACGAGCAGATAGAGAAAACCATCAACAACCCCGAGAAGCCGACCTTCGACAATACCATCATCAATACCGAGGAGGACGAGGGCTACTACGACTTGCTGTCAAGGGTGTCGACGGTATTCTTCAACCTGCTGTCGGCAGAGACCAACGACGAGATGGACGCGCTGGCACAGAAGATGCAACCCATCCTGACACAGCATGCCAACGACGTACGACTGAATCCGCGACTCTTTGAGCGCATCCGGCAGGTACACCTACACCATCGGCGGCTGACGGCAGAAGAGAAGATGTTGCTTGACAACTGCTATGAGGGTTTTGTTCGTAGCGGAGCACTGCTTGACGAAGCAGGCAAGGAACGCCTGCGCCAGCTGACGGAAGAGGCGTCGATGCTCTCGCTGCAGTTCTCGCAGAACTTGCTGAAAGAGCAAAAGGCTTTTACGCTCGACATCACCGACGAAGCACAACTCGACGGACTGCCTGAGACGGCTCGCGAGGCTGCAGCCCTGACCGCCAAAGAGCAAGGGAAACAAGGCTGGGTGTTCACGCTGGACATGCCGAGTTACTCGCCGTTTATGACGTATTCGACGCAAAGGGAGTTGAGGGAACAGCTCTATATGGCACGTAACACACTTTGTACCCACGACAATAGCGAGAACAACCTTGAGATATGCCAGCGGCTCATCAACCTGCGTCGCGAGATAGCGCAACTGTTAGGCTATAAGACCTATGCCGACTACGTGTTGAAGCGTCGTATGGCGTCGAACAGTCGGAGTGTGTACAAACTCTTGAACGACCTCATTGACGCCTATAAGCCGACAGCTATCAAGGAACGGGAAGAGCTGAAGAAGAGCCTCCCCCAACCCCTCCAAAAGGAGGGAGGCATGAAGCCTTGGGACACAGGATTCTACACGCACAAGTTGCAGATGAAGAAGTATAACCTCGACGCAGAGATGCTGCGTCCGTACTTCCAGTTGGACAAGGTGATCGAGGGTGTCTTTGGTTTGGCGAACAAACTATACGGTATCACCTTCAAGGAAAACAAGGATATCCCTGTATACCACCCCGACGTGAAAGCCTACGAGGTTTTCGACAAGGACGGCTCGTATCTGGCGGTGTTCTATGCTGACTTCCATCCGCGTAAGGGTAAGCAGGGAGGAGCCTGGATGACAGAATACCAAGGACAGTTCATTGACAGGAAGGGTGAGAACGTCAGACCACATGTGAGTGTGGTGATGAACCTCACCAAACCGACAGAGGACAAGCCGGCGCTGTTGACGCTGAGCGAGGTAGAGACGTTCCTGCATGAGTTCGGACACTCGCTGCACGGAATGTTTGCCAATACCAGATTCGAGAGTCTGAGCGGCACCAATGTATGGTGGGACTTTGTGGAGCTGCCCTCGCAGTTTATGGAGAACTACGCCATAGAGAAGGAATTCCTGCGTACCTTTGCCTTCCACTATCAGACGGGAGAGCCCCTACCCGACGAGCTCATAGACCGTATCGTAAAGAGTCGCAACTTCATGGCCGCAACAGCCTGTCTGCGTCAGGTAAGCTTCGGACTGCTCGACATGGCGTACTACACCAAGAAGGATGCCTTCACGGACGACATCATTCCCTTCGAGAAACAAGCCTGGAAGAAAGCCATCCTCGGCAAACAGCTGCCCAACACGTGTATGACGGTACAGTTCTCGCACATCATGGCGGGAGGCTATGCCGCCGGCTATTACAGCTACAAATGGGCTGAGGTGCTGGATGCCGATGCTTTCAGCGTGTTCAAGCGCCACGGCATCTTCGACCAGAAGACGGCACAAAGTTTCCGCGACAACATCCTCAGCAAAGGCGGTACGGAACACCCCATGACGCTGTACAAGCGTTTCCGTGGCGGTGAGCCGACCATTGATGCCCTGCTGAAGAGAAATGGAATCAAGAAACGTTGAACTTTGAACATTAAACTTTAAACTTTAACATTAAAGAGATATGAAGTGTTGGATATTAACGGATTTTACTAAGGAACTGGGCGCCAGTATCGTCAGCAAGTCCAAGACAGACTTTAGTGGTATAGTGGGGATGCTGCCTGAAGGATGCGAGTTAGTCAACATATATGAGTTAGCCATAGAGATTGACGTCAATGGCAACGGAAAGATCTGGCGGGCAGGACAATACGTTGACCGCCCTGATATGGCTTTCTGCCTGTATGTCGGACTGGTGGCCGGCAACCTGAACAAGTACCAACTTCAGATTCTGGACCAGCTGGAGATGCTTGGCACACACCTGATGATTACCAGCCGCCAGCTGATGACTACGGGTGACAAGCTGAAATGCGCTCAGCTGTTGGCAAAAGCCGGCATCAGTACTCCCAAGACTATCTTGCTCAACAGTTGGATTCCCACATCAATGGTGGTGGAGAGTCTGGGTCTGCCCATGGTCGTCAAGCCTGTGGATGGTTCCGAAGGCCGTGGCGTATGTCTGGTACACAGCGAGGACGAGCTGAAAGACATGTTAGCCCAGAAGGACGACAACACGACGCTGATAGCCCAACAGTACATCAGCACCAGCAAGGGTCGCGACATGCGTATGGTGATGATTGGTGATGAGATTGCTTTTGCCATGATCCGTGACAATACCAAAAGCAATGATTTCCGCTCGAACCTCAGTGTAGGCGGTGAGGCCCATATCGTCACGCCCCCTGAGGATGCTGTGGCGTTAGGCCGCAAGATACGTCAGGTGTTAGGATTGAATATCTGTGGCATAGACCTGCTATTCGGCAAGGACGGATTTATGGTTGGAGAAGTCAACTCCCTTCCCGGTTTCCCCACTGGAGAGGAGTATGACGGTGAACCCGTAGGTAAGCGATACCATCGGATGTTGATGGAATACATGATGAAGATTAAAGATTAGGATGAGCGGAAAGGGTAAAGAGATGAGAGCAGAGCGCACATTACTGATGACATGGTTGCTGATGGTGGTGACCACTTTGGTCATCCGCATGTCTGGCGACATCTTTATACCCTCTATTTCGCACATGGCCACAGATATGGGTATCAGCGAGGCCCAAGCCACCTCGAACCTTACCTATTATTATCTATGGCTGATGTGCAGCTACATTCTCTTTGGCCGACTCTGCGACTGTGTGTCGAAGAAAAAGATGCTGCTGTTCAGCGCTTTCTTCTGTCTGGCAGGCTGTATGCTCTGTGCCCTCGCCCCCAACCTCCTGGTGCTGAACATCGGGCGTTCGCTACAGGCGCTGGCTACCGGTGCCGTCCTGCTCACCTCACAGGTGTGGATAGGCAGTTTCTCAGACAAAGACAATATGCTGGGACGTCTGGCATGGTTCTCACTCATCACCACCCTCTCGCCAGTACTCGCGCCATCGATAGGCGGCTTTATTACGGACACCCTGTCGTGGCGGTATGACTTCTGGCTGATAGCCCTGCTGTGCGTGCTCATCATCCCTGCCGTAGGGCTCTCCAAAATCGTTGGTGACACACAGGAGAGCCATATCGGCCATATCGGCAGTCATATCCGGCAGACGCTGACGGGCTATTGGCAGGTGCTAAGTCACTCACCCATAGAGCATTTCTCGCTCACCGCACAAGGACTGTTCCTGGCACAAGGCACCTTCAGCGCCATCAACTCGTTTCTCTTCGTACAGGAGTTTGGCGTCAGCGCCACCGTACTGGGCATGCTCATCATCCCTGTCGTGGGAGGACTCGTCATTGGCCGCTTCCCCACCCTCTGGCTACGCAAACACTATGGCGTACGTCTGACCTTTATCGTCAACACCGCTATCGTGCTGTTATCAGCAGCAGCCCTGATTGCCTATTACTTCATAACGGGTAGCCACAATGCCGTAGAGGTAATCAGCGCACTGACCATACAAGCCATGGGCTTCAGCGGTCTCGCCATCCTCTCACTCAACAACAGCATGCTGGTGGCAGGCAACAACAAAGGCGTGGTGTCAGGCTTCTACAACTTCATGAACCAAGGGGCTGCCCTGATGGGTATCCTGGTGGCACAGGTGCTGTTCAGCACCGGTATGCACGCCACCGATATCCTGCAGTGCTCAGCCTATCTACTGATAGCCACCACCCTTTTGGGTGCTTGGCTGTTCCTAAGAATGTATCCCATCTACCAAGAAACACTAGACTAAACACATAAACAATGACCAATATATTTCAGAAAAGCATCATCAAACTCTCCAACTATAAGCTGGTCAGCGACGCTAAGAAGGCCCATAAACGGCTGGACAGAATCACCTTTACCCCTATGGAGACACAGGAACAGTTCCTGCTGCAGATCCTCAGGGACAACAAGGATACGGAATACGGCAGGAAATATGGCTTTGCCGACATCACCAGCATCGAGGAATTTCGTCAGCGCGTGCCACTGACCACCTATGACGACTATGCCGAAGCTATTGAGCGCATGTCTATAAAAGGAGAAAAGAACGTGCTGACAGTCTACGACATCAAGCATTACTCCAAGTCATCAGGCACGATGGGCAACCCCAAGCATATCCCCTTCTCGGAGAAGGCTGCCAGGATTTCCGATGATTACATGCGGGGAGGCTTCATATATGCGGCTTCCAAACATGGACTCTTAGGGAATACCCCCGCCATCAACCTGATAGAGAGCCATTTGGAGATACTGCCTTCGGGAGCAACCTATGGGGCATATACCGCCCGTGTCATCAAAGACAACAAAACGGTTATTGAGTTAATCCAGAGGCCCCCCATAGAGGTGATGATGCCGCAACAAACCATGAATACGCGATACTTGCTGGCGCTCTATGCCTTGCGTCAGCCAGACCTGTCGTACTGCCTATGTGCCTTCTACAGTTACTTCCTGGAGATTTTGCGGTTTATTGAGAAAAACTGGGAGATGCTTGCCGATGACATTGAACAAGGCACTATCAATAAGAGTGTGGACATGCCTGACGACGTACGTCAGAAGCTGACTGCCAAGATGACCAAGGAGCCTCAGCGTGCGGAGGAGATTCGTCGTATCATGCAAAACCATCAGAACGAGACGGTGCTGGTTCCCCTGCTATGGCCACTGTTCCGCTTTGTGGAAGGCATCGGCACAGCAGGCTTCAGCACCTATACAGAGAAGCTACGGTTATATTTTGGTCCAGACATCCATTTTCTCTTTGCGGGTGTCATTGCCTCGGAGGGTGTCTTCTCGACCATGATCGATGCCGACACCACACAGTCGGTGCTGTTGCCCGACAGCGTCTTCTACGAGTTCAAGCCTGAAGAGCAAGAGGGCTATGACCATCTGCTGACCATGGATCAGTTAGAGGAAGGGAAGAACTATGAGCTGATTGTGACCAACCTCTCCGGTTTCTACCGCTATAAGATGAAGGATGTGGTGCGTGTCGTCGGGAAATACCACAACACGCCGACTATAGAGTTTATGTACAGAGCCAACCAGACCGTGAACCTGATGGGTGAAAAAACTACTGAGGTAGCCCTTCGTGAGGTGGCCAAGCAGGTTTCCGAAAAATGTGGCTTCAGAATGGTGGACTACTGTATGTATCCTAATCCCGATGCTATTCCTGTGCGCTACGAGTTCCTCATAGAACCCGACAGCCTGCCGGATGACTTCGACTGGCAACATGCCCGCGACGTGCTGGACGAGTGTCTGTCTGTTGCCAATCCATCGATGGGCGACAAGCTTGCCAAGGGCATTGCCGGTAAGAGCAAGCTGTACTTCCTGCAGGAAGAGACCACGCTGCTGTATCGTGACATGATGATTTTCAAAGGCATCTCGTCAGCCCAGCTGAAGCCTGTACGTATCATTGACAATGTGGTCAAACACAACTTTTTCTATACGCTGATAGACAGTCGTTTCGATATGCCGACGGAAAAGGAAGAGTTTGTGCCAAGACACATTATCAGCGAGTAGCTGGAGAAGTTTGAAAAATTAAAGAAGTTTGAGATGAGACTTGCAGAAGAACTGATACGACTATCGAATGAAGACCTGGCCAAGCGTATGCACCAGCAGTTTGCCGACTGTGAACAAGTGCAGCGTAGGGTGCTTAGTGAGATACTGGAACAGGCCAAGGACACAGAGATTGGCCAAAAGTACCATTTCTCTGAAATCAATGGTGTAGAGGACTTTACGCGTCGCGTTCCCCTCTCTTCTTGGGATGACTATGAGGCGTATACTGAGCGGATGAAGAATGGCGAGGGTAATATCCTGTTCAATGGTCAGGCTGTGTTCTTTACCCTCAGCTCCGGCACCACCTCGTCACGTTGCAAGTATATTCCTGACAGCGAGATGTCGGTGGTGATGCGAAAGCTCATCGGCAGGATGAGGCAGATACAATACTTTATGGCTGAACCCACGCTGTTGGGAGGCCGTATCATGCCATTGGTCAGCATGTCTGAAACAGAGACAACATCGGCAGGCATCAGGTGTGGCTTTGCCTCAGGACTGACCTTCTCGCAGTCGGAAGCAAAAGACATGATAGCCTTCCCCATGTCGGTGTTTGGCATCCAAGACAGTATGGAGCGCGACTATCAGATGATGGTGGCGGCCATCTCCCACCGTAACGTCTATGTGCTGGCCGGCAACAATGCCAGTCGTATGACGGCGTTGGCACGTATGGCCCAAGAGCGCAGGGATGACATCATCCGTGACATCGCTGCAAAAGATCCTGTACGTGCTGAGGAGCTGAAAGCACTGGAAACATTTACGCCTGCCACCTACTGGCCCGACCTGAAGTTAGGACTCTTCTGGCTCTCTGCCTCCGTAGGCAAGACTGTAGAGGAGTTGCTACCCTATCTGCCAAAGACCATCAAACTGATGGATGTAGGCTATGGGTCCAGTGAGGCCAAGTTCAATATTCCCCTGAAACCCGGGGAATCATCAGGAGCGCTGTCGACAGCCACCGCATTCTATGAGTTCATTCCCGAAGGTGGCGGTGAACCGGTCATGGCACACCAGACAGAGGTGGGCAAAAACTACGAGCTGGTGGTCACCACATGGGGTGGTCTCTACCGCTATGAGATGAAAGACGTGGTGCGTGTCACGGGATTTGTAGGCAACACACCCATGATAGAGTTCCAGTACAAGAGTATAGAAGTGCTGAACATGGTTGATGAGAAGATTCCTGCTGCGGTTCTCAACGACCTGATACGCCAGTTCTTCGCCGAAAAAGGTATCAGCATCCGTCAGCTGCAAGTATATCAGAATGAGTCAGAGAAACGTTATGACATCTATATTGAGCCTGTAGAGGGCCATCTGCCTATAGGTGCACAGACCAACCAAGACATTGACCACCTGCTGGCACATCATTTCACTGGATTTAACCTGTTCAGAAACGAGATGCGCGTGATGAACCAGCCACAGGTCATAGAGATGCCTCAAGGCTGGCAACAGTCACTCTACGCCAAGGCTGCCAAGAAGGCTGGCATGACCAGCGGTCAGATGAAGCTGACGCTGATTGCCAAAGAGCAACAGAAGGTATAGTATAAAAAGAGATTATGAATAGAGAAAAGCAATTACGGTTTGACCAGCGCTATCTGGAGATGGCTCGCATCTGGGCAAAAAACAGTTACTGCCAACGCCGACAAGTAGGTGCTCTGGTGGTGAAACAGGGGATGATTATCAGTGACGGCTATAACGGTACACCCAGCGGATTTGAGAATGTCTGCGAAGATGAGACGGGCGTCACCAAACCCTATGTGCTACATGCTGAGGCCAACGCCATCACCAAGCTGGCACGCAGCAACAACAATAGCGAGGGGGCAACCATCTACATCACCGCCTCACCGTGTATCGAGTGTGCCAAACTGATTATCCAGTCGGGTATCACACGCGTGGTCTATGGGGAGAAATACCGGCTCATGGACGGCATTGAACTACTGGAACGCGCAGGTATCGAGGTCGTTTATCTGGGAGAATAATGAAACGTCGAAGCCTCGAAGCTTCGAAACATCGAAATATCGAAACATCGAAATATCGAAATATCGAAAAAGAAAGCAACAATGAACAACAAAAACCGCTTCTCGCCCCTTGCAATGGCCCTGTGTGTGGTCATCGGCATCCTGATTGGCACGTTCTATGCCAACCACTTCTCGGGCAACAGGCTCAGCATCATCAATAGCAGCAGCAACAAGTTGAACAACCTGCTGCATCTGATAGACGACCGCTATGTCGATACGGTAAACGTCAACGACCTGGTAGAGAAAGCCATGCCGCAGATACTGGCAGAGCTGGACCCGCACAGCGTATATATCGCCGCCAAGGACGTACAGATAGCAAATGACGACCTGCGTGGCTCGTTCTCGGGGGTAGGCATTGAGTTTACCATCCGCCATGACACGCTACACGTCCAACAGGTGGTCAGCAACGGTCCCGCCGAGCGTGCTGGGGTGATTGCCGGCGATAAGATTGTCACCGTCGACGACAAGCCTTTTACGGGGAAGACGCTGACCAATGAAGTGGCGATGCATACGTTGAAAGGTCCCAAAGACACGAAGGTAAAGTTGGGCATTCAGCGCTATGGCGAGAAAAAGTTGCGCTATATCGTCGTCACCCGTGGCGAGATACCTACGAAGAGCGTGACGGCTACTTATATGCTCGATGATAACACGGGCTACATCCGCATCAAGAACTTTGGCGAGAACACCTATCCTGAACTGCTCATCGCACTGGCTAAGTTGTCGCAAGAAGGGTTTAAGAGCCTCTGCATCGACCTGCGTGGCAATACGGGTGGATACCTGCAGTCAGCCGTACAGATTGCCAACGAGTTTTTGCCCAAGAACCGCCTCATCGTCTATACACAAGGCCGCAAGTCACCACGCCAAGAATACCGTAGCGACGGGCGCGGATCATACCAGCAGATACCATTGGTGGTACTCATCGATGAAGGATCGGCATCAGCATCAGAGATTCTGGCCGGAGCTATTCAAGACAACGACAGAGGCACCATCATCGGCCGCCGTTCGTTCGGCAAGGGACTGGTACAGGAGCCTATCTCCTTCGGTGACCAGTCGATGATACGACTCACCATTGCCCGCTACTATTCACCGTCAGGCCGTTGTATACAAAAGCCTTATACCGCCGGTGACAACAAAGACTACGAAGAAGACATCCTGACGCGCTATCAGCACGGTGAGTTTTTCTCGGGCGACAGCATCAAGCACGAAGGTAAGGAATACCATACGCAGAACGGCCGACCAGTCTATGGTGGTGGTGGTATTACGCCTGACATCTTCGTAGCTGAAGACACCACCAATGTCACGTCTTACTATAAGCAGGCATCCATGAGCGGACTGATTATCCAGTATGCCTACAGCTATACCGACGATAACCGTCAGAGACTGAGCACGATAAGCACGACGAAAGAGATGGCAGACTATCTGAAGCGTCAGAACATTGTCGACCGCTTTGCCACCTATGCCGATGCTAACGGCCTAAAGCGCCGCAACCTGATGATTCAGCGCTCACACCATCTGTTAGAGCGTTACCTCATCAGCCGCATCATCTATAACATGATGAAGGAAGAGGCGTGGATAGAGTATCTGAATAGCGACGACCCCGCCATCGAACAGACATTGAAGGTCATTCGTGAGGATAAGGCGTTTCCTGTCAACCAAAACGCACGTCAGTAATCACCTGCTCACCGACATAGGCATTCAACAGCTGGGTGAACTCCTGGCGACGCATGCTCAAATCGGAGCGAAGGGCTGGATTTGACAAACGTACATAGAGCGTCTGATTATAGATATAGGTGTTCAACGTATAGCGGGCTATAACAGGGCCCGCTATTTTTGGCCACACCTCTACCAGCCGCTTCTGCAGCAGAGGGGTCTCCAGGCCCTGCTCATGCAGGTTGCGGAGAATCAGGTCCTTAATGGTTTGTACGTCGCGCTTAAACATTTATTTCTCCGTTATCGACATGGAATATCTTGTAGTCGAGCGATGAGGTGCGCAGAATCTGATCCAGATGGTCGCGATTGGTATCCGTAATAAATATCTGACCAAAGCTGTCGCCAGATACCAGACGAATTATCTGTTCCACTCGCTGAGCGTCGAGCTTGTCAAAGATATCGTCGAGCAACAGCAGTGGCGAGGTCTTCGCACCCGTACGCTTCAGAAAGTCAAACTGTGCCAGCTTCAGACTGGTGACATACGTCTTGTTCTGTCCCTGAGAGCCCTCACGCTTCATCAGGTGTCCGTCGAGCGTAAACTCCAGATCGTCACGATGAACGCCATGCAGCGAATAGCCAACAGCCATGTCCTTATGGCGGTCGCGCTGAATAACCTCTAGTAACGGACCACGCTGACAGTGAGAGACATAGGTCAACCCTACCCGCTCCTGTCCGCCAGAGATATGCTGGTAGTACTCTTGAAACAGCGGCACCAGCTCGTCGACAAAGCTGCGGCGCTTCTCGTACAGCATCTCGCCAGCTTCTGCCATCTGTTCCTCCCACAATTGCAACACCAAGGGGTCGGGTGCCGGATCGTCCATCTTCAACAGGATGTTGCGCTGCTGCAAGGCATTATTGTAACGGCTCAGCGCATCGATATACGAGCGGTCGTACTGCGCAATCACCATATCCATCAACTTGCGGCGCTCCTCGCTGCCACCATCGATGAGCAACGAGTCTGCCGGCGACACCACCACGAGGGGAATCAGTCCGATATGCTCAGAGAGTCGCTTATACTCCTTCTTATTACGCTTAAAATGCTTCTTCTGTCCACGCTTCATACCCACAGACACCACATCCTCGTCGTACTCCCCTTCTATCATACAGAAGGGCTGGTCGTGACGAATGACCTGCGAGTCAATGGGGTTCGATGCTGACCTGCAAAACGACAGGTAATAGATAGCATCGAGCACGTTGGTCTTGCCCATGCCGTTACTGCCTATGAAGCAGTTTATCTTCGGCGACAGCTCCAACTGGGCCTCACGGATGTTCTTGTAGTTAAGTATCGACAGCTTTCTGAGTATCATTGCGGGCGCAAAGTTAGTAATTTTGTATCAATTAAGCAAATTTTTCACTTTTCACTTTTCTCTTTTCACTTTTATTTTGTACCTTTGCAGCCGATTTATGTCCAAGAAACAATAAAACAATAAATACAAATGGCAAACAACAATCAGAAAGTTGCTCCCGAGATGGAGCAGCAGGTCACTAAGACCGAGGCTTTCTTCGAAAAGTACAAGAAGGCCATCATCGCTGCTGTAGTAGCAGTCATCGCAATTATCGTATGCGTTATTCTCGCAAACAACTATTATTTTGAGCCCCGTGCCAACGAGGCCAGCACCGAACTCGCCAAGAGTCAGGAGCTCTTTGGCCAACAGCAGTACGACAAGGCACTGGTAGGTTTCCAGAAGGTAGCTGCTGACTATAGCTCTACCGATGCCGGCAACCTGGCTCAGCTGTATATTGGCATCTGCCAGGCCAACCTCGGCAAGTGGCAGGAGGCTGTCGACGCCTTAGAGTCGTATAGCGGCAAGGGCGACCAGATGATTTCACCTGCCGCTGAGGGTGCTCTGGGTAATGCCTATGCCAACCTCAACCAGTTGGACAAGGCCGTTGACCACTTGAAGAAAGCAGCCAAGATGGCTGACAACAACTCGCTGTCACCTACGTTCCTCATCCAGGCTGGTGAGATTCTCGAGAGCCAGGGTAAGAAGGCTGAGGCTTTGGAGCTGTACAAAGAAGTGAAGGAGAAATACTTCAACAGCATGCAGTATCAGAGCATCGACAAGTATATCGAGCGCGCTAGCAACTAATCAATTATGGCAACTAAAAATCTGTCGGAATATAATGCAGCCAAGGTTCCCGATGCACAAAACATGACGTTTGGCATCGTGGTCTCTGAGTGGAATCCAGAAATTACGGGTGCGCTGCTGGACGGCTGTGTATCGACATTGGAGAAACATGGTGCATTGCCCGAAAACATCCACGTAAAGACCGTGCCCGGCTCTTTTGAGCTGATATACGGTGCACGCCAGATGACCCTCAACGATGGCTATGATGCCATCATCGTGCTGGGTTGTGTGATTCGCGGTGAGACACCCCACTTTGACTACATCTGTCAGGGCGTCACACAGGGCATTGCCCGTCTCAACGCCACCAACAATATTCCCGTTGTCTTCGGACTGCTCACGACAGAGAATATGCAGCAGGCACTCGACCGTGCCGGTGGCCGCTTGGGTAACAAGGGTGACGAGTGTGCCGTCGTTGCCATTAAAATGGCAAAATTCTAGCAAACACCTAACACCCAACACCTAACTATGAAGTTCATTTCATGGAACGTCAACGGGCTACGTGCCTGTAATGATAAAGGATTCAGCGACATCTTCAAGGAGATGGACGCTGATTTCTTTTGTCTGCAAGAGACGAAGATGCAGGCAGGCCAGTTGGATCTGCAGTTTGAGGGCTACCAGTCTTTCTGGAACTATGCCGACAAAAAAGGCTATTCCGGCACGGCTATCTTCACCCGCCACCAGCCGCTGAGCGTGGAGTATGGCATCGGCATTGACCTGCACGACCACGAGGGACGCGTCATCACGCTGGAGATGGAGCAGTTCTATCTCGTCTGCTGCTATACGCCCAACTCGCAGGACGGACTGAAACGTCTGGAATATCGTATGTCGTGGGAGGATGCGTTCCGCAACTATCTGAAGCGACTGGATCAGAAAAAGCCCGTCATCCTGTGCGGTGACCTGAACGTCGCCCATCAGGAGATAGACCTGAAGAATCCCAAGACCAACCGCATGAATGCTGGCTTCACCGATGAGGAGCGTGAGAAGTTCACCGACCTGCTCGCCTGCGGATTCATCGACACGTTCCGTACACTCTATCCCGAACAAGTCACCTATTCCTGGTGGTCATACCGCTTCCAGGCCCGTCAGAAGAATGCCGGATGGCGCATCGACTATTTCGTCACATCAGAACGTCTGCGCCCCCAGATTGCTGACGCCAAAATCCTTACCGACATCTACGGCTCTGACCACTGTCCCGTAGAGTTAGACCTCCAATTACTATAAGAATCCATACTGATTCGCTGAAAGAATATACCCGTTGGCTGAATATATTTGGCCAACGGTTTCTTTATGTCTATCTTTGTTCCCAAAACAAAAAGAATAAACTCATTTTTACTAAAACAGTATGAAAAAAGAAAAGCAATTCGCGATACTCTTCGCATCTGTTATGCTACTGTCAGCATGTTCACTAAACAATGCATACGACAATCTGCCCGAAACGATGACCGGCATAGGTACGGGAACGGGGAATGGTGGCGTCACCGCAGGCTCAGGCGAGCTGAGCACCTTCGACGTAAGCATCGACCGCACGACGGCAGAGCCCGCATCGACAGCCAGTGCCACCTATCCTGATGCTGCCGACGACATTAACCAGCAGGCGTTTGCCACTATTGTCAACATCGACATGGCCAACCCCGTGGCGACGACAGATAACGGTGTGAATATCACCGTCAGCGACGGACACGTCACCACCAATCACGGCTCGACGCAGGGTGTCTGCTACGTGGTCAGCGGAACAACCGCCAACGGTTCGTTGACCATCCAAGGCAACACCGCCTACGAGGTAAACCTCAACGGGACAGACATCACCAGTGCAGCATCGGCAGCCCTCAACCTTGACAGCAAGCAGGCGGCATACGTCGTGCTGACAGGTAGCAACAAGCTGACTGACGGCACAGGCGATGGTGCCAGCCAAAAGAGTGCCCTCTACAGCAAGGGTAAGATACTGTTCAGCGGCACCGGCTCGCTGGAGGTCTACGGAAAATATAACAACGGTATCCATGCGAAGAGCTACGTGCTTTTCGAGAAGGGCATCAACGTCTATGTAGAGGCGGCCAATCATGGCATCAAGGGTAGCGACTGCATCATCAACGGTGGCATCCTGAATGTCCAGACAGCAGGCTTGGGAGCCAAGGGCATCAACTGCGACAACGACATCACCATCAATGGCGGACGCACCACCGTCATCTGCACAGGCAACGGTGAATGGGACACGGAAGACCAGGAGACCAAAGCTGCCGCAGGCCTCAAGTGTGACAACATTCTCTACATCAACGGCGGCGAGGTCTATGCCAAGGCTACCGGCAGTGGTGGCAAGGGCATGAAAGCCGACTACGAGGGCTACATCAGCGGTGGTAAGATACGCATCATCACCGAGGGTGGACTGTACTACAGCAACGGCACCACTGAGAGCCATAACTATACGGGCAATACCGACAACATCGCCGACGCCTACACCTCGTCGCCCAAGGGCATCAAGATTGGTGTCAAGGCCGCAACAGCTGCTGACGGCACGGTCACCGAGCAACACGGCGTACTCAAGATCACTGGCGGTGACATCATGGTACGCACCTCAGGAACGAACGGTGAGGGCATCGAGAGCAAGGGCACGCTCGACATCACGGGAGGAACGGTGATGGTGGCTGGCTATGATGACGCCATCAATTCCAGCGGTGACCTGACCATCAGCGGCGGAACGGTAGTGGCCGTAGGCACCAACAACGACGGCATCGACGCCAACGGCAACCTATATATAAAAGGTGGCAACACGATAGCCTTTGGCGCTGGCGGAGCAGAGTCGGGCATTGATGCCGACGAGAGCCACGCCCTCTACATCACGGGCGGCAGTCTGCTGGCCATTGGCGGACGCATTGACGTAAAACTGGGCAGCACCTCGCAAGGACTGGTTCAGGCAAGCGGCAGCGTTGCTGCCAACACCACAGCGACCATTGCTGACGGCTCCACCACACTGGCGACATTCACCCTGCCACCATATAGTGCCAGCGGCACACTCCTGGTAACAGCTCCGGGCATGAGCAGCGGCAGCAGCTATACGCTGACGGTAGGCTCTTCGTCGGTCAGCGTGACGGCATCCAACAGCATCACCAGCAGCATGGGTGGCGGAATGCCTGGCGGCAGATGGTAATATGACAGAATACAATAAGAATATAAACAAAAATCAAGCAAGCATTATGAAAAAACTCATGCTTCTCGCAGTCCTCTGCATCTGTTCGATAGCGACACGGGCTGCAGGCTACGAATACTTGGTATTCACCCTGACCGACGGCACGACAAAAGCCGTGACGGCCAGCAATCTCACTATTCAGTTCGCCGACGGCTACCTGCTGGCATCCAGCGGCGACGAGGCACTGGCCACCCTACCCCTGGTCTCCCTCACACAGATGGAGTTTTCAAACGAAGGCACCACAGGCATACAGACCATCAGCGTCAACCAGTTGGTGACCGACAGCAACACCACCATCTACGACCTTAACGGCCGTCAGATGCCACAGGGTGCACAACTTCCCAAGGGGGTATACATTCTGAAGAACAGTAACAAAACCATCAAAGTAAGCATCAAATGAAACAAATACTGTTTACCATAGCCACCCTGCTGACCGGCATGGCAGCAGCGGCCCAGACGCTGAACGTGACGACAGGTGGCACCACCTATCAGTTTCCCGCCGACCAGACGGGCACGATGACCTTTTCTGGCGGCACACAGATGACCATTACCGGCAAAACCTTCGACATCAGTCAGATAGGCAAGATGTGGACCGACGACAGCAGTTTGAAGGACAACAACGTCAATATTCAATATAACGGCACAGAGGCGCTGGTATACGTGGCTGGCAACATCGCCCAATATGTGGATGTTACGATCAGCGGTGCCCACGTCAGCATTGCTCAGAGCAGTATGGTGGACGACACCGTGGGTGAAATCACCTATAACCTCAGCGGAACATCTACTGACGGTGAATTTGCCATGAGCGGCAGCTACAAGGCTACCGTAACATTGAATGGTCTGACATTGACCAACCCCACGGGAGCACCTATCAATATCACTAACGGCAAGCGCATTGAGATGAGCGTGAAGAAAGACACCGAGAACACACTCGTCGACGGCGCCGGCGGTTCGCAGAAAGGTTGTCTGTATGTCAAGGGACATCTGGAGCTGAAAGGCAAGGGCATCCTAAACATTACCGGCAACACGTCACATGCCATCAAGAGCGGTGAATATGTCGAGATTAAGAACTGTACGGTCAATATCCTAAAGTCCGTCAAGGACGGCATCAACTGCTCGCAGTATTTCCTCATGGAAAGCGGCACGCTGAGCATGAAGAGCATTGGTGACGACGGCATCCAGTGTGATTTAGAGGGCGACACCTCGACAGGTATGCTCACCGACCACGAGGACGAAGACTCGGGTAACATCTACCTGCTTGGGGGCACCATCAGCGCTACCATCACCGCTGACGCTTGTAAGGGCATCAATGCCGAGGGCGACATGCTCATCGAAGGCGGCGACATCACCATCACGACCAGCGGTGGAGGCCTGTGGGACAGCAAAAAGCTCAAGACCAAGTCTTCCTCATGCCTTAGCGCTGACGGCAACATCACCATCAGCGGTGGTACGCTGACACTCACCAGCACAGGAGCCGGTGGCAAGGGCATCAATGCCGACGGAGCGTTCACCCTCGACGGCGGCACGACCATCATCAAGACGTCAGGCAATGCTGTTGTGGCCTCGTCAAACGGCACGCTGTCGGTAGTCACCAACTCAAGAACCCTCGACAACTACGACAGTGACTACAAGTCGTCACCCAAGGGTGTGAAGGTTGATGGCGCCATCATCATCAACGACGGAATCATCGATGTGACCACCAGCGGTGCCGGTGGCGAGGGCATCGAGTCGAAGACCAGCATCACATTCAATGGTGGGCAGACCATCGTCAGCTCGTCGGACGACGGCATCAACGCCTCGTACAACAGCGACACCAACGGCTCGGGTGATATGACGGTCAACGGCGGCTATATCTACTGCATCTCTTCGGGCAACGATGCCATGGACTCTAACGGCAACTTTTACGTCAAGGGGGGCTTCATCTATGCCGTCGGCACGGGCAGCCCCGAGAAGTCGCTCGACGCCAATACCGAGCAGGGCAAGAAGCTATACATCACCGGTGGCACGCTGATAGCCGTAGGCGACCTCGAGGGCGGTGCACAGATTTCTGGCGGAACCTGCAAATACACGTCATCATGGTCGAAGAACGCCTGGTATGCGCTCTATAACGGCAGCACGCTGGCAGCAGCCTTCAAGACGCCGGCAGCCACCACAGGTGGCGGCGGTGGCCCATGGAGCGGTGGCAGCAGCAACCTGAAGCTCATCGTCTACACCTCGTCGACACCAGCTCTGAAGTCAGACGTCACCGTGAACGAGGGCACGTCCATCCTGAACGGCATGGTTACCATTGACGGCACCATCAGCAACGGCAACACCGTCACACTGAGCAATTACTCTTCGTCCAGCGGCGGCGGTGATGGTCCACGATGGTAAGCCGCTGACCTGAACACATTAGACAATAAATCAAGAAACGCTACGTTATATGTATTGGATGAAGATACAGTCACGACAGGAGAATACCGTCTACTTGGCACTCTGGGGCATGCTCTTTGCTGCCCCGGTGCTGAGTTTGTATGTGCGCTCCGTCAGCATGCCTGACTTCACGTTCCAGTGGAGCGACATCCTCATGGTATGGAAGCTGTTTGTGGTCTACTTTCTCCTGTTCCTCGTCCACAACTTTGTGTTGGCACCCATGCTGATACACCGGCAGAAGCGAGTGCTCTACTTCTCCATCGTCGCCGTCATCTTGTCGCTGTTCATCATCTACCAGTGTTCCCACCGTCCGCAGCCGATGCGTCACGGTCCACCACCCATCGAGCAGATAGAGAAGATGGAGGAGTTCAAACGCCACCGGCCACCTGAATTCAAGAAAGGACAGCACGTCCCACCGGTATTCTTTGGTGAGCACGACGTGGTGGCCGTCGTCGTACTGGTGCTGATGTTCGGCATGAACCTCGGCGTAAAAGGCTATTTCAAGGGGCGTAGCGACCAGAAGAAGCTGGCTGCTCTGCAGAAGGAGAACCTCGCACAGCAGCTGGAGTATCTGAAATATCAGATTAATCCTCACTTCTTTATGAACACGCTCAACAACATCCATGCACTGGTGGACATCGATCCCGAGAAGGCGAAGTCGACCATTCTGGAATTGTCGAAGATGATGCGGTTCATTCTCTATGAGGGCGACAAGAACGGCGTGCCCCTCACCCGCGAGTTCGACTTCATCCGCCACTATGTCACACTCATGCGCCTGCGTTATACCGACAAGGTACGCATTGAGGTCGACCTGCCCGACGAGGTTCCCGACAAGACCATTCAGCCGCTAATGCTCATCTCGTTCATCGAGAATGCCTTCAAGCACGGCATCAGCTACCAGCGGCCGTCGTTCATCGAGATCAAGGCGTCGGTCAGCAGCAGCCGCCTGCACTTCACCTGCCACAACTCAAAGGCTGACACGCCCAACCAGGAGAAGGGCGGTGTCGGCCTGGCCAATGTCAAGCAACGCTTACAGTTACTCTATGACAACAATTTTACGCTGAATATCCACGAGACCCCCGAAACATATACCGTCGAACTCAACATCCCCCTAACACCCAACACCAATGATACGTTGCATGGCTATTGACGACGAGCCCCTAGCGCTCCAGCAGATTGCCGCCTACATCGGCAAAGTGCCTTTCCTCGAACTGACTGTCCAGTGTCAGAGTGCACTGGAGGCACGCACATTCCTCGAGCACGACACCGTCGACGCCATCTTCTGCGACATCAACATGCCCGACCTCAACGGCATGGACTTCATCAAGTCGCTGACCGTCGCACCCCTCGTCGTCTTCACCACAGCCTATGCGGAATATGCCGTCGAGGGCTTCCGGGTCAATGCCGTCGACTATCTGCTCAAACCCTTTGGCCTACAAGACTTTCAGCGGGCTGCCAACCGGCTAAAAGAAAGGCTGCAAAGCAGCCCTGTGGTCAGCAGTTCACCCGCTGACGCCCCCTCACCTTCTCATCCTCTCCCCTCCTCACCTTCCAACGACACCATCTTCCTCAAGACCGACTACCGCATCGTCAAGGTCAGCATCTCTGACATCCGCTATGTCGAGGCCATGAGCGAGTATCTGAAGGTGTGGCTTGACAGCGAGAGCAAACCCATTGTCACCCTGCTGTCGATGAAGAAGATGGAAGAGCGGCTGCCCGACACTTTTATGCGCATACACCGCTCCTATATCGTCAACCTCACGAAGATTCAGGAAGTCAACAAAAACCGCATCATCATGGACAGCGAGACCTATCTGCCCATCGGTGACATGTATAAAGATACGTTCCAACGTTATCTTGACACGAAATTTCTTGGCAAATAGCAAAAATATTCGTAACTTTGTCCGCCAAATGGTAAACAACCATCAAACACCCAACAAAGTCATGAAGAAAATTATTGTATTCGCACTTATCGCACTCCTTGCTACGCCATCGTTTGCACAATATGAATATAGTCGTCAGCGTAGCCGTTACAACCATAATGATACTGAGCGCTACTATGGTCTGCGCCTGGGTCTGAACATCGCGTCACTCTCGAGCGACGTGGCCGATATGGATATGGATAGCCGCGCCGGACTGGCCTTTGGTGCCGTCTATGGCTTCCAACTGGCCAACAGCGCCCCCGTCTGGCTTGAGGTTGGTGCTTTCTATTCCGAGAAAGGTGGTGAGAGCAAGTATAACAATGTCAAGACCCGCCTGACCTATTTCGAGGTGCCGCTGGTCTGCAAGTATTCGTTCGATGTTGCCGACGACTTCTATATCCAGCCCTTCCTCGGCGGATATCTCGCTGCAGGCTTTGCCGGCAAGACCAAGAACTATACCGAGCGCGAATCGCAAAGTTCCTACAATATTGTCAACCGCCTCGATGGTGGTCTGCGCATCGGCTGTGGCTTAGAGTACCAAATGGTCTATGCCGAGGCGGGCTTCGACTTCGGTCTGGCCAACATCAGCAAAGACGATTTCCAGTCCGTCCGCAACCGCAGCTTCTTCCTGAACGTGGGTGTGAACTTTTAGAAATGGAGAAAATGAGAAAATGAGAAAATGAGAAAATGAGAAAATGAGAAAATAAAAAAAAAGAGGCGTGTGCCTCTTTTTTTTATTGCATATCATAAACCACTTGCATCAGCTGTTTGCCCAACTCGTCGGCCTGCTCCATCGTCGCCGCCTCACTATACACGCGGATGATGGGTTCGGTGTTCGACTTGCGCAGGTGTACCCAACGATCAGGGAAGTCAATCTTCACGCCGTCGATGTCATTGACCTGTGCCGTAGCGTCCTTGGCAAACATCTCTTTCACCTTCACAAGGATGGCGTCAACATCCGTTACGGGCGTCAGGTCGATACGGTTCTTGGCTATCTGGTAGTCGGGGAACGTCTTGCGCAACTCGCTGACCTTGCAGTCTTTCTTGGCCAGCGAAGTCAGGAACAGGGCAATGCCTACCAGCGCGTCACGGCCGTAGTGGCTCTCAGGATAGATGACACCACCATTGCCCTCGCCACCAATCACGGCTCCGACCTCCTTCATCTTCGTCGTCACGTTCACCTCACCAACGGCAGCAGCGGCATAGCGTCCGCCGTGCTTCTCAGTGACGTCGCGCAGGGCACGAGTACTGGAGAGGTTTGAGACGGTGGTCAGCGACTTGTTCTTTGTTTCCGACAACACATAGTCGGCCACACTGACCAGCGTATATTCCTCGCCGAACATCTTGCCATCTTCGCAGATGAAGGCCAAACGGTCCACGTCAGGGTCGACGACGATACCCAGGTCGTAGTGACCGGTGCTCATCTCGTCCATGATGCCCTTGAGGTTTTTCTCCAGCGGCTCGGGGTTATGTGCAAAGTCGCCTGTCACGTCGCTGTTCAGGAACTTATAGCCTACGCCCAGACGCTCCAGCAACTTGGGTAATATCAGTCCGCCCACGGAATTGATGCTGTCGACGCAAACGGTAAAGCGTGCCTGACGGATGGCGTCGGCATCAACCAGCTGCAGGTCGAGCACCGACTGTACGTGGCGGTCGTCAAACGAGTTGTCAATGGTCACCTTGCCCAGCTGGTCGACGTCGGCATAGTCGAAGTCTTCCTTCTCGGCAATAGCCAGCACCTCTGCCCCGTCGGCAGCCGTCAGGAACTCGCCCTCACGGTTCAGCAACTTCAGGGCGTTCCACTGGCGTGGGTTATGCGAGGCGGTGATAATGATACCACCGTCGGCACCGCTCATCGTCACGGCCAACTCGGTGGTCGGTGTCGAGGCATAGCCGATGTCAAGCACATCGTATCCCATGCCCACCAGGGTGCCGCACACCACGTCGCGGACCATCGGTCCGGAGATGCGTCCGTCGCGGCCTACCACAATCTTTCCTTTTTTATCTTGTGGAATGGTGCGACCGATAAAGGTGGCATAAGCTGTCGTAAACTTGACGATATCCAGTGGGTTCAGAGTATCGCCTGTGCGTCCGCCAATCGTTCCGCGGATGCCTGAAATAGATTTTATCAGAGTCATATATCAGTATGAATATTTATCTTTCTCGCTCGTAAGTGATCTCGTAGTAGAAGGGTGTGACGTTCGACGAGGCATCAGCTGTACCCTGCGAGTGGGGCACAATGAGGCGCACCTTAGCGGTCTCGGCGTCGGGGTCGTCGTCTTCAGTGGGCTTGCCAATGTTGACATAGTTCAGCGGCACGAGCCATCCGGCAGGCACCGACTGCGAACTGTGATACGACATCATCAGACCCTGCAGAAACGAAGCAGTAATGATCGTACCCGAACGTGTCACGGACATCATGTCCAGATAGTCGGTCACATTGACGCTGCTCGACGTGCTCGACGTGATATACGCCTCCTGATCGTTGCGTATCACCACATCGCCGCTCTGGATATTCTGCTCCATGAAGCGACACAGGACGGTCACCCTATTGTTCTCCTCCAGCTTGCTACCACAGCCTTTACGCACTATCTGCATATAGACGCCGTTACGGGTGAAGCGCACAAACTGGTTGCTGGCTACGTCGGTCGTCTGGCCCTGAGCCTCGAACACCGCCTCGCTGATTTCCTGAATACCCTCTTGGGCTATGAAGCGGCTGATGACGTCAGCCTCCTGTTTCTTCTTGTCAGAATAGGTTTCATAATTGTTGCAACCGACCGTCAGCAGGGCGACAGCCAGCAGCAGCATCGAACAGATTTTATTCTTCATTGTTTGCAAAAATTCTAGAATTCGACCGCAAAGGTACGAAATTGTCGGCAAAAAATCGCACGATTAGGCTACTTTAACGTGTCTTCAAAAGCTTTAAATGCTCTTTTCACCGTTTCTACGGCCTCGTCCATGCTCATATCGAGGCGTCCGCCCGAGGCGTTCAGATGTCCGCCACCGTTGAAGAAGCGTGCCGCCACCTCGTTACACGGGAAGTCGTCGACCGACCGCAGGCTCACCCATACCACATGGTCGCGCTCGGTATCCTCGCGCAAAGAAATGCTCAGCTTCAAGCCTTTTATCTGCAGCGGCATGTTCACCACGCCCTCAGCGTCGCCCTTCACAAAGTGGTATTTCTCCATATCCTCACGCGTCAGCGTAAAGTACGACGCATGGCGCTGCTCGTCGACCACCAGCCGGTTGCACAACACGTGGCCCACCATGCGCAGACGGTGCTCCGAGTAGTTATGATAGACGTTACGGTATATCTTGTCCTTGTCGATACCCTTCGTCAGCAGTTGCGAGATAATGTAGTAGATTTCCGGATTCGTCGAGTTATAGGTAAACCCGCCCGTATCGGTCATCATACCACAATAGATGGGCACGGCATAGTGGCGTCCCAGCTGCTCGAAGAGTCCCAGCTGCCACACCACGCGGAACACCACCTCACAGGCCGACGACATCTCGGGGCGCGACACCGAGACCACTGCATCGACATCAGGTTCGGGATGGTGGTCTATGAGCACCTTCTTGGCCGGCGACTTTGCCAGCGCTGCCGCCATCTCGTCAGTACGCGACAGCGTGTTGAAGTCCAGACAGAACACCAGGTCGGCTATCTTCAGCACGGTGTCTACATAGTCCTTGCGCTTATCGTAGCGCACTATCTTCTCTGAGTTGGGCAACCAGTGCAGATAGTCAGGATACTGGTCGGGAGCCACCATCAGCGGCTCTTTCCCCAACATGCGCAACACCTCGGCCATGCCCAGCATAGCGCCCAGCGCATCGCCGTCCGGGTGCTGGTGGCAACACAGCACCACCGTCTGCGTATCATTAATCAGGGAGTGCAGCGCACTGCACTCCCCGTCAGTCATTATCGGTTCCAGCATGTTCAATAATTATGAATTATGCATTAAAACAGCTTGTTGGGATACACTCCCTCGTCCACCAGTTTCTGTATGCGTGCTACCGTCTCCTCGCGGTCGGCAGCATACGTCACGCCAAACCACTTCGACGTTGTGTCGAGCACCTCGCAGGTTGCCGTACCCTCGGTGATAAGCTTGTTCACCATCAGCGGGATAAAGAACTCAGCCTTCAGGTTCTCCATGTTCTTCGGGTCAGAGAGGAACTCCTTGAAATACGCCTCCGAATACTCGAAGTAGTCGGGCGTGAAGCCCCACACATTCATCGAGACGGGCGTGTTGTCGTCCAACGTCTGCCACTCGCCCTGCTCGTCCTTAAACTGTATCGTGCCGTCCTTGCGCAGAATCTCCGTACGCTCCACGACGTCCGTCAGGTGACGCTGGTCGTTATACGAGCATACACCACGGGCCACGCTGCCGTTCTCGCTCAGCGTGTTACATACGCGGAAGCCCACCATTGCATACTGTCCACGGGTGCCCTCCTTCAGACCACTCAGAAACTTACCTATCTGCATGAAGCAGTCACGACCGTAGAAGTCGTCGCAGTTGATGACGCAGAACGGCTCCTTGATCACGTCCTTACCCATCAGCACTGCGTGATTCGTACCCCACGGCTTCTGGCGACCTTCGGGCACTGTGAAGCCCTCGGGCAGCGCGTCCAACTCCTGGAAGCACAGCTCACACTGCACCTTACCCTCGTACTTCGACAGAATCTGTGTGCGGAACTGCTCCTCGAAATCCTTACGAATCACCCATACTATCTTGCCGAAGCCGGCCTGTATGGCGTCGTAGATGCTATAGTCCATGATGGTCTCACCATTGGGGCCCAGCCCGTCCAGCTGCTTCAGACCGCCATAACGGCTACCCATGCCTGCAGCCAATAGAAATAATGTTGGTTTCATATCTTCTAATTTAATATTATTATTTTCCGTTTGCAAAGGTACGAACAAAACGGCAAACGGCAAAACTATTAGCCGTTTATTTTTAGAACGGATAGCCGATGGCGAAGTGGAGGGTCTGGTCGCGACGGAAGGTGTGGGCATTGAAGTAGCCGCTGCGGTCGTTGTCGTAAGGCACATGGAGGCCGAGGCCCCAGTCGACACGGATGATGAGGAAGCTGAGATCGTAGCGCAGGCCTATGCCGGTGCCGAGGGCCATCTGCCGGGGGAGGTCTTTGAGGCGGAAGCGTCCGCCGCTGAACGTAGCGTCTGAGGAGAGGTCGACATCGAGGTCCTGACGCAGGTTCCAGATGTTGCCGGCATCGAGGAAGAGGGCACCATAGAGGTTGTCGAAGAGCTGTCGGCGGTATTCGAGGTTGAGCACGAGCTTCATGTCGCCATTCTGCATGAGGTACGACTGGGCCTTGTTGTCGACACCGGGGAAGTTGCCGGGGCCCACACCGCGCACGGAGAAGGCGCGGATGCTGTTGGCACCACCGACATAGAAGAGCTCGCTGTTGGGCACCCAGTCGCTGTTGCCGTAGGCATAGATGACGCCAGCATTGACGTGGCCTACGAGCTTAGAGTGGCTGTCGAGCGTCCAGGTCTTCGAGAAGTCAGTCTCGAGCTTAAGGAACTGGGAATAGGGATTGTTGAACATGGACTTGTCCTTGTCGTTCCACTGCTTGCCGGTGACGACATCGTAGAGGGCTACGCCATTGCCTGCCTCGGCAACGGTGGTCTCCCAGCGGATGGGGTGCAGCAGGCGCGAAGGACTGGTATAGGTGTAGGTATAGCGCATCTCGGGGATGAAGTAGTCTTGCATGGTGACCGAGAGATAGGGATTCTGGCGGATGATGTTGTCGAAATTCTCGGTATGGCTATTCATAAACTGATACTTCACGGTGAGTGGCGAGAACTCGTGGTGGCTGGACTCGGAGGTCTGCCAGCGATAGGTCCACTCGCCGCTGACGACGTGCATCTTGTAGTAGCTGGGGCGGTAGATGATGTCGGTGGAGAGCTTGGCCAGCGTGGTGGGCGTGGAGTAGAACAGGCGACGGCGCACAGCGGCACCGGTCTTTTTGTCGCGGCGGAGTATGCGCGTGGGGACAAAGGGTGCTATGAGTCGCGGAAACTCTACGGAGGCGTCGGCACCATACTCGTAGTTGTTCATGGACGAGCCGTTGCTGGTGGCCCACTCGTAAGAGCCGTGCAGGTTGAGGTCAATCTTCTCAGCACCACGGAAGGCGTTGCGGCGCGTGACACCCATCTTCAGCTCAGGACCCATGCGACCGATGGTGCGGGCATTGAAGTTGGTCTCGATATAGAAGTCCCACGGGCGGTCGAAGGTGCAGTTGAGCGTGAGGTCGAGGGTGTCGCACTGGGCGGTGGTGTCGCGCGGCGTAAACTGAAACTGCGTAGACGAGAAGAGGCCCATGGCATTGATTTTGCTGCTGGTCTCGAGATAGTCAGAATAGCTGTAGGCCTTGCGCGGCCGCAGCTTCATGTCGGCCAGCAAGACACGGGTGCGGATGGGCGGCTTCTTGCCCGAGAAGCGGACGGTCAGCCAGCGGCGCTGGATGGAGTCGGTATACTGTTCCATCATCGACTTGCGCATGTTGATGGCGATGCGGCCGATGTACCACGGATGCTTGGCGGCGTCGGGCACCCCGTCGGCCAGGCGCAGCTGCAACTGGGCCTTGCCGTCGACCACCAGCGTGTCGGCAAGGTAAGAGGCATAGCCCGGCTGATAATAGTAGTAGCCATTGTTGCGCAACATGGTGCTGATGCGCTGGCGCTCGGCATCGATGGCGCTGACGGTAAACGCATCGCCACGATGGATGGAGGCCTCGTCGAGCGTGCTGCGGATCATGCTGTCGGCCTCGGCAGGAAAGCCCACATAAGCAATGCTGTCGATGAGTGTCAGGCGCCCAGGGGTAATGGTATAGCGGATTTTTGCCTCCTTGGGATTCTTCTGCTGGACGACCTCGTAGTCGACGGCTCCGCTGAAGTATCCGTGATTGTGCAACACATTACGTCCGACGCTGGCACGCAGCACGGGGTTGACCCACGACATAAGGACGGGCTGCTTGCCAAACGAGCGCGTCATCCAGCGGGCAAAGGGCGACTCGCTGTCGGCATAGCGATTCCAGATAGATACGCCCAGGGAGAACGGCACACGGTAGTAGCTGCTGCCAAAGAGCGAGCCGTTGGGGGCGATGGCCAGTGCGGCCTCGAGTTCCTGCTGCGTCTCAATCATATTGTCGCTCTCGTCGGCACCGTTATAGACCATCTTCTCCAAGCCGATGAACAGCTGGTCGTCCTCGGGAATGTTCTTGGTCATGGAACAAGAAGCAAGAAGCAAGAGGCAAGAGGCAAGAAGCAAGTACTTATTTCGTTTCATGGGCAGGAGTAGTCTTTAGCGTGTCACGACGTACGGCAGGCACGGTGCGCAGGGGTTCTTTGAGACGGAAGATATCGGTGAATTTCTGCAGCGAGCGACGCCAGATGAAGCCACCGCCGTATTTCTGCGAATAGCCGTCGAGCCAGTCGTAGCTATTATTCTCAAAATAGAAGTTCAGGTATTTCGTGGCCGACTGGTCGAGGCGATACTCCATCGACACATTGTCGAAGAACGAGTTATTGCGGCCACCCGGCATCTCCTCGCCGGTGGTGACCTTGCCGCCTACCGCCACCTTCAGACGGTTGTTCAGGAAACGCTTGGCAAACTTGAACGAGTAGTCGGTATGTTGCTGACCGGAGGCGTCGGTGGTGTTGTCCATACCGAACGAGAGGTCGAGGGTGCGCAGGGCGTTGCCAGAAATAGAGCTGATCTGCGAGTTGAGGAACGACGAGAGCGCCGAGTTCATGGAGAACGAGCCGGTGCTGGCGCTGTTGAGGTACATGCCGGTGGTGAGCATGGTGACCGCCAGCTTGCTCTGCTCCTCTTTCGACATGGCCTGCAGCTCGCTGTGCAGCTGCATATCCTCGGGGGCATCGATGATGAACTGCAGACCCATATCGTTGAGCGTCTTGGTGATGATGACGCCACAGACGAAGTCGACCGAGCGCCCCACCTCACCGGACGTGCTGACCGACGCCTTGGTCTGCTCGGTGGCGGTAATGTTCAGCGTGGGGTTCATCATCTCGCCCGTAAACTCGACATACGAGCCGTCCTGGATGGTAAACGTCTTCAGCGGAATGACCGGCAACTGATACTTCATCTCACCGTTGGACAGCGTATAGCGACCCGTCAGCTGCAGATTGTCGGCAGGCGAGTAGACCATACGCAGCGTACCGCCACCCATCAGATCGATATAGTTGGAGTGGTCGCTGTTGAGGTAGGCTTTAACGTGGGTGCCCTTCGACACGTCGACGGTCATATCCATGCGGAAACCCGTCAGCGAAGGCCGCTCGACGACCACCTCGGTGGTGTCGCTGAAGTCTACGAACTTCACCAGCGACTCCATCTGGTTGTCGGTAGTCAGCGGTGTGTCGCGCAGGATGTAGCTCACATCGGTCGACGGGAGCACGCTCAGGCGGCCACGCATGTTCAGATTGTCGAGGGGTCCCTGCACACGGGCATAGAGGTCGACAAACGCCTTGCCGAAGGCCACGCTGTTGTTGCGTTCCTTGGTGCCAATGAGCTGGAAGTTCTTGGCACGCATGCGGAGATTGGTCGTGATATGGTCGAGATCGTGGAAATCGACATTGCCCTGAATATTCAGCGGATTCTCGTTGATAGAGTAGACGGTAAAGTTCTCGAACAAGAGGTTGGAGTTCTGTATGCGCACGGGGTCGTCGTCGAAACGCAGCGTGATGCCATAGGGGATGCTCTCGACATACGACGAGTCGAGCAGCAGCTCACCATTGACGATAGGTGCAGAGACAGGGCCCTGAATGGTGAACTCGCCATCGCCATAGCCCTGCAGGCCCACCAAGCGGTCGGGCACGAAGCCGTTGACGATGGACAGTGGCAGGTGCTGGAGCGTCAGCTTGGCGTCGAGCGAGCCCTCGCCGGCATTATAATAGGTTCCTGAGAGCAAGCCGACCTCGATGTCGTCCTTCATGAGTCGAGCCTCGACAGCATGAGCATCGCCCTCTTTCTGCAGATAGACCATCTCGGTGCTGACGTTACCGATGGGACAGCGTTCATAGGTCATGTTGCGCACCGCCATATCGCTGACCGCCGAGAGCTGGCCATCGGCATTCAGGACGACATGGACATCACCATTGAGCATACCCGTCATACGGGGGGCATAGGGAATGACGGAGGTGACCTCGTCGAGATTGAACTGATGGAGCGTCACGGTAAGGTCTTGCAGGGCCGTAGGATCGGTATCCTCGGAGAAGATGCGCACACCCATGCCGTCGTCGGCGCGTAGCGTCACATCGGCGCGTACCTTCTTGTCGGAGCCCAGGAAGACGAAGTTGTCCTTGTTGAGTGCAAACTCCTTATAGCCTACCGTCGGACGGTCGGGCAAGAGGTGCATCACCAGACCGCTGTCGACGACCTCGGCCTTGGCACCGATGCGGGCACCCATGCGGTTGTCGGCATCATAATAGCGCACGCCAAAGGTGGCGCCATGTTCCTGCAGGATGCCGTCGAACAGCGCGTTGAAGACAAACTGCGGGTTTTTCTTGTTGTTGCGTATCTGACCGCCAAAGCTCAGATTCTCCTTACGCTGCGTCAGACGGAAGTTGATGGTATCCAGACGGACATCGCTGACCACCAGCGAATGGACGTAGCCATTGCCGTTGATGCCGCTAACGGGCGAGAGCTGCATATCGAACAGCAGGTCTTTGAAATCGATGTGCTCACCGGTCTTCAGCACGGCAGCGACGGGGTTGTCCTGCTTGCCCTCGACATGCAGCTTCATGTCGGGTAACAGACGGCGCAAGGCTGGCTGGTCAATGGTCTTTCGCTCCAGCTGGGCCATCGCGGAGTCGGCCAGAATGGCCAGCTGGCGCAACAGCCGCTCGTAGTCGCCGCTAGCGTCGAGCTTTACAATGAAGTCGCCGCTCTGAGCACGCAGCAGGGTCGTATCGCAGTCGGTCCGCGCATGAATGCCAACAAACTCGGTACGCTCTGCCTTTACGGAATCGCGGACGGTGATGTCGCTGACGAGTCCGGTGAGCGTGTGCGTCAGCTTCAGGTCGGAATTGACGTCAAAGCTGCCACAGAGACCGATGGAGAGCGGCTGGGGCACCACTTGCATCCGGAAGAGGTCGACATGGTCGACATCGGCAGACATATTGGCAATGAGCCGCTTGGTATTCATCAGCGCATCCATCGTGACATGACCCTTGACAAGGGGATTGTCGCTCAGCACATCCAGCAAGGCGTGACCCTTGTCGAGGTGTGCCGTAGCGTTGATATGATCCAGATTCCAGGAGCCATAACGCAGGTGGTGGATGCGGGTGTCGGCCTGCAGGGTGGTGCGCGGCGACAGGAAGTCGGTGCCCTGTCCCTGGGCGTTGATATCAGCGCTAAGGGTATAGATAGAGTCGCGCGGCATGAAGTGATGCAGGTTCAGGTCGCGGATGCTGACATTGGCACGATAGCGCAAGGCACGGCTGTCGAATGAGCCGACGGCCTTGACGGTGCCCCTACCCTCGTGTAATGTGACATCAGCGAAATAAGCTTCGCCATTGGCCTTCATGCGGCCTTGTGCCGACATGGGGGGAATGCGGTAGTTGCGCTGCACGTCGCGAGGCAACATGGCAGTGACCATAGACAGATTCTGGGTGGTAGCCGTAAACTGTACGTCGGCACGTAGCTGCTGAGGGTTGTCGAAATGCGAAACAAAGCCGGTGGCGGTGGCATGGAAAGCGGTAGGCAGCGACAGCTCGACATCCTGAAAGTCCATCTGCTGCATGTTGCCGTTGAACAAGCCGCGAACGGTCAGCGGATAGTGTGGCCACTGTTGGGTGAACGACGAGGGCATCGTAGCCATGAAGCGCATGAGGTCGTTGCGCCCCAGCTGGGCGTTCAGGCGCAGGCGCATGTTGCTGACATTGTCTTTATCCATCAGCGACAGCGGCATATCGAGTTCAACGTCTATATCGCTCTCGGGAGTGGTCAGGCGGAATTTGGGCAGGCGCAGATGGCCGTCGTCCATCACGATGGGGCCCGACAGGTTGGTCACCTGCATGCCACTCTTCTCGCGTAGGGCTACCTGACGCAGATAAAGGCGCAGCGTAGGGTCGTGGAAATAGATGCTATCGACCGCCACATGGATATGGTTGAGATCGATATGGTTGAAGTCCAGGCCCTCGACGTGCGGCTGGAAATTCTGATCGTACTGCATACGGCCATTGGCCCATTCCACGCTGCCGACGGTATAGGTCTGGGTGCCCAGGTCGATGAGTGCCTCGCTGGCTGTCAGCGAGCCGAAATGGGCACAGACGCTCATGGTGTCGCCAGGCATGTGCAACGCCACGTCGGAACGCAAGATGGCAGCCTCGTCGACATGAATCTTCCACAAATTCTCAGACTTGGTCGTATCCTCAGGGACGGAGTCGTTCAACTGGATGTCAAGGTGGGCATCTTCCAGACGGGTACCATTGGCCTCAACGGTTTGCTCGTCCAGATTGATACCCTTGCTCGACACGAAAAGGCGGCCGAAGTGTCCTTTCACCCGTGCGGCCTCGACCAGTCCGGCGGTATTCAGGCTTGTGTTGGTGATCTCCAGCTCGTTGATGACCACGATCTTAGAGAAGAGCGGCACAAGCTGGACATCGACCACCAGGTGGTCCATATCGGCTATGGTGTCTGCCTCCTGGCACATCAGGAAATGGTCGATAGACAAGTCGAGCGGAAAAGCCAGACGCACCTCACCGACCGTAATCTGCATACCCGTCTTCTCGGAAGCCACCTCGGCAACTTTATCAACAGCCCAATTCTGTACGGGCGGCAGATAAAGCAAAACCGTCAGTATGACAAACAAGAGAACGGGACTTAGCAAAAGACCCAATATCCACCATAAGGCTTTCTTCATAACCTTACTTATTTATAATCATACTCTGCCAGACAGCGTCGGCAGGTAATGGAGATTCTACTTCAATCAGGGCCTTCGACACTGGATGGACAAAGGATACCCGATGTGATAGCAGCGAGATGCTGCCGTCAGGATTGCTGCGAGGAGCGCCATACTTCAGGTCGCCCTTGATGGGAAGGCCTATCGCCGACAGCTGACAGCGTATCTGGTGGTGACGACCGGTCATCAGATGAACTTCCACCAGTTGGTAGTTGTCGTTGTGGCCAATGACGCGATACTTCAGGAGGGCCTGCTTGCTATGCGGCACTTCACGGTCGTAGGCATACGACTTGTTTTGCTTCTCGTTGCGCACCAGCCAGTGCTCGAGCGTATGCCACTCGCCACTCACCTTCTCACCCCTTGCTTTCTCACCTTTCACAATTGCCCAATAGGTCTTATGTACCTGTCCTTCGGCAAACATCTTGTTCAGACGGGTCAGCGCCTTAGAGGTGCGGGCAAACACAACGAGGCCACTGACAGGACGGTCAAGACGGTGTACCACGCCGAGAAACACCTCGCCGGGCTTTTGGTATTTCTCCTTGATATACGCCTTGACGATATCAGAAAGGGGGCGATCGCCAGTTTTATCACCCTGTACGATCTCCCCACTCTGTTTGTTGACTATGATAATATGGTTGTCCTCGTAAACGACTTCCATACTTCTTACATCTTACGTCTTACTTCAGACATCTTACATGTTCATGCCGCCATCGACCTGAATCACCTGACCGCTGACATAGCTCGACAAATCAGATGCCAGGAAGGTTGCCACATTGGCAATATCCTCGACCTGTCCACCACGACGAAGAGGAATCTTCTGCTTCCACTCGTTGCGAACCTCCTCAGGCAGGGCAGCAGTCATTGCCGTCTCGATGAAGCCAGGGGCGATAGCGTTGGCGCGGATACCCTTGGGGCCCATCTCCTGGGCGATACTCTTAGCCAGAGCGATCAAGCCTGCCTTAGAAGCAGCATAGTTGGCCTGACCGGCATTACCGTGAACACCAACGACAGAAGCCATATTGATGATAGAACCGCCACGCTGACGCATCATCACGGGCACACAAGCGTGGATGAAGTTGAAGGCCGACTTCAGGTTGACGGCAATCACAGCATCCCACTGCTGCTCAGTCATGCGGAGCATCAGACCGTCCTTCGTGATACCGGCATTGTTAACCAGAATATCAATGCTTCCAAACTCTTCCTTTACAGCCTTCACCACCTCTTCGGTCTGAGCGAAGTCGGCAGCATTCGATGCATAGCTCTTAGCCTTCACACCCAAGGCGGCAATCTCCTGCTCGGTTTCCTCGTTGACCTGCAGGTCAGTAAATGCGATGTTGGCGCCTTCAGCGGCGAACTTCAGCGCGATAGCTTTTCCGATACCGCGTGCAGCGCCGGTAATCAGCGCCGTCTTACCTTCTAATAATCCCATTTCAAATTACAATTTAAGATTTATAATTCAGTTCTTTTAAATATCTCTCTGTTCATAATCTGCGCTTACCCAAGGCGCTATAAACAATCTTGGCCACCTGGGGCTTCGTAGCCTCAGCGGTCATGCCGTGGGCAATACGGCCGTAAATGTAAGGCACCTCCAGGCCCTTGATACAATAATGGGTAATATCGGCCACCAAGTCTACATTGTCGATATCGAACTCGCCATCTTCCTTGCCCTCGCGGAAAACCTTACGGAACAACTCTATCTCAGCATCGTCGAAATTCTTGCGGACCTTCTCGACCATCCAGATATTACGGAAAAACTCGGCACGCAGGTTGCCGTTGCGCACCACCGTCTCACGAATCATACTCAGGTGCAAATAGATCAGCTCGACAATCTTCTCCTGAGGAGGAATGCGCTTGGCAGCCACCTCGTCCAACTGGTCAGACAGACGCTCCAACTCAGACTCTATCACCGCATAATAGATATCCTCCTTTGACTTAAAATAGGTATATAGCGTGCGACGACCCTTGCCCGAGGCCTGGGCAATATCATTCATGGTGGTATTCTCCAAACCGTTCTTAGCAAACAGCTGGCGGGCTATATCGACTAATAGCTGGCGGGTCTTTGATATTGACATCTCTGTTCCTCCTAATCTCTATTAATTGCACATTACAGTTACAATGTGCAAATTTAGAGAATACTTCTGAAACGACCAAATAATTTGACGGCAAAAGTACGAAAAGGCGAAATATTTGCACTTTTTTTGCAAAATATTTGCGTATATAAAAAAATAGTCGTACCTTTGCAGCCGCTTAAGAAAAATAACATCGCGGAGTGGAGCAGTTGGTAGCTCGCCAGGCTCATAACCTGGAGGTCGCATGTTCGAGTCCTGCCTCCGCAACTAAACAAAAAAGAAGCGCAAGTTGTATAACCTGCGCTTCTTTTATTCATATACCTTATTGGCCGCTTTTCTTGGTATAACGTACGGTGAGCGTAGGCGTATAAGTATTTTCTAGCAGAACGCTGATGATGCCGTCGCCCGTATCGAAGTTGGCCTCCTTGTGGTCGTCCTTCAGCACCGGACAGTCGGGCCATGCGTCAAGTTCCTTCTCCAGTCCATCGTGAATCTGCTGCCACATCTGGCGTGTGCTGTCATTGGTCGACAGGTTGTAGGTTTCCTGTACGACCAGCAACTCTTCACCCTTAAACGCAGCCAACACACGATAGTGCTCTGCGGCATTGGCCAGCACAACGGTATTTCCGCTGTCTGACGCTGCTGAATCTACAGCAAAGCCACGGGCCTGCATAGAGTCAACAAACTGGGTGACAGGCAGAGAAAAAGCCAGTCCACGATAATTGAACGGAGCATGCTCCTTCTGGCAGGCAACCATTGCTGCCATCGCCATCAATGCAAAAATCAATTTTTTCATAATTAATATTTGGTTGGTTAGTTAGTTTTCTGAAAGCATCGTCACTTCTATGCAGCATTTTGCATCCAACAGTCGCTGGGCCATACGCTGCACCTGCTCAGGCGTCATCTGCTCGACCATCTGGCAGTAGTCTTTGTCAAAATCTGTCTCATCGTCCAACTCGTGCCAGATGACGTAGCTCCAATAGTCGTTGGTTACAGCTGCCTGCTGATACTGCTTGAACAGATATTTCTTTACCTTGTCCATACTTGACGCCACGGGACCATTCTTGGCAATATTTGCCAACTGCTCGTAGACGACGGGGTTCAGCTCATCATAGCGCTCCGGATCGGCATTATAAGTGATGCTCAACGTGGCGCTGGGGTGGTCGTCCTTGTTAAAGTCGAAAGCCACGCTGACACCATAGGTGCCACCTTTCTCTTCGCGTATAGAATCAGTATAGGCTATCTTCAGCACGCGGGTCAGGAAGTCGAGCTCCAAGTCGGCCTGAGGCGTAAACGGAATATCAGCAGAATAGAAAATACCGACATTGGCCAATGGCGTGGCCATCTTCTTGCGGAAGGTGCTGACCTTAGAGTCCTTGACAATCTGAGGAACGTTCTTCCAATTCGTTTTCTCTGCCTTATAGGTAGATGGCAACGTCGCCAAGTACTGACAACACAGTTGGCGCAGCTGTTGCTCGTCGTAATTACCAATAATCACGGTCTTAAAGTTAGAAGCATCACTAAAGCGCTCTTTGTAAATCTCCAAGATACGATCATAGTCCGCTTTTTGGATTGTACTCTGTACCACGGGCTCCAGACGTGGGTGATGACCATAGAGCACAGCACGTACAGAGTCGTTATAGTCGACCTTGGGTGAGGCGTTGCGATTGGTCAGGAAGGCCTGTGTGCGATTGAGCAGTCCCTGCCAGGCAACAGTATCGCGACGAGGCTGCGTGAAATAGAGATGTGACAACTGGAAGAGTGCCGGCAGGTCTTTCAATGCTGCGCCACCATTGATGGTCTGTGTTCGCGAGGCCACCGAGATGCTGACACGTACAGACTTGCCAGTCAGCATACGGCGCAGGGTGATGGCGTCAAACTCTGCCACACCGGCATCGGTGATGGCGCTGTTAAGAAGTGAGAAGTTGGGAATATCCTCATCGCCATAAACAGATGTACCACCTTCAGCACGCATCGTCAGCGACACAGCATCAGCAGCATAGTTGGTCTTCTTCGCATACACCTTCATACCATTTGAGAGCGTCCACTCTACAAAACCATGCTTATAGTCGCGTTCGCTGACGATAGAGCCGGGCTTAGCGGTAAGAGGCTGGAGATACGCACCGAGATCGACGGTGGGCTCCTTCTCAGGATAGGGTGCATAGTTCAACTGCTGGGCAGCCAAAATCACATCCTCTATCTGCTGTTCAGTAGGCAGAATCAATCCTTCTTTATCGGGTGCATACATGATAGCCACCTGATTCTTATCTGTAATCAGTTCACGTACAGCCTCATTAATCTCTTCGAGCGTCACCTCACGGTCGAAGCGGCGCGTCAAGTCCAACTGATCGTCTATGGAAATAAGCGGCTCGTTGTTCAGGAAATTCTGCACACAGGCTGTGACATACTTGGCATTGCGACGGTCATTGCGCTCACGATACTTTCGTTCATCGTGATTTAACTTCTGGCTCTTGGCACGCTCCAACTCACTCTGCGTAAAGCCATGCTGACGAGCACGTTCGGCTACGCCAACAGCAGCAATCAAACCACCCAGGACATTCTCTTCCTTACAACTGACAGAAAGCGAGAAAGCCTCCTTTGTGCGACTAAGGAAGAAGGTTGACACACGAGCCGTAGCACTCTGGAAGGGTGGCACAGCCTGCTGCTTCATTTCTGTCAGGCGGTCATTGAGCATGCTGGCAATGAGTTCGTCCACATAATCGCCACGCAGATATTTCTCATCGTTTTTCTCGCTGTCAGGTGTTGCGGCACGCTTCTGGTAGAGGTGACAAAGCACCACGGGCTGTTCGCGGTCTTTCTCTATATCTACAATCATTCTGTCATTATCACCGACAGGATAGTATTCACGCTTGGCTGCATTCTTGGGCATAGGAATGGACGAAAAGATCTTCTTGATCTTCTTCTCCATCTTGTCCACATCGATATCGCCTACCACAATGATGGCTTGCAGGTCTGGGCGATACCATTTCTGGTAATAGTCGCGCAAGTCCTGATAGGGGAAATTGTCGACGATATCCATTGAACCGATGGGCATGCAGTCCTCATACTTTGTACCTTTATATACTTTCGGCATAGCCTGCTCCATCAGTCGCTGCACGGCACGTCCGGCACGCCGTGTGCGCCACTCTTCGTGAATAACGCCACGCTCCTTGTCAATCTCCTTGTCATCCAGCAGCAGGTAGTGACTCCAGTCGTTCAGAATCAGCAGACAGGAGTCGGCAATGCCCTCGCGCTTCAGGGGCACCGACGAGATGTTATAGACGGTCTGTTCGACGCTGGTGTAGGCATTGAGGTTGGCACCAAACTTGACACCGATGGTCTCGCACCAAGGCACGATGCCCAACTGCTTGCCCTTTCCCGGGAAGTGCTTGGTACCGTTGAAGGCCATGTGCTCCAAGAAATGAGCCAACCCGCGCTGTCGCGGCTCCTCTTGTATAGAACCTACCTTCTGGGCAATGTAGAAATCAGCCAGTCCCGGTTCCTTGGCATTATGGCGAATGTAATACGTCAAGCCATTCTTCAGCTTACCCATACGGAATGTGGGGTCCTGTGGCAATGGCTGTGCCCATAGGCACAGAGTGGCAAAAAAGAGTAATAATGTAACTGCTTTTTTCATCTTAGTTGTGAAATTTCGGACAAAGATACGAATAAAAAACGAACCTGACACCGAAAATTAAGAATAATTTACATCATTACCCATTAATAGGTATTGTCTGATCGGCAAAAAAATCGTAAATTTGCAGTCGAATAAAACATAAACATGTACAAAAGGATACTCCTCTTTTGCCTGACCGTTGTCTGCTGCGCGATAGCCGTGCAGGCACAGCACGTGACGGTAGCCGGCCGCATCACCGACGATGACAGCCATAAGCCCATTGAGTTTGCCTCCATCCTGATGAAGGAAAACGGCTATTGGGCCATCACCGATGCCGACGGCATGTTCAGCATCAAGAACATGCCGATGGGCAAAGCCACACTGACCATTCAGTGTCTGGGCTATGCCACCCGCCAGCTCACCATAGACATCACCAAAGACATTCCGCGGCTGCGCATTACGCTGAAACAGGAAACGCTGAAGCTCGACGAGGTAACGGTGACGGCCCAGCGTAAGCAGAACGAGGCTACCACCAGCTACACCATTGACCGCACGGCACTCGACCAACAGCAGATACTAAACCTTGGAGACATCGCGACACTGCTGCCTGGCGGGAAAAGCGTGAATCCGACATTGATGGACGACTCACGCATGGCCCTGCGCAGTGGCAGTCAGGAGAAAGGTTTCGCCTCGTTTGGTACGGCTATTGAGGTCGACGGCATGCGCATGGACAACAATGCTGCCGCTGGTGAAACAGCTGGAGCCTCAACCCGTAGCATCAGCGCGTCGAACATCGAGTCGGTAGAGATTGTTACTGGCATCCCATCGGTAGAGTATGGCGACCTGTCGAACGGCGTCGTCAAGGTGAATACCCGCAAGGGTAAGTCACCATTCATCGTTGAAGGCAAGCTCAACCAGCACACACGGCAGATTGCCCTGAACAAAGGTTTCGAGCTGGGCCGCAATCTCGGTGTACTGAACGTATCGGTGGAGCATGCCCGCTCGTTCTCTGATGCGGCCTCGCCCCATACGGCCTATCAGCGCAACAACCTCTCGCTGCACTACATGAACATCTTTTTGCGCGAGACGACACCGCTGACCCTGAACGTAGGCATGACTGGCAACATTGGCGGATATAATGCCGAAGCCGACCCAGACAATGAGCTCGACGACTACAGCAAGTCGCGTGACAACATGCTGCGTGGCCACTTCGAACTGAACTGGCTGCTCAATAAGCGGTGGATTACCAATCTGTCGCTACGCGGTGCCTTCTCCACGTCAGACCGTACATCAGAAAACTACACACACGCCAACAGCGCCACGACACTGGCCTACATCCACACCATGAACGAGGGCTACTTCATGGCGCAGGATTATGACCAGCTTCTCACTTCCTCACCCTCTTACCTTCTCAATTCTGTAGTTCTCGGCCCTACCGGCTACTGGCATGTCAAGCAATATCAGGAGTCAAAGCCCATGAACTGGTCGCTACGCCTAAAAGGCGACTGGACGCGACGCTTCGGCGAGGTGATGAGCCGACTGATGATGGGTACAGAGTATACCGGCAGTCGCAACAATGGCCGCGGAACCTATTATGATGACATGCGCTATGCACCGACATGGCGTGAATACCGCTATGACGACCTGCCAACGCTGCACAACATCGCGCTGTATGCTGAAGAGAAAGCCACCATCAAGACAGGAAAACTGTCAAGATTAGAGTTGACGGCAGGTCTGCGCGACGACATCACCATGATCAAAGGTTCTGACTATGGCACTATCAACTCGCTGTCGCCTCGTTTCAATGGACGCTATGTCTTCTGGCAGAACAGGCGCAAGCGTTGGGTAAGCGAATTGAGCATCCATGCCGGATGGGGCAAAAGCGTCAAACTGCCGTCGTTCCAGATACTGTACCCCACCCCATCCTATTATGACACAGAGGTCTTCCGTTCGCAATCTACGGCTGACAACACCACTGTCAGCGCCTGGTACAGTCGCCCGTCGAAGGCCGTTTACAACCCTGACCTGCGCTGGCAATACACCAACCAGACGGACATCGGCGTAGAGCTTAATATAAAAGGTACGCGTGTATCGCTGTCGGCCTTCCACCATCGCACTCACAATCCCTACATGGCCAGCAATGTCTATACGCCATTCAGCTATAATTACACGCCTGTATCGTCAATAGAAACGGCACTGACCGATATTAAAGATAACTATATCAAGAAAGAATATATTGATAAGGGATTGACCCCTCCTCGTATAGAAGAATTACCCGATTTTCTAAATATATTACCAGAAAACAGGATATTTACGATTAACCCAAATACTGGAGTTGTTACCATGAGCGATGCCTCAGGCATGGCTACACCCTATCTGCCCGACCATCTTACTTATAAAAATCGCCGTTTCTATCAGACCAACACCCGCTATGTCAACAGCTCACCATTCGACCGCTATGGTTTGGAATGGATTATCGACTTCAAGCAGATTAAGTCGCTGAACACCAGCCTGCGCTTCGACGGCAACTACTATTACTACAAGAGTGCCGACGAGACGCTGTTTGCCAGCATGAACAACAGCAACACCAAGATGACGGGCACCCAGGAGCCCTATCAGTATATAGGCTGGTATCGTGGAACAAACAGTACGGGATCGGCAACAACATCTGTGGCCAATGGTGCCATATCGAAAGCGCTGAACCTCAACACGACCATCACGACACATATTCCCAAGATACGCCTTATCATTGCCCTGCGCCTGGAAGCTTCGCTCTACAACTACCGCAAAGCCATCAGCGAACTTGATGGTGCGGAACGTGGCATAGTGCTCGACAGTCAAAAGGATTACATCGGCACACCCTACGACGGCACGACGGAAAACAAATACATTGCCGTCTATCCGGAATACTATTCCACATGGGACAAACCTGACGAACGTCGTCCTTTTCAACATGAGTTTTTACAGACAAAAAAAGACTTGGATAGAACAAAGGCGGAGTATGATATGATGCTAAAGGATCCAAGTATAACAGAGGCACAGCGAACTGCCAAGTACAACGAAATGAAAGGTTTTGAGAATCACTATAACGACCTGTGCAACCTCGTGGTCAAGAGCAATACGCCATACGTGCTGAATCCCAACCGTATCAGCGCCTACTACTCGGCCAACCTCAGCATCACCAAGGAGATTGGCGACCACGTCTCGCTGTCGTTCTATGCCAACAACTTCTTCAACAACATGAAGACAGTACACTCGTCGCAGACAGACCTTGACATGTCGCTCTTCTCCAGCAGCTACATACCAAGCTACTATTACGGACTATCACTCAGACTCAAGCTATGAAGACTATTATGCGTTACGTCACATCATACATCATACTTCTTACATCTTACATCTGGCTGGCGTCCTGCTCCAATCAGGAAGCGCCATCAGTTTCCACAGGTGTCGTAACCATTGCGCTGACAGGTATTGACGACGACCTCTCTGGCATCGACATCGAACTGCGCAATATCAGCACGGGCAGTCAGTTTGTCGAGACGACCAACGAGCAGGGCGTTGCTACATTCAACGTCACACCCGGACTCTATGAGGCATCCACCTCGCAGACCCGCTTCACAGCAAGCAATGAGTATTACAGCTACAATGGCACCTCAGGACAGTTAACCGTTTTGAAAGGTCAGCAGACAGCCGTCGATATTACCATGAAGCGTGCTGTCATCAGTCGTCTGGTCATCAAGGAACTGTACTGTGGCGGATGTATGGCCGACGATGGTGTCACGTCATTCTTTTACGACAAATACATCGTCCTCTATAACAACAGCGCAGAGCCAGCGTCATACGACAATCTCTGCTTTGGAATGGCAGCACCCGCCAACGCTCAGGCCACCAACAACAACTACACGGCCGACGGACACCTGAACTACGAGGGCGAAGGCTTCACGCCACTGTGGAACGGCATCTGGTATTTCCCTGCCACGCTGACCATCGAACCTTATTCGCAGGTGGTCATCAACATCCACGGAGCCATTAACAACACGCTATCCTACAGCAACTCCGTCAATTTTGCCAATCCCGACTACTACTGCATGTTCGACCCAGAGAGCGGCTACAGCAACCAGCGCTACTGCCCTACGCCGTCAGAGGAGATTCCCACATCGCACTATCTGAAAGCGGCAGTCTACGGACAAGGCAACGCCTGGCCGCTGAGCAACTCGTCGCCAGCCATCGTCTTGTTCCAGACCAAAGATGTCGCGCCTGCCGACTTTGCCGCCAACACGGCCAACTACTGGTACGACGGTGGTGGGGCCAATCCCGTCAAACGCTGCGTGAAAGTGCCTAACACGTGGATTATCAACGCCATTGAGGTTTTCTCCAGCGACTACTCCACACAGTGTGTCAAGCGTCTGACGGCAGACATTGATGCCGGCTTCGTATGGATGACCAACAAGAAAGGGCACTCTGTCTACCGCAACGTCGACCGCCAGGCCACAGAGATGTTGCAGGAGAACAAAGACAAGCTCGTCTACAACTACGTCTTAGGTGTTGACGGCAGCACCGACCCCAGCGGCATTGACGCAGAGGCCAGTCGCAACAATGGGGCACACATCATCTATCAGAACTCTAACAACGCTACCAACGATTTCCACGAAAGACAGACATGCTCACTAAGAAACTAACATATATCGCCCTCCTGCTCCTTGTATGCTGCAATACCATTGCAGCCCAAGACTCGCTGCTCCTGCGCGACTACCACTTTATCCAACAGTCGTCGCCCTGGCTCACCCAGCGTAATGCCGCAGCACTGACGCAGGCACTATACAACCATAAGAACATCGCACAGACGGAACTCTCGCTCAGTCATGCCAGCGGCAAGCTCACAGACATCAGCGGATCGTCCTCTGTCACCGACCTGCTGGCAGCCATCGAGTCGTACTATCGCATCAGTCCGCATACGGTGGTTTATGGTGCCCTCAGCTACGACAACTTCTCAGGCAGCGATATGGCGGGCTCTGTCTTCATGCAAGACCGTCTGCCCTTCGACATCGTGGAGGACTCGCTGACCAATCTGGGTCGCAAGCATCGCGACACCTATCAGCTGACGGGTGCCCTCAGCTATTCGTTCAGTCCCAAGCTTTCCATCGGCCTGCGTATGGACTACACGGCAGGCAACTATGCCAAATACAAGGACCTGCGCCATAAGAACAAGTTGATGGACCTGAAGATTACCGCTGGCGTCTTGACGACATTCAACATTCAGCACTCTACACTCAACATTGGTGCCGACTACACCTATAAGCGTCGCACAGAGAGTCTGTCGTTCAACACCTACGGCAAGAACGAGAAGGTGTTTAAGTCGCTCATTGACTATGGTGCCTTGATGGGTAACGTAGAGCAGTTTGGCAACGAGGGCTATACGGACAAGACCAACGAGATGCCGCTCTTCGAGGACGGCCACAGCGGGAGCCTGCAACTCTCCTTAGACCAGGGCCCCTTCTCCGTTTTCAATGCGCTGACATACAGCTACTCCACAGGCTATTATGGTCGCAAGTCGCCCTATACCATCACCTATACCGACCACGACCGCAACGTCTTTGCAGAACACATGCGGCTCTCCTACGAGAAAGGGGCGACGCGGGCCCTCCTCGACATCCGTTATCAGCACGAGAAGCTGCAGAACCGCATCAACACCTACCGCGGACTGACCAATGCCAATGGGGCGACGCACTACGAATACTACGATGCGGCAGAGAGCGCGGACAAGCGCTGGCGCAACCTGGATGTCGACTACACCATGTATCTTGGCATACGCCATGAGTTACCCACATGGACCATCACGGCTGGCTATCACTTCGTGCAGCGCGACATCACGGCCTATCTCTATCCGTACTATCGTCAGCAACAGCTGAGGACCCACGAAGTGACGGCGAGTGTCGCACGCAATATCATGCTGTCTAAAGGCATCTGGAACATCACGCTCAAGGCAGGCTATCAGGAAGGCTCCGGCAACCCCTACTCTGACGGAACGTTCGTCACTCCCAGTGGCAAGCAGCCTCAACCGGCTACGATGGAGACCCTGCTCTGGCGTGACTACCATTATCTGACGGCTCCGCAATTTAGCATAGGCCTACAGGCAAAATACACCTTTATCTTCCCAGGAACGGCACTGCGCACCCATATACGTGCCGCCATCGACTACCGCCGCGCCTCGATTACCGATGACACGCCCTCGGGGTTACACAATCCCCATCGCACCATCCTAACCATCGCCGCAGGCCATACTTTCTAACAGAATCCATAGCCTCGCGCGCGCGTGAGATTTTTGAGAGTATTACTGCCATCTGCCACCAAAGCATGTAATTTGCTGGTAATGTGAAGGTTGACTTATGGTGGTAGATAAGTGGTAGTATGGTAGTAAATGGGAAAAACTACATTTTGAGCGTGTAAAAACATAGGAATCACGTCATCAAAACGTAGTTTTCACGATGTCAAAGCATAGGTTTGACACCGTTAAAGTGGGACTTTGACGGTATCGAGACGTAACTTGATGGGCGGCTACCCGTAACTTGCTTGACGGCAACCCGTAACTTGCTTGACGGCAACCCGTAACTTGATCGACGGCAAGGTGCCACTTGCTGACTGCCAAAATGGCACACCGATTGTGAAGAAGTTATGCAGAAAAAATCAAAAAATAGGGCAAAAAACAGGAAAAACATGTAGGCAACATGTAGGCAACATGTAGGCAAACCCCGGAAATCATGTAGGCAACATGTAGGCAAATTTCTCGTAACCAAATGTATTACAGCATGTTAACTCAAAATATGTAGGCAATGTATGCAAATCGCCGGAAAATTTCTGAAAATTTTCCGGCGATTTCAACATTTCAAGCAATATAAAGCGTTACTTAATCACGACCTTGAGCGTTGCTCGAGCTCGTTTACGCTCGGAAGAACTTAAGCAAGCTTAGTTCTTCTCTCACTTAATCACGACCTTTTTACCATTGACAATGTTCAAACCCTTCTGCAGGCTGTTCAGGCGAATGCCCTGGAGGTTGTAGATAGAATTCTTAACATCTGCAGCATTGATATTGTAGATACCTGCACCACCATTGTCGATGATGCTGATAGGCATGATAGCATTGTACTGTGTCTTGGAATTTGATGTCGTCTGTGAATGACATACAATACCGATGACTGTTGCATTTGCATAGTCAATATCTGTCAAAGCGTTCTTGATAACATAGGGAAACTCATTGGTCTTGCTATTGCTGATGCTAATAGTCTTGGTAGCATCATTGACATCAGTAATAATAGCTTCAGTCTCAGCAGTACCTTTTACCTTTACACCCGTTAACTTAATCAGTTTATTCATCAGCTCGCTATCGTAGTATTTCTCTGCAGTAATCTCGGTAAACGCACTTGCCTGTTCAACTGTAGCATCAACAGGAGTAACCTCTCCATTGTGGGTGATGGTCAGATTATCAGCGTTCGTAGCCTCAGTCATGGCGATGCGGGTACCACGGAGTTGATTACTCTTCTTAACATATACGTAGCCGTTGAGGATGTCATTAACCTTCAGGTCTAGATTAGCGCAGTAGAAGTGAGCACCACCAGTAGCATCCTGAACATAAAAAGCCTGTTCATTGATAGAGCGAACGGTGATGGCAGCATCAGTAAGGTTCAGCTTCGTCAGCGTATTGTCGGCAAGCGCTTTGAATTCAGCAATTGAGTTGACCTCAGAAGTATAAGTATCATAAACAGCCTCTGTCGTATTGGCATCCTTATCAGTTGTAGTAACAACTATCTTTGTCAGGAACAATGAGCCTGTAGCCGTAAAGCGAACAGAAGAGGCATTACCAATCCATGTCAGAAAGTCTGCACTGAGCTCTCCAATATTATTGTCAACAGCCCATTTGTTTGTTGCCTTGCTAAGAGGGATGATGACAATCTTAGTGATAGCACGCCCCATAGCAGCAGTAAAGCGGATTTGGCCACCAGCAACGGCCTGAAGCTGGCCCTTTGCAGCACCAATCTTTGCCATCTTTGTTGCCATAGTAGGAGAGTTGACGAACGTGGCAGTAACATCGTTTATCTTAATCTCCTTACCAGCCAAATCACCCGCATTCTGCAGTTCTGCAGCGGCAGAGGCAGCTCCTGTGCTATAAGGCATATTCATATTGTTGTTCTCGAAGTCGAATTCCGCAACGCTCTCAGCGCCAGCAGCGACAATAGCATCGGCAGAGATTGGTATCAGGAACCAACCCGTCATGTAGTACAAGACGATACCCGTTATCTTGCTGGCTTTGTCAGGCCACGTGTAACCGTCAGCATAGACACCAAAGACGTCGCGCGCCCTCATTGTCTTACCCTGAGCGTCCGTCAGTTGCTTGTTGTTGCCGTCACCGACAGGCTCAATGGCAACGTCATATAGCGTGACCAGACGACCGTAGTTAGCCTGTGCACAAGCTTCAGGGATGGTCATGACTGTAGAAATGAGATTTGTGGCAGTGGCCTCAAATGACGACAATGAGGCATCACTGACAGTCAGCGAGTACTCATACCCCTGAGAGGGGTCATTGATATAGTCAACATCCTCAGTGCCCTTCGTACCCACAATATATCCGTTGAGTTTGGTACTCGACGTGAGGTTCACTCCCTTGATGGCAGTCGCACCTGTGGCATCCTCCACATAGTAAGTGCCATAGTTATTGACATTAACCTGAGCATTTGTCAGTGTCAACTTGACCACCTTTCCATCCTCTGTAGCATTAAATGCAGCGATGTTTGCAGCCTCAACCTCATAGTCGGCGGCACTAGCGCTCAGTACAGCCAGAAACACAAATAGTAGCGTAAAAAATTTCTTCATAAGCATTTATCTTTATATAATAATGTGCACCTATAGCGCTTGCAAAGGTACACATTATTGATATATTATACAATCACCAAAAGTAGGTATTTTGTATTACTTCACATTCCCTACCTTGATAAGGTACTCTCCAATCTGTACGGCATTAAGAGCTGCGCCCTTGCGAATCTGGTCGCCAGAGAGCCAGAAGGTGAGGCCATTCTCATCAGAGATATCCTTGCGCACACGACCTACGAAGACATCGTCCTTGCCGGCAGTCTCCAAAGGCATGGGGTAAACGAGGTTAGCGGGATCGTCGACCAGCGTACAGCCGGGAGCAGCGGCGATGGCCTTCTGTGCCTCCTCGACGCTGATGGGACGCTCTGTCTCAATCCACACGCTTTCAGAGTGGCTACGCAGCGAGCTGACGCGAACGCAGGTAGCCGAACACTTAGCGTCGGTATGCATAATCTTCTGCGTCTCGTTGTACATCTTCATCTCTTCCTTGGTATAGCCGTTGGGCTGGAAGACGTCAATCTGCGGAATCACATTGTAGGCCAGCTGGTGGGCAAACTTCTTAATAGTCTTCACCTTGCCGTCCTCAACCATCTCCTTGTACTGCTGCTGCAGTTCGGCCATAGCAGCGGCACCGGCACCAGAGGCACTCTGATAAGAAGAGACGTGAATGCGCTTGATATGGCTGATGTTCTCCAGAGGCTGGAGCACAACGACCATCATAATGGTGGTACAGTTGGGGTTGGCAATGATGCCACGCGGACGCTTCAGGGCATCCTCGGCATTACACTCAGGAACGACCAAGGGCACATCGTCGTCCATGCGGAAAGCGCTGGAGTTGTCAATCATCACAGCACCATACTTGGTGATGGTCTCTGCAAATTCTTTCGAAGTACCTGCACCAGCAGAGGTAAAGGCGATATCAACGTCCTTGAAGTCGTCGTTGTGCTGAAGCAGCTTTACGGTCAGTTCCTTACCGCGGAACGTATATTTAGTTCCTGCAGAACGCTCAGAACCAAACAACACCAATTCATCCATCGGGAAATTTCTCTCATCAAGCAGGCGCAGGAACTCCTGGCCTACGGCACCTGAGGCACCTACAATTGCAACTTTCATAAGTCTTCTTTTTACGTTGGTTTATATTTTGGGTGCAAAGTTACACATTTTTTTCAGAAATTGTGTAACTTTGCAGTCGAAATGCTAATTTTAACGTCATATTTCCCCATAACGAGTCCGACACTGATCTTCTTTGTCGTGCTGCTGATTATCCTGCTGGCACCCATCATCATGGGTAAACTGCGCATTCCGCACATCATCGGCATGGTGCTGGCAGGCGTAGTCATTGGAGAGCACGGACTGAATATTCTGTCAAGAGACTCGTCGTTCGAACTCTTCGGGAAGGTGGGACTGCTGTACATCATGTTCCTGGCGGGCCTCGAGATGGATTTGGAGAGTGTGAAGAAGAACTCGAAGCGCTTCCTGCTCTTCGGACTGCTGACCTGTCTGGTGCCGCTACTGCTGACATTCTTCATGGCGATGTGGCTGTTGGACTACTCACAGACGGCTTCGTTCCTATTGGGATGTATCATGGCGTCGAACACGCTGATAGCCTACCCTATCATCTCGCGCTACGGACTACAACGCCACTCCAGCGTGATGCTCAGTGTAGGGTCGTCGATGCTGTCGCTCTTCCTGGCGCTGATGATGCTGGCCGCCCTGTCAGCATCGTATGGCGAAGATGCAGGCATCGGTTTCTGGATACTCTTTATCCTTAAGTTCGCCCTGTTCTGTATGGGTAGCATCGTGCTGATTCCCAAGCTGGCGCGCTACTTCCTGCGCCGCTACTCCGACGCGGTGATGCAGTTCATCTTTGTACTCAGCGTGATGTTCCTCTCGGCAGCGTTGTCGGAGGCCATCGGCGTAGAGGGTATCGTAGGAGCATTCATTGCCGGCCTTATATTAAATAGGTATATCCCGCACGTGTCGCCGCTGATGAACCGCATCGAGTTTACGGGTAATGCCATCTTCATTCCTTACTTCCTCATCGGTGTGGGTATGCTCATCAATGTCGGCACCCTGTTCGAAGGCTGGCGCATGCTGTTTGTCGTAGTACTGATAGCCTTCTTCGGTACCTTCGGAAAAGCACTGGCGGCCTATATCTCGAGCATTCTCTTCCGGCTATCGAAGGCCGAAGGACACATGATGTTCGGACTGACGTGTGCCCATGCTGCCGGCGCTATTGCGATGGTGATGGTCGGCATGCGACTGGAGGTCAGCCCTGGCGTCTTCCTGGTTAACAATGAGATGCTGAACGGCGTGGTTATTATGATTCTGATAACGTGTATCATTTCGACCATGATAACCCAGAAGGCCGCACAAGACATTATCCTCAGTACACAGTCACGCACTATCAGCGGTACGTCTGCCGACATTCATAAAGCCAATGACGAAAAGATATTGCTTTGTGTGAAATATCCAGAGATAGCGCCACAACTGTTGGAACTAGCCATCATGATGCGCAACCAGAAGCTGAACCGCGGTCTGATAGCGCTGAATGTGGTATATGACGACAACAATGCCGCCACACACCGCGAGCAGGGCCTGCGACTGCTGGAGCGACTGCAGCAACGTGCCTCAGCAGCCGATATACAGATGCAGACGCAAGTACGTCTGGCGACGAATATCGCCAACGGCATCAAACACGCTTTCCGCGAGTTCGGCTGTTCGGAAATCATCATGGGAATGCACGTACACACCGATGTCAACCCCAAATTCTGGGGCGAATTTCTGCAGAGCCTTTACAACGGTCTGAACCGTCAAATCGTGCTAACCCGCTTTGTACAACCGCTGAACACACTGCGCCGCATACAGGTGGCAGTACCCTCACGTGCAGAGTTTGAGCCGGGATTCCACCGCTGGCTGGAGCGACTGGCACGCATGGCGGGCAATCTCGACTGTCGTATCCAGTTCCATGGACGCAACGAGTCGCTGGAACTCATCCGCGAATACATCAACAACCACCATCCCAGTGTGCGTGCTGAATATACGTTCATGGCTCACTGGAATGAGTTGCCAAGACTGGCCGAGAACATTCGCGAAGACCACATGTTTGTAGTCATCACGGCCCGTAAGGGTACTATTTCATACAAGACAGCGCTGGAGCGGTTGCCCAAGGAACTGATGCAACACTTCGCCGGCAAGAACCTCATGATACTCTTCCCCGACCAGCATGGCTCGCAGAAGGAGGAATCGATGACCTTCACCGCTGCCCAGCATGAGGAGGAGAGCAGTATCTACGATACTATCTCACGTTGGATTAACAAGAACCGCTCCCATTAACTCTATTAGCCACATCAGCCCCATGATAGAAATACAAGGAATCACTAAAAGTTTTGGCTCGCTACAAGTACTGAAAGGTATCGACCTGACCATCGACAAAGGCGAAGTGGTCAGCATCGTAGGCCCCAGTGGAGCCGGCAAGACCACCCTACTGCAAATCGTAGGTACACTGGACCGCCCTGACAGCGGCTCTGTCTGTGTCGACGGTATCGACACCACTCAACTAAGCCAGAAGGAACTGGCCGACTTCCGCAACCGCCATATCGGTTTTGTGTTCCAGTTTCACCAACTGCTACCAGAATTTACGGCTATAGAAAACATTATGATACCAGCTTACATCGCAGGTACATCAAACAAAGCGGCCAAGGAACGGGCTACAGAACTCCTGCAGTTTATGGGGCTGGCCGATCGTGCGCACCACAAGCCCAACGAACTCTCAGGAGGTGAGAAACAGCGCGTAGCCGTGGCGCGAGCACTGGTCAACAATCCCGCTGTTATACTGGCTGACGAGCCCTCAGGTTCGCTGGACTCAAAGAACAAGCAGGAGTTGCACCAGTTGTTCTTCGACCTGCGCAACCAGTATGGACAGACCTTCGTTATCGTCACCCACGATGAACAGTTGGCGACACTCACCGACAGGACAATACACATTAAAGACGGACTGATATGTTCAAGCTCGGAGATTATAATACCCTCAGAATAAAGAAACGCACCGATTTTGGTTTGTACCTTGATGGTGGTGACGAAGGCAACATACTGTTGCCAAACCGCTACGTTACCCCCGACATGCATATTGGCGACGAACTCGAGGTATTCCTCTACCTCGACCAAGACGAACGCATCATTGCCACTACCCTACGGCCACTGGCAAAGGTGGGTGAATTCGCATGGTTGGAATGTGCGTGGACCAATGAGTATGGAGCTTTTCTGAATTGGGGACTGATGAAAGACTTGTTCTGTCCCTTCCGTGAACAGAAGCAGCGCATGCAGAAAGGGCAGCGCTACTACGTCTACGTGATGGAAGACGAGAAAACCCACCGGCTGATGGCTACCGCCAAAGTCGAACGATACCAGAAAAAGAGCGGATACGAGCTCAGCCTCGATTTTGCCGAGGTCTTGCTAAACTATCTGCGTGAGCACGACGGCCACTGCGACTTAGGCGACAAGAGCCCTGCAGAGGATATCGCCGCCCGCTTTGGCGTCAGCAAGAAGGTCTATAAAAAAGCAGTCGGCGACCTTTACCGTCGCCGACTGATCAATATCACAGAATCAGGTATCACACTGACTGCATAGACTTATTCTTTATTCTGGGCGTCGATAGCCTTGATCTTGTCGCGCACCAACTGCACTTCATCCTTAAGCTTCTGCACCTTGCGGTTCATTTCGTCGATGAGCGAATTGCCCTTCTTTGACGAAGCATTCAGGAAGCCAAGATTATTTTCGTAGGTCTGCACCTCGCTCTTCAGTTGTTCGTATTGGCGCATAAGACGGGCACGCTCATTGTCGAGTGCATTCTCACCACGCTCAGCAACCTGGCGCAGATTATCCTTGAACTTTGAGAGACGACGCTGGGCAACGCTGATGTTCAGCTCGCGGAACAACTTGTCAAGGACAGCATGATATTCCTCATACAGCTTGTCTTTCTCTTTGAAGGGCACATGGCCAACAGCCTGATACTCCTCGACCAACTGCTGTACGCGCTCCTGAAGGTTCTCACCGCCCTCGTCAGCTGCTGCACGCAACTGTTCTACGATAGAACGTTTCTTCTCCAGGTTAGCACGCTCTTCGTTGCGAACATTACCACCGGCAGCATTACGGGCCTCAAAGAACTTGTTGCAAGCACCAAGAAACTCCTCCCACAACTGGTCGCCCAACTTCTTGGGAACCATACCGATGGTCTTCCACTCCTTCTGCAGATTGATGAGTTTATCGCTCGTCGACTTCCAGTCTGTAGAGTCTTGCAGCGCCTTAGCCTTCTCGATAAGAGCGCGTTTCTTTTCAGCATTCTCCTTGAAGGTGTCTTTCAACTCACGGAAGTGGGCAGCCTTACGACTGAAGAAATCATCGCAGGCAGCACGAAAGCGCTCAAAGATCTTAACATTCATCTTCTGAGGGGCAAAGCCGATGGTCTTCCACTCAGCCTGTAGGTCGATAATCTCCTTGGTGTGACGCTCCCAGTCGCCACTGCCCTTATTCTCTTCAGCGGCAATAGCTTCTACTTTCTCACAGAGTGCCGTCTTCTTAGCGAGGTTCTCTTCCTCCTTGCTACGCAGGTCGTCAAAATGTTGCTGGTGACGTTTGTTGATAACTGTCGAAGCAGCCTTGAAGCGATTCCAAATCTCTTCGCGCAACTCGCGGGCAACAGGACCCGTCTCGCGATATTCCTGATGCAACTTCTGCAACTGATGGAAGGCACTAATAACATCGGGCTCGTCAGCCAACTTCTCAGCAGCCTCGCAGAGCTTAGTCTTCAGCTCGAGATTCTTCTTAAAGTCGTATTCACGCGCCTCGCTGTTCAACTTCAGCAAATCATAGAACTGTTCGACATACAACTGGTAGTTACGCCATAGCTCGTTGGCATGTTCAGCAGGCACATTCTTGATTTCGCGCCACTCCTCCTGCAGGGCTTTGAAGTCTTTGTACGACTTATTAGCCTCCTCAGGCGAGGTAATCATCGTCTTAATCTTCTCGATGATGGCCAGTTTCTTCTCAAGATTTGCTTTCTTCTCCTGCTCTTGTTCGAGGAACAGCTGCTGGCGCTTCTCCTTGATAATACCCATTTCGGCTTTAAACGCCTCCTCGTCGGGGTCGGGCATTATCTGATAGTGTTCAGGATCGCCTCCGCCATCGATATATGCTTTCAGTTGAGCCTCACGCTCTGCAACATGCAACTTGTAGAAGACGGTTTTCAGGTAGTCTACCTCATCCTTCTGGGGGGCTTCGTCGCTATGAGCAATTTCCTGCACGCGCTCCAGAACTTCCTTTTTGGTCTGATACTGCTTGCGTTCTACATTCTCTGACTCTAAGTCAGCGTGTGGCGTTGCATTCTCGGTGACTTCCATCTGTGCAGGGGTCTCTGCAACGGCAGCTTCATTTACATTCTGCTCTTCTACGAGAGCGTTTTCTTGAGAGTCCATCATCATAAGAATTAATTAATGATACGGTTAGTTCAAACATTTTTAGGGTCTTCAAGGCTGCGAGCAAGCGAGGACAAAAAGAGCAGGCTCCTTTTGTCGAGCGCAAGCAGACTCGCCAACTTAGTTGGCAAAATTAGTAAATAATTCTGAGACCACCTAATTTTTTTGCCGAAAAGTGACTTAAATGAGTCTTTTACGCCTGAAAATGAACCACGACACTACCGAAATGACCACACTGATGATGATGGCGACGATGAAACCGGCAGGGCTCGACTCCATACCATTCACCAGGTTCATGCCGAAGAAAGAGGCTACCAGCGTGGGTAACATCAGTATGATGGTCACCGAAGTCAGCGTACGCATGATGGTGTTCATGTTGTTGTTGATAATCGACTGGTAAGTATCCATCGTCGATTCAAGAATGTTTGAATAGATGCTGGTCGTCTCGCGGGCCTGCGTCATCTCGATATTGACATCCTCGATGAGGTCGGCGTCCAATTCGTCAATCTGCAGCTTGAACTTAAGCTTCGACAACAGCGTCTCGTTGCCGCGAATAGACGTATTGAAGTAGGTCAATGAGTCTTGTAAACGCGAAAGTCCGATCAAGCTTTCGTTGTTCACCTCACGATCGAGGTTGCGCTTGGCCTTGTCGATGAGCATAGATATCTGCTTCAGGCGCTTCAGATACCAGACGGCACTGGAGAGGAAGAGGCGGAAAATCATGTCGACATAGTCGGTAAAGCCTTCACCGCGTTTCTGCTGATACGACACGAAGTCAATCATCATATTCGTCTCATAATAGCACACAGTGATGGTGACGTCGCGCTTATGGATGATACCCAAGGGCACTGTAGTATAAGGGGTACGCGAGCGTATCTCCTTGACATAGGGAATACGCAGAATGATGAGCATCCAGCCGTCGTCGTATTCGTAACGGGCACGCTCATCAGTATCGCTGATGTCAGAGAGGAAATAGTCGGGAATGTTGAACTTCTCCTCCAGCAGCTGCTGGTCTTCTTCTGTCGGACACGTCACCTGTATCCAACAATTGGGCTGCCACTCCTGCAGTTGGGTGAGCCCACCTTGGGTGTTCCAGAATGTCTTCATGTTTGCTAATCCGTTTTTTAATGCATAATCAGTAATGCATAATGCATAATTTAGCGGCAAAGGGATTAGCAGCCTTGCTCGCCATCCCCCGCCTTACCAATTGTAATGATTCGCCGGGTAATCGTCCATTTTTTAATACTATTTTGGTTTGACGTTGCAAAGATAAATAAAAATCGCAGATTTGCCAAACAAATCCGCGATTTTTCTTTTTTCCTATTTACTTTTTTCCCTTTTTACTTTTCAGGAACGTCTTCGAGGGTCTTCTTCAGCAACTGCCAGAAGGGTTCAACGGTCTCGATGAGCGCACGCTCGGTAGTGGTGTGAGGCGACTTCATCGTGGGGCCGAGGCTGACGACGTCGAGCCAGGGGTACTTGCCCAGGATGACGGAGCACTCGAGACCAGCATGGTCGACCTGAATGATGCCGTCCTTGCCGAAGAGTTCCTTATACTCTTTCAGCAGCAGGTGTAGAATCTCGCTGTCGGGGTTGGGATCCCAGCCACCATACGAGCCAGCGGTCTCGACCTTCATGCCAGCCATTGAGAAGCAGCTTTCGAGCATAGTGACCACGTAATCCTTCATATCCTCACGACTGGAACGTGCCAGAATCTTGATGCTGGCCTTGCCCTCGGCAATGTTGATGATGGCGAGGTTCGACGAGGTCTCCACCACGCTGGGATAAGCGGGAATGAAACGGATGACGCCGTCATGACAAGCGAAGATGGCATCAATGAGGTTGTCCTGTATCTCGACGGGCACTTCCTTCTGCGGAGTTGCAACCTCCTCGACAATCAGCTCGATACCCTGAGGCTCGATGAGCTTGAATTCGTCGTTGAACGTGTCCTGCCAGTCGGCGACAATCTCCTTCAGTACAGCAATATTCTCCTTGGGCAATGTGAGTACGGCCTCAGCCTTGAAGGGGATGGCGTTGCGCATGTTTCCACCCTGCCAAGAAGCCAGACGGGCCTCTGTCTCGGAAATAGCTTCACGAACTACCTGTACCAGCAGCTTGTTAGCATTGCCGCGACCTTCGTTGATCTCCAGACCAGAGTGTCCACCACGCAGGTTTTTCACTGTCACCTTCACAGCAGCATCCTCCGAATCGGTATCTACCTCCTGATAGTCGAGGGTTGCGGTGACGTCGATACCACCAGCAGAGCCAATCACAAACTTGCCCCAATGCTCAGAGTCAAGGTTCATCAGTATGTCGCCCTGCAGTTCACCCTCAGGCAGTTCGTTGGCACCATACATACCTGTCTCTTCATCGCGGGTAATCAGCGCGTCGATAGGTCCGTGCTTCAGCGTCTTATCTTCCATGATAGCCATGATGGCGGCTACGCCCAGTCCGTTGTCGGCACCCAGCGTGGTACCCTTGGCCTTCACCCACTCGCCGTCAATCCAGGGCTGGATGGGGTCGGTCTCAAAGTTGTGGGGCGACTCGGGTGTCTTCTGCGGCACCATATCCATGTGGGCCTGCAGAATGATGCCCTTGCGACTCTCCATACCTGCCGTAGCGGGTTTGCGGAACACGATGTTGCCTGCAGGATCTTTGAAAGCTTCTACTCCTGCCTGCTTACCGAAGTCGAGCAGGAATTGCTGTACTTTCTCCAGGTGACCACTAGGGCGTGGCACCTGTGTCAAACTGTAGAAATTGCGCCAGATACATTCCGGCTTTAAGTTTTGAATTTCGTTCATTTGTATAATGATTTAAGAGTTAATTTTGACTTTTGTAAAATTCAGCGCCAGCCACGAGTAGATGCCGAGGAAGATGACGAGCATGGTCTGGACAGTATGGACAATGAGAACAAAGTAGAGGGCATGCTCGTCAGCGACACCATAAAGGATAAGCATGGTCTTTACAACAAAGTGCCAGGGACCTGCACCGTTGGGCGTAGGGACAATGACAGCGATAGAGCCCACGATGAATGTCACCAATGCACAGCCCAGCCCCAGATCAGCCGTAAAATCGAAGCAAAAGAAGGTCAGGTAGTAGTGCAGGAAGTAGCCAAGCCAGATACCTACCGTAAAGAAGATGAACAAAGGAATGTTTTTGACATCCTTCAGCGAGATGACACCCTGCCAGATGCCGCCGAGCGTCGCGCGAACCTTATTATATATAGACAGCTTACGCAACAGGAAGTGCAACAGAATCAACATGGCCACCGCACAGATAGCGACTACCAGATAACCCGCCCACGAAAAGCCGTGGAGGATATCATGCAGGTTAGTGCCAGTCTTTTGGAAGAAGGTGCCGAAGGTGCTCATCTCCAGAAGAATGACAACAGCCGTGATGCCCAGCACCAACAGCGAGTCGATGGCGCGCTCGGTAACCACCGTACCCAAAGCTTTAGGAAATGACACATCGTCATAACGCTTCAGCACACCACAGCGTGTAAACTCACCGACACGCGGAATGACCAGTGAAGCGGCATAGCTCAGGAAGATAGCATGGATGCTCGTCGACGTACGAGGCCGTTCGCCTACAGGTTCCAACGTCTGGCGCCAACGCCAGCCACGAAACATCTGGGCCAGGATGCCAAAGGGAAACGACAGCAACATCCACGTCCAGTCCATCTCATCGGTCATCACGTGGCGTAGCTGCTGCCAGTCCTCACCGCGGTACATCCAATAGAGGATAGCCGCGCCCAGCACCAAAGGCATCAATATCTTAAGTATGATGTTGCTGATTTTCATTCAATGGACAAAGGTACGAATAAGTGAGCGAAATGCAAAATAAAACGTACATATTTTTGCATTTTTGACGCAAATCAACAAAACCCATAGATTGTTGACTGAGGTCAAAGAATAGGCTATTTTTCTGCGAAAGTGGTGCTAAGGCGATACAACGTAAGGAAAAACTGTGTACCTTTGCATCGTCAAAAGGAAAAAGATATTAGACCTGGCGAGGTAAAAAAGAAAGTTTTTAGGATTAACAATTTAAAGATTAAGAAAGGGTAACATTATGGTATTAACAATGATTTCATTAGCCGTTGAGGCTGTAGCAGCCGCTGAGGCATTGTACATTTGCAAACACGCAAAGGTACTTACGAAGTAAAAAAAAGAAAGTTTGAGAGAAATAATGGAGGCCGCAGACGCGATGTCTGCGGTTTTTTTATTTTTCTTTTGGCATTTCGCTCACTAATTTGTAATTTTGCAGGCAGCATGAAACAAGTACGTCCAAAGAAGAATCTGGGTCAGCACTTCCTGACTGACCTGTCGATAGCCAAACGCATTGCCGACACTGTCGATGAGCCTTATGCAGACCTGCCCGTTCTAGAGGTAGGACCAGGTATGGGTGTGATGACGAAGTATCTGGTAGAGAAGCCACGACCGCTGAAGGTGGTCGAGATTGACCGCGAATCGGTAGCCTATCTAAACGAACACTTTCCGAAGTTACGCGAAAACATCCTGGGCGCAGACTTCCTGAGGATGGACTTGCGGCAGGTGTTTGACGGTCAGCAGTTTGTGCTGACAGGCAACTACCCCTACGACATCTCGTCGCAGATCTTTTTTAAGATGCTCGACAATCGCGACCTCATCCCCTGCTGTACGGGTATGATTCAACACGAGGTAGCTGTACGCATGGCCTCACAGCCTGGCAACAAGCAGTACGGCATTCTCAGCGTACTCATTCAGGCATGGTACGATGTGGAGTATCTCTTCACCGTTGAACCATCGGTATTCAATCCGCCTCCCAAGGTACAGAGTGCTGTCATCCGTATGACACGCAACAAGGTGGAACATCTGGGATGCGACGAACAGCTCTTCAAGCGTATCGTCAAGACCGTCTTCAATCAGCGCCGCAAGATGTTGCGCGTATCGCTGAAGCAGTTGCTGTCAGAAGAGACACTGAAGACGCTGACTGACGCTCCGACATCTCCTTTCAACCAACAGTTTGCCACAAAACGCCCAGAACAGCTGTCTATAGGGCAGTTCGTAGAGCTGACCAATATGGTGGAAAGCACGATGTGTACGAACACAAATAATTGACTTTCGTCAAGAATAAGCCTTATTTCTGCGAAAACTGGCCTTAAATTGCTACAACTTATCCGCAAATATCGTACCTTTGCATCGTGATTCAGAGATAACCAATAGGTAAAAAGGTAAAAGATGTTTTTGAAAAGGATAACAAAAAAGGTTATTAAGTAGTTTTTAGGTTAGTAGTAAGGTTATTAGTTTAGGTTAGTAGTATAGTTCTAAGGTGTTAGTAACGTTAAGGTAAATTAGAGAAAGCAAGGTTTTAAGTTATTAATAGGAAAAATGAAAAAAGTGCAGTCTGCGATTGGTTCGTAGACTGCACTGCTTTTTTATACTTTCACAGATGATTAACAAGTGCGCCTGACAGGACTCGAACCTGCACGTCGTGAGACACTAGATCCTAAGTCTAGCGCGTCTACCAATTCCGCCACAGGCGCGGATTCGACGAAGTCAATTCCTGATAAGGAAGCGACTGAAGTCGATTTAGCGGCTGCAAAGTTAGCCAAAAATTATGAATTGACCAAGAGTTTTCGTGCTTTTTCTATGATATCGTCTATGTTTTTGTGTGCTGATTCGTCTGTGAGTCCAACCTCCACATCGGGGTCAATACCAAATTCCGTATGCTGGCGGTCCTTGTCGTACATCGGACAAGCCGAATAGCGTACTGTCCATCCGTTGGGAAGACTGCTGCTCATAGGCAGTCCGCTCCCCCCACCCGTACGGTCGCCTACTAACTTAACACCTGGCAGGGCATGCATGATGACGGCAAAGTCGTTAGCAGCACTAAACACACTACGGTTGGTCAGCACACAGACACCTTTGTGCCAGCGTACGCTACTCGAAGGTTCCAACCAGCGCTCCTCCATCTGTGAGAACTCCTGATGACCGGGGCCCGTCTTATGCTGCATGTATCCTACGAGGGTACGTTCATGAACGAAGCGTCCTGCCAACCGTTCGGCCATCGTCAGCTGTCCGCCACTATTGTCTCTGATGTCGATAATGAGACCACGACAGAGGGCGAGGTACGACAACACCTCGTCGAGGTTTCCCTCGCCTATGGCACTCTCGAACGTTGAACAGCGTATGTAGCCGATATTGTCGTCAAGCACACGGTAGCGCAGAGCGCTGGCTATCTTGTAGTCGGTACCCAGATAGTGGCGCTCCAAAGCATCACTATAGTTTTGCGGATAGGCCTCACGCCACGTCCAATAGCGTCCGAGGTCCATCGAACTCGACAGGTTGACGTGTCCGTCGCGCAGTTCCGCCAGCATATCGCACAGCACCTCGAAGAGCTGTACGGTATTCATATTATTGTTCACGCGTACCTTATATTTATTATAGACAGCCTGCCAGTCTAGTCCGTATGCCTGCTGTTTATAGTCGAAGAAGCAGTAGTGCTCGTCAATAATCTTCCATAAGGCCTCGAAGTTTTCTGTCGCCGTATCATCATACTCATCGGTATCCACACAAGAAGAAAGACTGATGAGTCCCATGAGTCCCATGAGACATATACGGCTTATATGACTTATAAGTTTCATAGGGCGTGGGGAATTAGTGAAAATCGCTTCGTCAGTCCAATCACAAACCGGTGTGTCCAGATGTGTTGACGCAGGTTGTTAACCCTTGACTGCTGGATATTACCCAGATAACCCACACGGATGGTCAACTGCCGGGATACCTGAGCGTCGAGTGTCAGCAGCTGGCGCCACTCAGGGGCCGTCACCAGCGACGTTGGCACCACGTTATGGTCGTAGTTACCGCGCGAAAAAATTTCGTAGTATGACTGTCCGTAGTTAGGCGAGAACTGTATGCCTGCCAACGGCAAGGCAAGTTCATAGCGTGCCACCATCGGCAGACGGAACAATATGAACTTATAGCTGGCGACTCCCATCGGCATTACATTGAGGTGCAGACGAGCCTGTGCAGGATTGTTCGAGTTCGACATGTTATAGATAAATCCCAGCGATAAGTTTGCTACGCCACCAGCCTGCAGCGTCAGCCGGCCGTCGAGTAGCGACCAGGCACGCAGACGTCCCCAATAGAAGTTATAGGCACCCTCCAATTCGTCTTGCGTTTTTCCACGATTCTTACATATCGACAGGTTCGCCTCGTGTTCCATCAGCGTCGACCAACTGCGACTAGGACGCTGGCGCTCAATAGTATTCAAGAAACTGAATCCCAGTCCGCGGAAGTGTTCCTGAGAGAGATAGGTATCCAGCACGTTAGTACCGCCAATGCCAACCATCGTGCTACGCGTTGTTACCTTGACATTGTCAGCAGACTGTGCCACCAGAGCGACACAGGGAGCCAACAGCGCAATAACAAACAGCTTAACTCTCATCATCATCAGGGAATAGTCTCAGTTGTCCCGTCAACTCGTCGAGCACCTGCTGTTGGCTCTTGCCAGCATCAGGGTCAAGATTTTCCTCTTCTTGGGCCTCTGCATCTTCTGTGTCCTCTGATACCTCTGGGAAGCGGGTTGGCTCCAGCTCCTCTATGCGAGCTATCTCATAGGTTGTCAGTCGCTTACCCTTGGCCTTAAAGCCCTTGACGGCAATAAACTGTTCGACGTCGATCTCCTCACTGCCGCGGAAGGCATCATTGCCACCGTAGGTTACAAGCAGTCGCGGATAGAAAGTATCTGTCAACAGTATCTGCTGCGAGTTGATGTTCTCTCCGATATAGTTCTGTTTGCGCTTCGTAGCCTCCATTTGGAATCGCTTGATGTAGGGATAGCCCTGATTGTCGGCATCGTAGAGCACGCAGCTCCACACCTTGTCTGCATCGTATTTCTCGATGAGCTGGATATTGTCTTCGAAGTGGACGTTGGGGTCGAAGCCGCTAAGATAGTAGTCACCATTCTGCAGGATGACAAGAATGCTGTCGCCATCGTTGAACTCACCCAGCAAGCGCCCGTGCTCGTCGTAGTTCAGACGGTTCACGTCGGGGTCGTACCACACCTTGCGACCACCCAACGTCGAGTGTCCGTGGCTCTTCAGGCCGATGCGGTGTATCTGGAACTTCGTCAGCAGGTTACCTTTGGCAGTACGTCCCTTGATTATAACCTCCGAGAAGTCCTTGTCGAAGAAGATACGCTTCAGCTTGGGTGCTGGATCGAGGGTGACTTTAATAACCTCGGCCTCGCCATTCGGATTGCACGTAAAGTACAGTACGCGCGAGCCCTCCGTGCCTGCCGTAATGTCGTATTCGCGGTCACGGGTGACACTCGACACGTTAAAGCGCTTGATGTAGTAGTAGCCCTTGCGTCCGTCACGATAGACGGCATTGTAGATAGTGCGCAGGTCGTTCTTCTTGAACACGCCCAGCCAGATAACGTTCTTGCCAACAAACAGCTTATCAGCCACGCGAACTATCTTAAACTTACCGTCCCTATAGAAGATGATGATGTCGTCGATGTCAGAGCAGTTGCAGACAAACTCGTCCTTCTTCAGGCCCGTTCCGATGAAGCCATCCTGACGGTTGATGTACAGCTTCTGATTGGCCTCGACCACTTTAGTAGCCTCGATGGTGTCGAAGTTGCGAATCTCAGTCAGTCGCGGATGGTCCTTGCCGTACTTGTCCTTCAGGAACTGGAACCACTGGGCGGTAACCTCAACGAGATTGGCCAGGTCGCGGTCTATCTCTTCGATTTCGGCCTTGATGCGAGCCATGAGCTCGTCAGCCTTGTCTTTGTTGAACTTCAGGATGCGCTGCATCTTGATTTCCAACAACTTGAGGATGTCGTCCTTGGTGACTTCACGCACCATCTGCGGATAGTAGGGCGTCAGTCGCTCGTCGATATGCTCACAGACCGCATCAATGGTAGGAGCCTGTTCGAACTTCTTATCCTTATAGATACGTTCCTCGATGAAAATCTTCTCCAGCGACTGGAAGTGCAACTGCTCCAGCAGTTCACCTTTACGAATCTCTAACTCCTGACGAATCAAATCCTTCGTACGGTCCGTCGAGTGGCGCAACACGTCGCTAATGGTCAGGAACTGCGGCTTGTTGTCCTCAATAACGCAACAGTTCGGCGATATGTTAATTTCGCAGTCAGAGAAGGCATACAGCGCGTCGAGCGTTTTGTCTGATGAAACACCAGGAGCCAACTGCACCTGTATCTCCACCTTCGCCGCTGTCAGGTCTTCCACGTGGCGGGCCTTGATCTTACCCTTGTCAATGGCTTTCAGAATAGAGTCGATAATGGTCTCAGTAGTCTTCGAGAATGGTATCTCGCGGATAACTAGCGTCTTGGAGTCCAGCTTCTCAATCTTAGCACGCACCTTGATCACGCCACCACGCTGTCCGTCGTTGTATTTCGATACGTCGATGCTACCGCCTGTGGGGAAGTCAGGGTAGAGATGGAATTCCTCACCATGCAGATAGCTGATGGCGGCATCGCAGATGTCCACGAAATTGTGGGGAAGAATCTTGGATGACAAACCTACGGCAATACCCTCAGCACCCTGTGCCAACAGTAGTGGGAACTTGACGGGCAGTGTGATAGGCTCTTTGTTACGGCCGTCATACGACATCTGCCACTCGGTGGTCTTGGGATTGAACACGGTATCCAAGGCGAACTTCGACAGACGGGCCTCGATATAACGGGGTGCGGCGGCACGGTTACCCGTCAGGATGTTACCCCAGTTACCCTGCGTGTCGATGAGCAGGTCTTTCTGTCCCATCTGCACCAAGGCGTCACCAATAGAGGCATCGCCGTGGGGGTGGAACTGCATCGTATGACCTACGATGTTGGCCACCTTATTATATCTGCCGTCGTCCATACGCTTCATAGAGTGCAGAATGCGGCGCTGTACGGGTTTCAGTCCGTCCTCGATATGTGGCACGGCACGCTCTAGAATAACATAGGAAGCATAATCCAAGAACCAGTTCTGATACATGCCGCTCAAATGGTGTACGGCAGCTGCGTCGAAACGGTTTACGGGCTTATAGTCGGAGTGCCCGGCACCCTCTGTTGACTCTTCCTGTTGTTCTGGAGCGTCCTGCTCCAAGATCTCATCGTCCTTTATTTCGTCGTCCATAGATTAGGGTAGATTTTTGATTTTCCTGCAAAGATACGAAATAATGACGAGAAAGCCAAATTTTACACTAAAAAAATCAGTTTTCTTATGCGACGATAGAACAAACAGCCGATAGCAAGGAGAACAACCAGTGCGGTGACGACGAACGCCCAGATGTTGGAAACTCTCGAGGTAATCGTCACATCATAGGGGTGAGGAATCAGTCGCTCGCCAGAGAACTTATAGTGAACTACATCACCTTCTACTATACCATTGCCTGCATCAATCACCTTGCCAGGCATCACATAGTCCAGCGTGGGTTTCATCGTGATGAGTTTTTCGTAGCTCTTGTACTTTGTTTCGAGCAGGCGTTCCCATTTGGTGCTGTCGCTAAACAGCGGGGTAAAAGCATCAGAGTGATAGAAGTCCTTGATGATGTTGCTGATCTGTCCGATGTTGTCAAACAAATCCATCTTTGCCACAGCAGGCGACATCACGATAGAGTCTTTTAAGTCGAGGAACTCTTCTCTGCTGACAGGAGGATTCTCGACCTTGTCATAGTGCCCCCAGACATGGGCATAAATGAAGGACATCGTGCAGGCATTGAGCCAATGGCTGATTTTACCCTCTATATCATCAAGCATCTCTTTCTGTTCTGCACCGGTAAGTCCTGCAGAGAGGTTGGGCTCGCCCGTAAACCAATAGGATGCAGAGTCGGCGCTGACAAAGCGGTCTAAAGGAATGGGGAATATCTGCTCGATGTTTGTGATGGCCAGCGTTTCCGTGTAGGTATAATCTGTGTAGAACCACTTGAAGTGCTTGTCGAGCGATGCTGTCGCCTTGAATAGATGGCGGACGGCTTGAGTGAGAGAATCGCTCATTTCGCTGACGTTCTGGTACTGACGCTTGACGTGCATCAGCCCCGTTTGTGGCTTATCTTGCTTAGACCATACGTTCATCAGACTGTCCCATTGTTCTTGTGTCATAGGGCAAGCATGGCGAACAGAATCGCCCTTTACCGACCAAGTACGCTCCCAGTCGGTGCCAAAATGTAAACCGTTGCTTTGAATGGGCTCGTTGAGTGGAGCCATCACAGTCTCTTGATCTGGGTGGAATGTCATCTCACGACTGCAAGTGCCATCTTCATTAATGATAGTGAGCATTCGCTCGTTGTCGTTGCTACATGAGGTCATCAGCAGCGTTGCGGCTGCTACGAGGGTAAGGATTCTATTGGTTTTCATAAGTCATCTTTTTTAATTGTTGATAATAATGTGGTTGAGCCTTGCGCTTTTCCAAATAGCACGTCAGGATTTCCCGGGGTGTTCCTTCTGTGCAGTAGGAGGTCGTTGTTGGCGTTGGCTTACCTTGATTGTATGCTGTTTCTGTTTTCAGTTCAGGTGTCTGTTGCAGCCAGAAGAACAAGCCTACCAAGTAGATCGCTGCTATTGACGTGATGGTGCGGATAGCAATCAGTACGGCTGATGGCTTGCGCTGTTTCTCCTTGCGTTTCTCCATGATACTGTCGTACTCAGCTTCGCCTATGGTCAGTTCGCCCAGCATCATTCTGATGGCCTGCCACTCTTCAGGCAGGTCGTTGCTCTGCAGCTCCAGAGCCAGTTGGCGCTCTTCCTCTGGAGAGGTCTCGCCCTCCAGATATCTGTTGATGAGTTGTTGTATCTCTTTATTCGTCATAGCTTCATTCTCCTTTTTAGTTCTGTCAACACTTTCTTTCTCGCTGTCGATAGCATAACGGCTACTGAGGCTTTCGGAATGCCCGTCTGTTCAGCGATTTCTTCTGTAGAGAGCCCTTCCGTCTGGCGCATCTCGAAGAGTTGTCGTTCTCGTGGTTTCAAGAGTGCTACCACCTCGTCCATCATCCGCTGGGTGTCTTGGGCCTCTAAGCGTTCTTGCGGAGAACCTGAGGTGTCTTCTTGTCGTAGCATTCGCAGACCAACGTCTTCATAACTTTGCTGTTTAGCTGTCTGTCGCTTTCTATAGAGACTGACACAGCAGTTCTTTGCTACCCTGATAGCCAGACCCGATACATTGCGCCCGCTGTCTATCCGCTCGCAGTAGCACCAAAGCTGCACCATCGCGTCCTGTGCCACGTCCTCAGCATCATCCTGTGATCCGAAGAAGTCCAGCGCCACTTTCAGCATCTGCGACCTTAACTCTTGGGCAATATGTTCGAATTCTGATTGTGTCATACATATATAATACGCAGCAACTGCCAAATTATTAAGTCAGAATAGCATTTTATTATAAGAAAAAGCTGTGCGTATGCTGTTCATGCCTATTTTAGCCGTTTTTGTAAAATAAGGACGAAAAAATGAAAAGAAGACTGTCAGACTGACAAAACAACGATGTGCAGGGCATTTGCAGTCTTTTTGGAGACTGTCAAGACTGACAGGAGACTGACAGTCTTCTGCTACGTAATAGCTGTATAAATGACAAATTCTCTAGAGAATTCCAAGAATTACCTAGACAATATATTCCGGTAGAGTTTAAGATTGGTGGGCTGTCAGTTTCTTGTCAGTCTTGACAGTCTCTAAAATGGCCTCAATCCCTTTGCATCGGCGTTTTGTCAGTCTGACAGTCTTGAACTCATTTTTAAATAGTTGGATAGTCATTCACAGAGCTCCAGTGCCATCAAGTTCATCTGCGTACATTGTGCTGCCGTCAGCAGCCGCTTCTCATTATGGTGTTCCCAGGGCGAAAGCATCAGCAATGTTCCCTGCCCGCAGGCATAGAATTGCTCGCCGTGGGGCTTTGACAAGGGTGTAAAACCGTTTTCCATAATCACGATAGTAGGCAGAGCCGCATCGAAGGCAGCACGCATCACCCGTTTCTCGCCAGGCGAGATAGCTGGTGAAACAAGCACAGCTCCTTGGCGAGCCTCTTCCATATACCGCTCAACTTCCCTGGCAATCTCCTCGTCACTTAGCCGTCGTGACACGCGAACAGCCTTGCGCTTAGCCGCTTTCAGCAACTCACGGTTCCCAATGCCGCTAAAACAGTGTTGACCTATTTGCAATCCAAAGAATGGGCGAAGCCACTCTGGTCGCGCCCGCTTCATCAAAAGCCGTCGCGGATTGTCGTGCAAGTAGTTCTGCCAAGCTGGCAGCTCGTCATAGGAGCGGAGTATCAAGTCGTTATAACCCTTGGCAAAGAGCGGGCGGTATGCCTGGGAGACTCCTTGTAGCGGTACTTGCGATCCTTGCAACGGCAAAGCCGTTACCTGCTGAGAACTGAGCGTTTCCTTCTCCATTGCCTTTGCCTGTTTCTCCGTAGGTTGCGGCTCTTCCGCAGCAATCAGCGCCTTCTCCGCCTTCCTGCAGCCCGCTTTGAACCCCGATATCACTTGCCCTAAATGCACGGGCAGTTGCTCGCGTACAAAGAGGATGCCATGCATGTGGTCGGGCATCATCTGCACAGCCATCACCTCTACCTGCGGGTAGTAGTCGTGAATGCCCATCCACTCGCTCTGTACGGCTTGCCCCAACGCTGTCAACTCTATCCGAGGCTCATCCTTACTTCCTTTGGGCGCAAAGGCGTTGCCGACGAGCCTGCCGAACACTGGTCGGCGCCCTTCCACCTCCAGCGTTATCATATACATGCGTCGCTCAGTATAGTCGTGATGGTCGTCACGACGTTTCATCGAGGCCTTTTTCTCGCCTGCATGTTCCTTCTTTGCTGCAATCTGCTCGTCAGTCATAATGTCCGCAAAGATATGAAAAATTTCTGACATCTGCAAGTAAATATAACATAAAGCGCAACAATTGTTCATTGCTGCGCTTTATGAATAGGGTTGTTAATACTTTTATTTCATCGTGACCTTTATGCTCTTTTCTCCCACCTTGACAATGGCTATAGAGCCTGGCTGTATGCTGGTGGCAATGGTGGCTCTGTTGTTTTGGCTGATGGCTGAGCCTGCCTGCTTACCATCCGTAGTGTATACTGAGACATTGGTTCTGTCTTCAATACCTTCTACCGTAATAAATCCGTTGTCTGTCTTTACCAGGACGGGATGTGCAACTATCTGAGCTACGCCATTGGTAATGCCTTCCGTCTGTGGCGTAGCATCTATCCAGCAGAGAGTTGCTGTTGCCACATCCGAGTTGTCATACCCTGACTTCGTGGCATATACGCTGACGTTATAAGTTACGCCTAATTGGATTGTTGCCGTACTATAACTATTGATATCTGTATCAGTAATACTGGAAGAGAATTGTACATTTTCTGTTTCGCAGTAAAATGTAATTTGTCCGTTCTGATAGCTGATGGTAGGTGTAGCGCACTTTGGAGTCTCTGCGGTTGTGCCGTCCAGTCCCACGATGCTCTTGAAGTTTTTCCAAGGCTCTTTTGCTTTATAGGCATCTATAGATGTCGTTGGGACATGCAACGTTGCGTATTCAATTAATGAACCATAGAAAGCATCGGTATAGAAAATAGATAGATAGTCAGTTAGCCTCATATTTGGCACATTCTCTGCATAGCAGTATACATCAGTCAATTCTAGGCAGTTGGCAAAGGCTTGAGTACCTATAGTATTCACGCCACTGCCAATAGTAATGGAGGTCAACGCATTGCAACCATAGAAAGTATAGTCTCTTATTAACGTCACGCTGTTAGGGATAGTGACAGATGTAAGGCTGCTGCAACCATAAAAAGCTTCACAGCCGATGTGTGTCACGCTGTTGGGGAGGGTGACGGATGTCAGGTCGCTGCATTCAGAGAAAGCATTATTATCTATGCTTGTCACGCTGCTTCCGAGGGTGACGGATGTAAGGCCGCTGCAACCAGAGAAAGCAGAATGGCCGATGGATGTCACCCCGTTACCGATGCAGACGGATGTTAGGCCAGTGCAACCATAGAAAGCAGCATTACCGATGGATGTCACGCTGTTGTCGATAGTTACTGAGGTCAGGCCGGTGCAACCGTAGAAAGCCGATCCTTCTATGCTCGTTACGCCGTTGGGAATTACTAAATCCTTTACTTCTTCTCCATTGAGAAAAAGGTGACGGGCAAATTTAAGTGGGTTTGAAGACTGTATAAAAGAGATTTTGCACCATGCCCCTATATCAGAAATGTGAACTGCAGTTAGGCCGTTGCAACCATAGAAAGTAGAATCACCTATCTTCGTCACGCTGCCTGGAATAGTGACGGAAGTCAGGCCGCTGCACCCCCAGAATGCAAGGCGTTCTATGCTAGTTACGCCGTTGGGAATAACCAAGTCTTTTATCTCCTCATCTACAAGATACAAATGGTATATCCACTGCCAAATGATATTCTACACCATGCGGCTATATCTGATATATGAACGGATGTCAGACCGCTGCAACCTTGGAAAGCATTTTCTCCTATACTTGTCACGCTGTTGGGAATCGTTACAGATGTCATGCTGCGGCCTTTGAAAGCCTCACTTCCAATGCTCGTCACGCTGTACTCCACTTTCTCGTAGGTAACAGACGCAGGAATGATCAAGTTGCCAGACGTTAATACCGCACCTTTCACTGTGGCCTGTTTAGCCTTCGATACCAGTTCGTAGTAGATGCCATCAATCTCTACAGAAGCTGCCCTCGCAACCATAGGCAGCAAAATCACAACAAGTAAAAGTAGTTGTTTCTTCATGATCATATAGTTTTAGTTATTGTTTGTCTGCAAAGATAATACAAATATTGTAAATACAAAAAGAAAACGTGGACAATTTACTTCGTCTACGTCTTCTGAGGTATCGGCAAACACCTAATGTACTTAAACGCGTAAATGCCCACGCCATCTGGCGTGAACTATCTGCTTCAGTTCTTGTACATTTGTCTTGAAAATTTTGCCGATTTTCAGAAGACAAGAATCTAAAAGTGGATATTCATCCTATATGTCCAATTTATATTAATCTCAGCCCATAGGCATTACAGTTTTATTTGGTTCAACATTCGTTGTTATTTCTGTTCCCACTGTTCCCAGTCGGTTTCAGTTAGATACTTTTCGAGTTGTTCACGGAGAGGAGCCAAATCTTGAGTGATAGCCTCCCAAACGAGGTCCTCTTCTACGTTATGATATCCGTGAATGAGAAAGTTGCGCATGTTAGTTACTTGGCGCCACTGTGTTTCTGGATGAGCATCGCGAAATTCGTGAGTCAGCATATTTGCAGCCTCTCCCATAATCATGATGTTGTATATCACAGCATGATAGGTTCTCTTATCAGCAACAAAGGCTGCCATGTCAAGATTCCCGACATACTGAAATATCGTGTCTATGGCCTGAATCATATCATTCAGACGCTTGGGATCATTACGCTGCTCTCTCATAAATCAGAATTTTGTCACGATCTGCACTCTCACGGGCAAAAGACATCAGACCACCATCTGTGATTAAGTCTACTTCACAACCCAAGAGATCTTTCAAATCTTCATACATGCCACTAAGAGTAAACAGACTGAAATGTTGCGACTTGTCTGGCAGAATCAGCAAGTCGACATCTGAGTCTTCACGCTCTTCGCCACGGGCAAAAGAGCCAAAGAGCCATGCTTTCAAGACGGGTTGCGTCTTGAAATACTCAGCAATTTTGCGTGTCATCGTCTCTCTATTCATAGTCAACATGAATTGTTCTGTCTGCAAATGTAGCAAGAAATCTCTAAAGTTCCAAACTTTTAGTGAATTATTTGTGGAATGGGCATATTATATTAAATAATGTGTAAAAATGGTGGATTATTCATTGAAAATGACTACCTTTGCACGAAATTAAAAAATAAGGATAAAAGCAAAAGGTAAAAATATGGCACAAGAAGATGTATTTAAGAAAATCGTAAGCCACTGTAAAGAATACGGTTTCGTATTCCCTTCAAGTGAAATTTACGATGGTTTAGGTGCCGTTTACGACTACGGTCAGAACGGTGTGGAGTTGAAGAATAACATTAAGCAGTATTGGTGGAAGGCTATGACGATGCTTCACGAGAATATCGTGGGTATCGACAGCGCCATCTTTATGCACCCAACTATATGGAAGGCTTCTGGTCACGTTGATGCCTTCAATGATCCCCTTATCGACAACCGCGACTCAAAGAAGCGCTATCGTGCTGACGTACTGATTGAGGATCAGATTGCCAAGTACGACGAGAAGATTCAGAAGGAAGTAGAGAAGGCTCGCAAGCGTTTCGGTGATAGCTTCGACGAGGCTAAGTACATGGAGACCAGCGAGCGTGTAAAGGAGACTAAGGAGAAACGCGACAATCTGCATGCTCGTTATGCTGAGGCTATGCAGGGTCCAGACCTTGAGGCTCTTAAGCAGATCATCCTAGACGAGGAGATTGTTGACCCAATCAGTGGCACTAAGAACTGGACCGATGTTCGTCAGTTCAACCTTATGTTTGCTACCGAGATGGGTGCAAGTGCAGATGCTTCAATGAAGGTTTATCTGCGTCCTGAAACTGCTCAGGGTATCTTCGTTAACTACCTGAACGTACAGAAAACCGGTCGTATGAAGATTCCTTTCGGTATCGCTCAGATTGGTAAGGCTTTCCGTAACGAGATCGTTGCCCGTCAGTTCATCTTCCGTATGCGCGAGTTCGAGCAGATGGAGATGCAGTTCTTTGTAGCTCCTGGTACTGAGCTCGAGTGGTTCCCCAAGTGGAAGGAAACTCGTATGAAGTGGCACCAGGCTCTGGGCTTCGGCGCTGAGAACTATCGTTTCCACGACCACGACAAGCTGGCTCACTATGCTAATGCTGCTACAGATATCGAGTTCAAGATGCCATTCGGATTCAAGGAGGTTGAGGGTATCCACTCTCGTACCAACTTCGACTTGAGTCAGCATGAGAAGTTCTCTGGTAAGAGCATCAAGTACTTCGATCCTCAGACCAACGAGAGCTATACTCCGTATGTTATCGAGACCTCTATTGGTGTTGATCGTATGTTCCTGAGCATTATGTGTCACGCCTTTGACGAAGAGAAATTAGAAAATGGTGAGACACGTACAGTACTGCGCCTGCCTGCTGCATTAGCACCTGTTAAATGTGCTGTAATGCCTCTGGTAAAGAAAGATGGTCTGCCCGAGAAGGCTCGTGAAATCATCGACCAACTGAAGTATCACTTTGCCTGCCAGTATGATGAGAAGGATTCTATCGGTAAGCGCTATCGTCGTCAGGACGCTATTGGTACTCCTTACTGCGTAACCGTTGACCACGATTCTCTTACCGATGCTAAGGTAACCCTGCGCTTCCGCGACACCATGGAGCAGGAGCGTGTAAACATCAGCGACCTCAACTCAATTATCGAAGACAAGGTCAGCATTGCCAGTCTGTTAAAGAAACTGCAATAACGCATGAAAACCAGCAAATTACTTTGGTGCCTGGTGATAGCACTCGCCATCGTTTCATGTAAAGAAGAAGATGGTGTTGTTGAAGAATACCCCAACTGGCAGGCCAACAACGACGGATACTTCCAGCGACTGGTCAGCGAGACGCAGACAGCCATCAATGGCGGCGACGACTCGTGGCAACTGATTACGGGCTACTCAAAGCCTGTGACAGACTATAGTCCACAGTACTACGACTATATCGTCGTCAAAAAGCTGGAGAATGGTGAGGGAACGACATCACCCCTGCAGACCGACTCTGTCGAGGTGCACTATACGGGTCGTCTGTTACCCTCTACCAGCTACCCGCAGGGACTGGAATTCAACCGCAGCTACAAAGACCCCTTCGACCCCGTCGAGGCTACACCCGTCAAGTTCTATGTTGGCGGCTTAGTGATTGGCTTTTCTACGGCCTTGCAGCACATGCACCGTGGTGACCACTGGCGCGTGTACATACCCTACCAGCTGGGCTACGCTTCGGCAACGTCGCTGGTGCCACAGTACAGCACACTCATCTTCGACCTACGGCTCGAAGACTTCTGGAAGAAAGAACAAGGTGACCGAGAGTAATCGGTCACCTTTTTTACACATCGTCTCCATTTCACTGAAGCTCACCCTATTTTTGGGCGAAGAGGAATTCCGTATCTTCTATCATGCACTTGCTAATCAGCTGGAAGTCAGAAGAGGGATTATTGCGCTGATAATAGCTGACAACGTTGACATTTTCATCGGGAACCAGCGAATATTCCATCTTTTCTACTGGCTGGTCAAAGCTGTTGGACAAATAGTTGAAACGGCTGTAGGCTGTACTATAACTGTCGTTGGTGAGGGTATAGTCAAAGCGGGAAGTGCGCACCCAGTCGTCTTTTTCGACCATCCAGCGTGACACCTCACGACTGGTCAGCATGCCATCAGTAGCGTAAGTATAGTTGTACTTCAGATAAGGTGTCAGGATGATCATATCCTTACTATCGGTGACAACCTTGTATACATACATGGTGGTGATGTCATTGCCCGTGTAATCGGCATTATAGACATACTTGCCGTTGGTTTGGTTAGTAACTACATCGTAGGTATGGTTCACGACGTCTGAGGTGATAACTTGTGCCTTGGCGCTCACGGCAGCGAAGCACATTAGGGTTGCAAATACGAAATTTTTCATTGTTGTGACGTATTAAGTTAAACTGTTTTTTACTCCTTAGACGCAGGGTCTTACCGGTTTACTACACCCTGCACCCATTTTTTTTCGTTCTTTTGTCTGTTAGACGGAAAAAGCCAGCAAAAAGTTGCAAGCATCATAAAGTCCCAACCCTTTATTTCTTGAATTAAGCGCTCCAAAATTGGGAAGTTTGTTGACAATTGTCTATCTTTGCTAACAACAAATTAAGAAATGTAGAGTTTTTCCATTAGCGCAGAAATATGCGAATAAATTTAACAAAACGCGTGCTGAGAATCGCGCGAAATCCACCAAACGCTTGGTGAGGGTCAAATTCGCGAAATATGAGGCGTTACACACAACAGGCTGATATATAAGTCATTACGCATTTCCACCCTTTTGGACGTCCGAAAAGATTGTTCTTTTTGCCCACAAACATCGCCAGAAGTCCCTACAAAACCGTGATTTTTGCACTACGAAAGTGCCGTTTTCATATCACGAAGGCGTAACTTTGTGGTCGTGAAGGCGTAACTTTGTGACCTTCGATGCGTAACTTTGTCACCTACAAAGTGGCACATCGAGACTTGGAAACCGTAATCAAGGCTTTCACAAACCTATATCGCCAAGAAAACCAAGCACGATTTTCGGCACTTTTTTCTTACATTATTTAGTCAGACCGAGCGCTACTATCGTTGCGCCGCAGACGGTGAGCAGCAGCATGGCTGCACGTGCCAGAAGGGCAAGGAAGTTGTTGGGTTTCATGTCTGTGACTGTCTTTTCTGAACGGTAATCATATTTATCTGTTTTCAACGAAAAATTGCTAAGCTGCTGGGATAGCGACTTAGCAATTTTCTTGTGTTGGGGTACCCGGACTCGAACCAGGAAAGGCAGGACCAGAATCTGCAGTGTTACCATTACACCATACCCCAAACTTGGATGTGTGTTCAGCGCTCCGGCTGAATTGCGGCTGCAAAGGTACTACATTTTTTGTAATCTGCAAAAAAAAATGCAGTTTTTTTATTAAAAAGCGCAAAAAAAACGCTTTTCTGTCTTCATTGTTGGATATTTAGCGTATCTTTGTACCTCAAAAAAAAGACATAATTATTATTAATGGAACAAACAAGACAGTTAGTAGAAACGATTACAAGAGGTATACAAGAGAAGAAAGGTCAGGACATCATTGTCTGCGACCTGCAGAACATTGACGGCGCCATCGCCAACTACTTTATCATCTGCCAGGGCAACTCGCCAGCACAGGTGGAGGCCATCACCGAATCGGTGGGCGACTTTGCACGCAAGGAGCTGGGTGAAAAGCCTACGGCCGTTGCGGGCTTGGACAACGCCCAATGGGTAGCCATGGACTATGGCGACGTATTGGTACATATCTTCCTACCCGACGTGCGTACCTATTATGATATGGAGCATCTCTGGGACGATGCCTCGCTGACACAGATACCTAACTTAGACTGATATGAGCAACAAACAAAACAACAATACTCCTTCAGACAAGCCCAGATTCAATATGGGCTGGCTGTACGGCCTGGCACTCATCGCCATTGTATTCTTCTACTTCACGCAGGGACAGGAAGATTCAAGCGTGAAGACAGAGACCACCTACTCGGACTTCAAGACGATGGTAATGAAGGGATATGCCAACGAGATTGTCATCAACAAGAACACCAGCACACTGCTGATGTATATCAAACCAGAACACATCTATGACGTGTTCCACCAGCACGTACAGCAGACGGGCAAGAACCCTGCTGTATCTGTTGCCATTGGCAGTGTCGACCAGGTGGAGCAGTTCATCAATACGGCCCGTGAGGAGAAGAAGTTCACGGGTAAGTTCTCGTATGACAACTCAAAGGAAAGCGAGTTCTTCTCGTCACTGATTATGAACATTCTCTTCTTTGGTGCCATCATCATGGTATGGATGTTCATCATGCGACGCATGAGTGGAGGAAGCTCCAGTGGTGGAATGATGGGTCCTGGCAGCATCTTTAGCGTCGGCAAATCAAAAGCACAGATGTACGAGAAAGGCGGCGAGCTGGGCATTACCTTCAAGGACGTGGCCGGACAGGCTGGCGCCAAACAGGAGATGCAAGAGATTGTAGACTTCCTGAAGAATCCGCAGAAGTATACCGACCTGGGAGGAAAGATCCCCAAGGGTGCCCTGCTGGTAGGTCCTCCAGGAACTGGTAAGACATTGCTGGCCAAGGCTGTAGCCGGCGAGGCCGGCGTACCATTCTTCTCGATGTCGGGCTCTGACTTTGTAGAGATGTTCGTGGGTGTGGGTGCCAGTCGTGTGCGCGACCTGTTCCAACAGGCGAAGTCGAAGGCACCATGCATCATCTTCATAGACGAGATAGACGCCGTGGGCCGTGCCCGTTCGAAGAACCCCGCCATGGGTGGTAACGACGAGCGCGAGAACACGTTGAATGCCCTGCTGACAGAGATGGACGGTTTCGGCACTAACAGCGGCATCATCACGCTGGCCGCCACCAACCGTGCCGACATGCTAGACTCGGCACTGATGCGTGCCGGACGATTCGACCGCCAGATACACGTCGACCTGCCCGACCTCAACGAGCGCAGGGAGATTTTTGTGGTTCATCTGAAGCCGCTGAAGCTGGATGAGAACCTCGACATCGACTTCTTGGCACGTCAGACCCCGGGCTTCTCGGGTGCCGACATCGCCAATGTGTGCAACGAGGCAGCCCTGATAGCCGCCCGCCACAACAGCGAGAAGGTGGGCAAGCAGGACTTCCTGGACGCTGTGGACCGCATTATCGGTGGTCTGGAGAAAAAGACTAAGGTGATGACCGAGGCTGAGAAGAAATCGATAGCCATCCACGAGGCTGGACACGCCACCATCTCGTGGTTTACGGAGTTTGCCAACCCGCTGGTGAAAGTAAGTATCGTACCTCGCGGACGTGCTCTGGGTGCCGCATGGTATCTGCCTGAGGAGCGCGTGCTGCAGACCAAGGAGGCCATGCTCGACGAGATGTGCTCGCTGCTGGGTGGACGTGCCGCCGAGGAGCTGTTTATCGGTCATATCTCGACAGGTGCCATGAACGACCTCGAGCGTACCACGCAACAGGCCTATGCAATGGTTGCCTACGCTGGTATGAGTGACAAACTACCCAACGTCAATTACTATCGCAACACAGAATACTCATTCCAGAAGCCCTATTCAGAGACGACGGCCAAGATTATGGACGAGGAGGTGCTGCAGCTGATCAACTCACAGTACGAGCGCGCCAAGCAAATACTGACCGAGCACAAGGAAGGTCACGCACAACTGGCCCAACTGCTGGTTGAGCGCGAGGTCATCTTTGCCGACGACGTAGAGCGCATCTTCGGCAAACGCCCCTGGACGAGTCGTGCCGAGGAACTGTTGGAAGCCCAGATGCGTGCCGACGCTGAGCGAATGGCTGAAGAAAGGGCCAAGCAACTGGCGCTGGAGGCTAAGGAGCAAAACGCTGACGAGAAGGGTGAAGAAGAGTCAAAAGAGCAAGATTATAACTAAACCTAAACGATATGAAGAACCGATCATTAACAACAGTCATACTGTTTGCATTGGGTTACTGTATGGCTTTCGCTCAAAAATTCAGTTATACTGGCGATGACGGCATTGAGTACAAATTCAAGGTAATTAGCAAGACGAACAATGTTGAGCTTACGTCTGCCAGCAACAACAAGCTGTTGAAGATGGTGATTCCGTCAACAGTGAGTTACAAAGGAAAAGAGTATTCCGTCACCAAGATTAGCAAGGGGTCGCTGGGCGGCTGTGACGAGAAGCTGCGCGAACTGGTATTTCCCAATACCATCAAGGAAATAGAGAAAGATATTTTCATGGGAGGCAAGCCGTCGTTTGGAAAGGGGTTAGGATTCGGACTGGCAGCAGCCTTAGTGGCAGGGAACATCGCCAGTGCCGACATACGTTCTCTGAGAATCGGCAACAACATCGAGGATATCGCTTCAGGAGCCTTCTATCTGGGCGACAAGAACCTAAAGGCTTATATTGACGAACTGCCCAAATACATCTCGCCTTCGATGGCGGAGAAATTCGGTCTCGACAAGCAGTGCGTACAAGAATATTGGGACAGAGTCAACGGAACGACAACACCTGCCGTACAGAAAGAAGTGGTCTACGTACAGGCCCCACAGCAGTCTGTGCCCCCCACTCAACAAGCAAAGCCGAAAGCTCTGTCATCTGATGTTGACACGGATATTCCGACGGTTGGGGGCGACAACAACAGCACGTTTGCGGTAATTATCGCCAACGAAAACTACCAGGAAGAGGTAAAGGTAGATTATGCGCTGAACGACGGCGAGATGTTCAAACAGTACTGCATAAAGGTGCTAGGCCTGCCTGAGAAGAATATCCATATCCGCAAGGACGCAACGCTAAACAATCTGAAGGCTGAGATGTCATGGCTGAAGCAGGTGGCAGAGGCTTATGGCGGCGAGGCTCGCATCATCGTCTTCTACGCTGGACATGGTGTCCCTGACGAGAAGTCTGGCACCTCATATCTGCTACCTGTCGACGGAAAAGGCACGATGCTGGACACAGGATACAGCTTGCAGCAATTCTACAAGCAGTTGGGCGATATGCCATCGTCAGGTGTAACGGTATTCATGGATGCCTGCTTCAGCGGTTCTAAGCGTGGCAACGGCATGCTGGCCTCAGCACGTGGTATTGCCATCAAGGCCAAGCCACAGGCTCCACAGGGCAAGATGGTGGTATTCTCTGCTGCTCAAGGCGACGAGACGGCTTATCCCTACAAGGAGAAGGAGCACGGACTTTTCACCTACTATCTGTTGAAAAAGCTGAAAGAGACACGCGGCAACGTATCATTAGAAGAACTTGGCAAGTACGTCACTGAACAGGTGAAACGCGAAAGCATTGTCAGCAATGGCAAGAGCCAAACACCCAGCGTCAGCACATCAGCCGCTGTGGGTAACACATGGAAGAGCCTTAAACTAAAATAAAAGCAATGAAAAACTTTATTATCAGGACCATTACAGGCATCATCTTTGTCGCAGCCATCGTGGCGTCGTTCCTACGTCCAGAGGCGATGGTGTTGCTATTTAGCATCGTGACAGGCCTGACCATATGGGAATTTACTGGACTTGTCAACCAGCGTGCTGACGTAACAGTCAACCGCTTCATATCGACCGTAGCAGGCGTATATCTCTTCTACGCCATGACATACTACTGCAGCGACATCTATGCAGGTGTGGCCAAGAGCGTAGTGTTCATCCCCTATCTGGTGACTATTGTCTATCTGCTGGTGGCTGAGCTGTACCTGAAACAGCAAGACCCCATACAGGACTGGGCATACACCATGCTGGCACAGATGTATATCGCCCTACCCTTCTCGCTGTTGAACGTGCTGGCTTTCAATGCTACCAACAACGGACTGGTGGCATTCAACCCCATCCTGCCCCTATCGGTATTCGTCTTCCTGTGGGTCAACGACTCAGGAGCCTATTGTGTAGGCTCGCTGATAGGCAAGCACAAGATCTTTCCACGCATCTCTCCTGCTAAGTCGTGGGAGGGCAGCATCGGCGGGGCTGTCTTCGTACTGGCAGCAGCCTACGCCATCAGCTATTTCATAGACCAAAACATGCTCACCATGCCTGAGTGGTTAGGTCTGGGACTGGTTGTTGTCGTCTTCGGCACATGGGGCGATCTGGTAGAGAGCTTGTTCAAGCGCACGCTGGGCATCAAGGATTCGGGCGACATACTGCCTGGCCATGGAGGTATGCTCGACCGCTTCGACTCGTCGCTGCTGGCCATTCCCGCTGCGGTGATATATCTTTACACCTTATCACTTTTTTAGCCTATGGATCTCATAAAAGACAATCTGGGATACGTCATCACGCTGGCCCGACAATATAAGAGCGATATCCTGTCGACCGACGACCTCATCAGCGAAGGCAGCATAGGACTGATGAAAGCAGCCCAGAAATACGACCCTCAGCGTGGCAAGCCATTCGTAACCTTTGCCGCGCCCTATATCCGCCGTAGTATCGAGGCTGCCATCAGCCGTCTGGATACCCAGCAAGACATACGGTCTACCGACGAGTCACTACCCATAGGCAGCCACAACAACTACACACTGCTCAACGTGCTGGAAGACCCCAACGCGCCCAAGGCCGACGTACTGATAGAACAGGCTACTCTCACGGAAGACCTGGTGAGTGTCATGGGGGTGCTCAACGAGCGCGAAAAGACAGTCATCTCCTCTTATTTCGGCGTCAACGCTGAGCGACAGACGATGGCAGAGATTGGCCAGACAATGGGACTGAAACGTGAACGCATCCGCCAGGTACGTGACCAGGCATTGCGTAAGTTGCATCGCGCAGCGAAAAAAGAAATGGAACAAGAATAATGAAAAGATTAAGGTTACTACTTGTAGTGGTTCTCCTGCCTTTGCTTTGTCAGGCAAAGGTCATCAAGGTGCTGGCCATCGGCAACAGTTTTTCGCAGGATGCCACAGAACAGTACCTCTACGAATTGGCTGCCGCCCAAGGCGACTCGCTCATCATCGGAAACGCCTATATCGGAGGATGTAGCATTGACCGCCACTATAATAACCTGAAAAGCGACAAAGCGGAATACGAATACCGTAAGGTCATCAAAGGCATTCGCTCTAACAAGAAACGTACCAGTCTCAGGACCATCATACGCGACGAGCAATGGGACATCATCACCTTGCAGCAGGCCAGTCACTTTTCAGGCATTCCACAGACGTTCAGTAATCTGGCAGTGCTCAAGCGACTAGTACAGAGCTACACCACCAACCTGCATGTCGAGTTTGTATGGCATATGACATGGGCATACGCTAATGACTTCACGTCAGACAATTTTGCCGCCTATGGTTATAGTCAGCACAAGATGTATGCAGCCATTGTCAACACCATGCAAAATATTCTACCAGCTATTGGTTCACCACGCGTCATTCCCTCAGGAACAGCTATTCAATTGGCCCGTTATCGCTTAGGAGACAGGCTGAATCGTGACGGCTACCACCTGTCGCTGACCCTCGGACGCTATACCGCTGCATGTACATGGTGTGAGTTCCTAACGGGCAAGATTGTTGACGGAAACAAATACAGACCTGAGACTATCTCCGAAGAGGAGGCTCAGATCTGTCAAGAGTGTGCGCATGAAGCCATGTTCATGCAAGAGCAAGGCAGATACCTTAGCTTCTGATTAGAAATTCCACTTAACGGCCAGCGTCGGATTCCAGAAGAAGGTCTTGCTACTCTCGGGATCCGTATTATAAACAAAGTTATTGCTGAACTCCCACTCCGTACCCACGCTGAAGTGCTCGTTGAAGTTATACCATAGCTGCGGTTCAGAGAGTATCACCAGACATCCGTGGCCGTTGGCCTTCTCACCACGCCAGAAATCAATGAATCCTGAGAAGGTCAGCTTCTTATCGAAGAAGTTCAGACCCCATACACCCGTCAGCTGCGCGCTGGCATAAGCATGGTTATCGTTGGCATCACGGAAGAACTGCTTGTACAGCACCTGTACTGACCACGTCTTCGAGAAGTCGGCAGTATGACCGTTATAGGCTGCACCAAGGAGGCCTGCCTGCTGGTAACTGCCTACACCGGTAGCCAGTCCGCCGTCATACTCGACGTGCAAGGCAAAAGGTGACTGCTTGCCCAGATTGAATTCGCGTGAGATCTCGGTATAAACCGACTTCATCTCCTTGCGGTTGAAGTCGAAATCTACGAAATAGTACCACGAACCCCACTTGTCGGCCTTGAACTGCTCAAGGGTAGCTGTAACTTTCTGTCGTCCATCCTCTTCACCCGTATAAATGTTACGGCCGAAATCGTAGTGGAGTTGAATGTTCTGTGCACTGGCCAGCATCCCGACTGCCAGTGTCAGCATCGTTAAGAATAATTTCTTCATAGTGTTTATTTCAAAAGGGTTATCATTCTTTCTGCTGCACGCTTGGGAGCATCACTGTCACCCAACCGGCGGTGTATCTCTTTATAATCGTCGAGCATCTGTTGGCGACGGGTGCCACCAGGCAGGATGGCCTCCAGTTCGCGACGGATATTGTCGACGCTGAATGTCTCAGCCACCAGTTCCGTCACCACCTCGCGGTCGGCAATCAGATTGACCAGCGACACAAAGCGCACGCTGAGCACATGGCGCTTGAGGAAACCTATCAAGCGAGGCAGCGGGGTTTCGTAGCACACAACCTGTGGCACACGGAACATACACGTCTCAAGCGTGGCCGTACCACTGGTCACCAAGGCGGCAGTGGCCTGTGACAATAGTTGGAACGTCTCGTTCATCACGAGTCGCACAGGCGTATCTTTCAGGAATTGCTGATAGTAATCCGCTTCTATCGACGGGGCTCCAGCCAACACAATATCATACTGTTCTGCCAGATGGCGCGTCGCTTCTATCATCGCCGGCAGATTATCCTTGATTTCCTGCTTGCGGCTACCTGCCAGCAAAGCAATAATTGGTTTGGGAAGGTCTGAGGGCTGAGGGTTGAAGGCGGAGAGGAATTCACGTACCTCCTGGGCCGTAGGGTTTCCCACATAGTGGATGGGATAGTGGTGCTTCCCTTCGAAGAACTCCACCTCGAAAGGCAAGATAGAGAACAGTTCGTCGACGTCGCGCTTGATATTCTTGATGCGGTACTCCTTCCAAGCCCATATCTTGGGGGCAATATAATAATAGACAGGACATAAAGCATTAGCCTTCACATATTGGGCTATTTTCAAATTAAAGCCTGGATAGTCGACCAGAATGACAACGTCTGGTTGCCATTGAACTATATCCTGCTTACACATCTTCATGTTCTTGAGAATGGTACGCAGGTGCAGCAACACAGGAATGAAACCCATGTAAGCCAACTCGCGATAGTGCTTGACACGCGTACCGCCAACAGCCGCCATCAGGTCGCCGCCAAAGAAGCGGAACTCAGCCTCAGCATCACGTTCCTTCAAAGCCTGCATCAGATGAGATGCGTGCAGGTCACCACTGGCCTCGCCTGCTATCAAGTAATACTTCATTGCTCAAATGCCTGTTTAAACTCATTGAGATACTGATGAGCCGTAACGTCAACCTGGGTAGGTGTGATGGCTACATAGCCGTGGTCTAGCGCCCAACGGTCCGTATCCTCAGCCTCCAGCTCGTCGTTACGGTATTGTCCGACCATCCACCAGTAGTCGTAGCCGCGCGGATGCCGACAGCACGATGTCTCGTTGAGCCACGAACCCCGTGACATGCGACATACCTTAACACCATTATATTCTCTCCCTTCTTCCATCACAGGAAAATTCACGTTCAGACAGACACCTTGAGGCAGACCGTCACGCAGTACACGCTGCGTAATATCCCGGACATAAGAATCCATAGGACTGAAATCGGCATCAGCGCGATAGTCGCACAGCGAATAGGCTACCGAAGGGATGTATTTCATGCTACCTTCCAGTACCACACCCATCGTACCGCTATAGTGCGTATTCACAGAGGCATTATCTCCATGATTGATGCCCCCTATCACCGCATCAGGCTTGCGAGGACAGAGATTAGCTAATGCCATCTTCACACAGTCTACAGGTGTGCCATTACACGACCACACCTCGACACCTTCGTCCTTCCGTTGCAGGGTCAAAGTCAGTGGTGTAGTAGCTGAAAAAGCACATGCCTGTCCACTTCGCGGGCCGTTAGGAGCACAAACCAGCACGTCGCCATAATCTTTCACCATGTCTATCAGACAGTTGATGCCTTTAGCCTCGTAGCCATCGTCATTGGAAATCAGTATCAGTGGTCTCATATGAATCTGTCATTTTGGGCACAAAGATACAAATTTTCTTTAAATTATCAATTATCCATAGCCAATTATCAATTAAATTTCGTACCTTTGCAACCTATTATATACTATAGGTAGCTAGAAATATGGGAAAAATCATTGCATTAGCAAACCAGAAAGGCGGCGTCGGCAAAACAACGACAACTATCAATTTGGCCGCATCACTGGCAACCCTGGAGAAAAGCGTCCTGGTGGTCGACGCCGACCCGCAGGCCAACGCCTCAAGCGGACTGGGTGTTAATATACAGGAAGTAGACTGTTCTTTATACGAGTGCATTATCGATAAGGCTGACGTTCGTGATGCTATTTACACCACGGATATTGACGGGCTTGACATCATACCCAGCCATATTGATTTGGTGGGTGCAGAAATCGAGATGCTGAACCTCGACCATCGTGAGAAAGTGATTAGCAAACTGCTCGAGCCCATCCGCGACGAATATGATTATATTCTTATCGACTGTTCTCCGTCGTTGGGTCTTATTACGGTCAACTCACTGACCGCTGCCGATTCTGTCATCATCCCTGTGCAGTGCGAGTATTTTGCACTGGAAGGCATCTCCAAATTGCTGAACACCATCAAGATTATCAAAACAAAATTGAACCCCAAGCTGGAGATTGAAGGATTCTTGCTCACCATGTACGACTCTCGTCTGCGTCTGGCCAACCAGATCTATGACGAGGTAAAGCGTCATTTCCAAGAGTTGGTATTCAAAACCGTCATCCAGCGTAACGTCAAACTCTCAGAGAGTCCATCTCATGGTCTGCCCGTCATCCTGTACGACGCCGACTCAACGGGTTCAAAGAACCACTTGGCCCTTGCCAAGGAAATCATCACCAAAAACGGATAAGCAATGGCAGTTAAGAAGAAATATGCATCGAGTGTACTAGGCCGTGGACTAGACGATATTGGAAGTGGCCGCGGACTGGACGCATTGATAGACACCAGCGAGGTACATACAGAGGGTAGTTCAAACCTTAACGAGGTGGATATTGCCCAGATTGAGCCCAACCCCAACCAGCCGCGTCGCGAGTTCGACGTCGAAGCACTGCAGGAGCTAGCCACCAGCATCCGCGAGTTAGGCATCATTCAGCCTATCACCTTGCGCAAGGTCGAGGGCAAGAAATACCAGATTATCGCCGGTGAGCGCCGTTGGCGTGCCTCACAGTTGGCTGGACTCACCAAGATTCCCGCCTACATCGTCACTGTTGAAGACCAAAATGCGATGGAGATGGCACTGGTCGAGAATATCCAGCGCGAAGACCTGAACGCCATTGAGATTGCGTTGGCCTATCAGCATCTGGCCGACGAGACTGGCATGACACAGGCTCGAATCTCCGAGCGTGTCGGCAAAAGCCGTGCCGCTGTCACCAACTATATGCGCCTGCTCAAGTTGCCTGCTCAGGTACAGATTGCCCTGAAGAACCACGAGATAGAGATGGGCCACGCACGTGCCCTGCTGGCCATTGACAGTCCGTCGCAGCAGATCAAGCTCTTCAAGGAAGTCCAGCAGAACCAGCTGTCTGTTCGCAAGGTTGAAGAGATGGTTCAGGCTCTGAAAAGTGGCGAGGACATCAAGACCGCCAAGGGGCATATCGCTGCTCAGGCAAAACTGCCTGAGGAGTTTACCATCCTGCGCGAACGTCTGTCACAATTCTTCCAGACCAAGGTACAGATGACCTGTTCACCAAAGGGTAAGGGGAAAATCAGCATTCCATTCGACAACGAAGAACAGTTAGAGCACATTATGAATGCGCTCGACAGCATACATGAATAGACTGCTACATATCATCCTGTCGCTGGCGCTGACACTCACCTGTCAGGCTCAGACCTATGAGGAGCACGTCACTGACACGCTCCATATGGCTGAAGTGTCTATCATGCTCGACTCCACCAAACAGGTAAAAGTCCCACGCGACTGGTCTAAATGGCGTCCTAACCCACAGCGCGCACTCTGGCTAGCATTGGTATTGCCGGGTGCCGGACAGATATACAACCGCAAATACTGGAAACTGCCCATCATCTATGGAGGATTCATGGGATGTATTTATGCGCTGACGTGGAACAACCAGATGTATAAAGACTATTCGCAGGCCTATCTTGACATCATGGACAACGACCCTGGCACAGCCAGCTACAACAAGTTCCTGCATCTGGGTGTCCAGATCACCTCTGCCAACGAAGAGCGCTACAAACAACTCTTCAAGAGCCGTAAGGACAAGTATCGCCGCTGGCGCGACATGAGTTTCTTTGTAATGATTGGTGTCTATGCCCTCTCAGTCATTGACGCCTATGTTGATGCTGAGCTGTCGGAATTTGACATATCCAAGGACCTCAGCCTGCGCATTGTCCCTACAGTCATACAGAATAGCAGAGGTGGGGGTGCGCTGACTTCGCAATCGGTAGGACTGAGCTGTAGTCTGAACTTTTAATCAAAAAAGCAAAATGAAAACGGATGAGTAAGAAAACAATATTGATACTGGCCCTCCTATTTACCGTGACCACCTCATGGGCACAGGTCAACGTGGAGGACGACGACAACGACGAAGACGAGATTACCGTAACCGACCAGAGTGGCAACGAAGAGGTTATCGAGTTTCCTGAGGCGATGACCTACGATCTCGACTCGCTGCTGAACCTCTATATGTCGAAAAACTACCTCGATGAGGATGGTGACTGTAACATGCGTGACATCAACCCTGTATATAGCAGGGAAGACTATGTCAACCGCTTGAGCAGACTGCCGACAGTTATGGAGATGGCCCACAACGACGTCGTACAAAAGTTTATCGACCGCTACACAGGACGTTTGCGCCACAGCATCAGCTACATGTTGGGAGCCTTCAATTTCTATTTGCCCATCTTCGAGGAAGCCCTTGAGATGTACCAGTTGCCTCTGGAACTGAAATACCTGCCCATTATTGAGTCGGCACTAAACCCTAAGGCCGTTTCACGCGTAGGAGCTACAGGACTATGGCAATTTATGATTGGTACGGGCAAGCAGTATGGTCTGCAGGTCAACTCGCTTGTTGATGAGCGCCGCGACCCCGTCAAATCGTCGTTAGCAGCAGCACGTTACCTGCGCGACCTCTATCGCATCTTCGGCGACTGGAATCTGGTGATTGCTGCCTACAACTGTGGTCCAGAGAATATCAACAAAGCCATCCGTCGTGCACAGGCCGCCAACAAAGACTCAGTGGTCAATGTCAAGGACTACTGGCATATCTATCCCTATCTGCCCAGAGAAACGCGTGGCTACGTACCTGCCTTCATTGCTGCCAACTATATGATGACCTACTATTCGCAGCATAATATCTGTCCCATGAGGACCCGTCTGCCGACAAAGACCGATACCATTATGGTCGACCGCAACATCCACTTGGAGCAGGTGGCAGGAGTGATGGGTATAGATATAGATATGCTGCGCTCGCTGAACCCCATGTATCGGCGAGACATCATCCCTGGTGCTTCAGAGCCATCTCCATTACGTCTGCCACAGACAGAGGTCAGCCGTTTCATCGACCTGCAAGACTCTATTTACAGCCACCGCAGCAACGAATTGCTGAACAAGCGTACCGAGGTGGAAGTCAACGACGATACTCCCACCTACTACCATAAGAGCAAACGCTACGCCAAACGCGGCAAGTCACGTGCCACACGTTTACGTTCAAAGGCCACCAAGCGTCGTGCCGCGAGCAAGAAGAAGAGCGCGTCGAGCCGCAAGCGCAGCCGACGACGCAGATAACCCTTTTAATCGTTTTGATTATGGACACAGACATGATGCGTGAGAGCGCTGACGATGCGCTCATTAATGGCGCCTTCCAACAGTTGTTAGACAGCTATCTGGCCTCGCGCCACCGTAAGAAGGTGGACATTATCACCAAGGCGTTTAACTTTGCCAAGCAGGCACACAAGGGTGTCCGCCGACTTTCCGGCGAGCCCTACATCATGCACCCTATTGCTGTAGCACAAATAGCCTGTCAAGAGGTCGGACTGGGGTCTACGAGTATCTGTGCAGCCTTATTACACGATGTCGTAGAAGATACCGACTACACGACAGAAGATATTGAGAACATCTTCGGTCCTAAGATAGCCCAGATTGTCGACGGACTGACGAAAATCTCTGGTGGTATCTTCGGCGAACAAGCCTCCGCACAAGCAGAAAACTTCAAGAAGCTGCTGCTGACCATGAGTGATGACATCCGCGTCATCCTCATCAAGATTTGCGACCGCCTGCACAACATGCGTACGCTGGAGTCACAGCCTGCCAACAAACAGTACAAGATTGCCGGTGAGACGCTCTACATCTACGCTCCGCTTGCTAATCGTCTGGGACTCAACAAGGTGAAGTCAGAACTGGAAAATCTCAGTTTCAAATACGAACATCCTGACGAGTACGAAAGCATCAAGGCCAAGCTGGCATCTACAGAAGCCTCGCGTCACGAGTTGTTCGATCAGTTTACGGCCCCCATCGAGGAAGCGTTGCGCCACATGGGTGTGAAATACCAGATCAAGGAACGTGTCAAGACCCCCTACTCTATTTGGAGCAAGATGCAAAACAAACACGTCACCTTCGACGAAGTGTACGACATTCTGGCCGTCCGCATCATATTCACGCCTGAGAACCGCGACATGGAAATCAGCGAGTGCTTTAAGATTTATGTTGAAATCTCGCAGATTTACAAGAGTCACCCCGATCGTCTGCGCGACTGGCTGAACCATCCCAAGGCCAACGGTTACCAGGCACTGCACACCACCATGATGTCGAAACAAGGACGCTGGATTGAGGTGCAGATACGCTCAGACCGTATGGACGAGGTAGCCGAACAGGGTTTTGCCGCCCATTGGAAATATAAGGACGGCATGGAGAAAGAGTTTACGGAAGATGAAACAGAGCTGAACGACTGGCTGCGTACCATCAAAGAGATTCTGGACGATCCACAGCCCGATGCTATGGACTTCCTAGATGCCATCAAACTCAACCTCTTTGCTACCGAGATATTTGTATTTACGCCGAAGGGCGAGATTAAGACTATGCCTTCTGGCTGTACAGCACTCGACTTTGCCTTCTCCATTCACACGTTCCTAGGGTCTCATTGTATAGGCGCCAAGGTCAACCACAAGCTGGTACCCCTCTCCCATAAGCTGCAAAGTGGTGACCAGGTGGAAATTCTCACCTCAAAGTCTCAACATGTACAGGAGTCGTGGATCAACTTCGTCTCTACCGCTAAGGCAAGAGCTAAGATTCAGGCCATCTTGCGCCGCGACAGCCGCGAGACACAGCGCCTAGGCGAGGAAATCCTGTCAGAATTCCTACACAAGAACGCCCTACAAGACGTGCCTAATGCTGCCGATCGTTTGGCAGAATTCCATGAGGTACGAAGGCGCGAAGACTTCTTCCAGGCTTTGGGTATCAAGACCATCCTGTTGGGCGAGAAAGATATTGACGAGTTGCAGGGCAAGAATTCAGGGAACAAACATGGCTGGCGAAAGCTCGTACCCTTCCTCGGACGCGGAAATGCCACGAAGAAAGACAATGACCAACAACAGGAGCTGTTTACTGTTCCTGAGAAGTTCAACCGCAAAAAGCCCATCTTCATTACCGACGACAACATCCGCCAATACAAGTTCAAGCCTTGCTGTCACCCTATTCCTGGTGACGACATCCTCGGATTCATCGACGGCAAGCACCAGATAGAAATTCACAAACGTGCCTGTCCTGTTGCAGCCAAGCTGAAAGCTAGCTTCGGCAACCGCATCCTTGACGCTAAGTGGGACATGCACAAGCGCCTGTTCTTCGATGCTACTATCCGTCTTCAGGGTATCGACCGCGTAGGCATGCTGCTCGACATTGCGCAGGTCATCTCGTCGCAGATGAATGTAAATATGCACAAACTCACTATCGGCACCAACGAAGGCGTCTTCGACGGCACCATCGAGATGCGTGTTCATGATCGTGAAGACGTCAAGCAAATTATTGACCAACTGAAAAAGATTGATGGACTACAAGATGTCACACAGATTATGTAAAGGATTCCTTATCGTCCTTTTGGCCTTTTTGTCGTTAACAGTTAGCGCTGCCAATCCCTACGACAGCCCTGACACGCTCTTTGTGGCTCGCGACGGCACAGGTCAGTTTCGTAACATCAGCGACGCCATAGAGGTCTGCCGTGCTTTCACCGACTACCATAAGGTCATCTTTGTCAAGAAAGGCACGTACAAGGAGAAGATTATCGTGCCCCAATGGATTCAGCACATCGAGGTTTGCGGCGAGGACCGCGACCAGACCATCATCACGTGGGACGACCATGCTAACATCAACAAGATGGGCACTTTCCGCACCTATACCGTCCGTGTAGATGCCAACGACATCACGTTCCGCAACATCACTATCGAGAACAATTCCGCCCGACTGGGACAAGCCGTGGCACTACACACACAGGGCGACCGGCTACTGTTTGTCAACTGTCGCTTCCTGGGCCATCAGGATACCGTCTATACGGGCATGCCTCGCACGCGCCTGTACTTTAAAGACTGTTATATCGAGGGCACCACCGACTTCATCTTCGGTCCCTCTACGGCTTGGTTCGAGCAATGCGCCATCCACTGCAAGGCCAACAGCTACATCACGGCGGCCTCTACGCCCCAGGAGGTGGCTTACGGCTATGTCTTCAACCAGTGCACCATCACCTGTGCCGCCGATGTCAACAAGGTTTATCTCGGCCGTCCCTGGCGTGACTACGGCTATACGTTGTTTATGAATTGCAATCTGCCTAGCCAGATACGCCCCGAGGGATGGCACCAGTGGCGCCCTGAAGCCGTCAAGACAGCCCGCTATATGGAGTACAACAACCAAGGCGAAGGTGCCACCACCAGCCAGCGCGTGCCTTGGAGTCGCCAGCTGACAAAAAAAGAGGCTTCGAAGATAACCCCCGAAGCCGTATTTACCATTCATAACGAGTGGACACCCTATTCTAAGTAGTCCATCTGCTTCTTTAGCGCCTGCAAGTCATTACGAACACTGATGAGGCGTGTCAGCACGTCAGCCTTACGGTCAGCACCGTCACGGTTTGAGTTGATGATTTTCTTTGCTGCTGCCAACTTGAAGCCGCGCACCTTCACTAAGTTATGTATCAGCCGAATCTGCTCAATATCCTTCTCCTGGTATTGACGAATCTTCGCCGGCCCACTGGTCTTAGGCTTCAGATAAGGAAACTCCTGCTCCCAATAGCGCAAGGTGCTCTCGTTAATGTCAAACATCTCGGCTACCTCCTTGATGGAGTAGTACAACTTCAAGTTCTTGTTCAGATTCAGTGCCATAGTTTATAATTTTGGTACAAAATTACGAAATAATTATGAATTATGATTGCAATGCCACACTTTTTTGAAAAAAAGATTTATAAATTACGATTTTTTTGTACCTTTGTCGCCAAATTGTAAAATAGCATATAGTCAAATTGTAAATAGAGATGATGACAGCCAACGAGATTCGCGAATCGTTTAAGAAGTTTTTTGAGCAGAAGCAGCATGCTATCGTGCCCTCTGCTCCGATGGTAATTAAAGATGACCCCACGCTGATGTTCACCAATGCGGGTATGAACCAGTGGAAGGATATTATATTGGGTACACGCGACCCGGAGCCACGCCGCCGTGCGGATACGCAGAAGTGTTTGCGCGTCAGCGGTAAGCACAACGACCTGGAGGAAGTAGGTCACGACACCTACCACCACACGATGTTCGAGATGCTGGGCAACTGGTCGTTTGGCGACTACTTCAAGGAGGGCGCCATCGACATGGCCTGGGAGTATCTGGTGGATGTGCTGAAGCTGAATCCAGAGGACCTGTACGTGACAGTCTTCGAGGGTTCACCCGAAGAGAACATTCCCCGCGACGACGAGGCTGCCAAATATTGGGCAAAGCACGTGCCTGAGGACCATATTATCAACGGCAACAAGCACGACAACTTCTGGGAGATGGGCGACACGGGTCCCTGCGGTCCCTGCTCGGAGATTCACGTTGACTCTCGTACTCCTGAGCAGAAGGCTGCCTCGGGCAAGACGGGTCGTGAGCTGGTAAATCAGGATGACCCACAGGTGATAGAAATCTGGAACCTGGTGTTCATGCAGTTCAACCGCAAGGCTGACGGCTCATTGGAAAAACTGTCGATGAATGTCATCGATACGGGTATGGGCTTCGAGCGGCTGGTTCGCATGATGCAGGGCAAGCACTCGAACTACGATACCGACGTGTTCCAGCCGATTATCAAGGCTGAGCAGGATATTACAGGTCTGAAGTACTTCACCTTCGAAGAAGAAACAGAAAATCCTATCAGCAAGGAGCAGGATGACATCAACGTCGCCATGCGCGTCTGTGCCGACCACCTGCGTGCCGTAGCCTTCTCGATTGCCGACGGTCAGCTGCCGTCGAACGCCAAGGCCGGTTACGTCATCCGCCGCATCTTGCGTCGTGCCGTACGCTATGCCTACACGTTCCTCGGACAGAAGGACGGCTTCCTCTACAAGCTCGTCCCCACCCTCGTTCACGAGATGGGCGATGCCTTCCCCGAACTGAAGGCCCAGCAGCAGCTGATTACCAAGGTGATCAAGGAAGAGGAAGACAGCTTCCTGCGCACACTGGACAAGGGTATCTCGCTGTTGGAGAAGGAGTTGAGTAGTAAGGAGTTGAGTAGTAAAGTGCTCGATGGTACCGTTGCTTTCCGTCTGTTTGACACTTACGGATTCCCCCTCGACCTCACGGAGCTGATTTGCCGCGAGAAAGGCTTTACCGTTGACGAGGAGCAGTTCAATGTCGAGATGCAGAAGCAGAAGGAGCGTGCCCGCAATGCCGCAGCCGTCGAGAATAGCGACTGGGTAGAGCTGAAGGCCGGCGAACAGCAGTTCGTAGGCTACGACTACTCAGAATATGAGTGTGAGATTTTGCGCTATCGTAAAGTGACGCAGAAGAAGAACGAGTTCTATGAAATCGTGCTGTCTGCCACCCCGTTCTATGGCGAGATGGGTGGACAGGTAGGCGACCAGGGCGTGCTCGTCTCTGAGAACGAGACCATCGAGGTCATCGACTCCAAGCGCGAGAACGGCCAGACGGTTCATATCGTAAAGCAGTTGCCGAAAGACCCCTCGGCTCAGTTCATGGCATGTGTCGATACTGACAAGCGCGACGCCTCGGCAGCCAACCACACCGCTACCCACCTGCTCGACTATGCCTTGAAGCAGGTATTAGGCGACCATGTAGAGCAGAAGGGTTCGTTTGTCAGCCCTGACACGCTGCGCTTCGACTTCTCACACTTCGAGAAGGTCAGCGACGAGCAGTTGCGCGAGGTAGAGCGCATGGTGAACGACATGATTCGTCAGGACCTGCCTCGCGACGAGCATCGCGACATGCCGATGGAAGAGGCCAAGAAGCTGGGCGCCATCGCCCTGTTTGGTGAGAAATACGGCGACAAGGTGCGCGTCATGCGCTTCGGTCCGTCGTGTGAGCTCTGTGGTGGTATCCACGCCACCTCGACAGGACGCATCGGTTTCTTCAAGATTATCTCGGAGAGCTCCGTTGCTGCAGGCATCCGCCGTATCGAAGCTAAGACTGGCAAGGAGTGTGAAGACCTGATGTACGTCATGGAAGACCACCTGAAAGCCGTCAAGGCCTTGTTCAACAACGCCAAAGACCTACAGGGTGCCATCCAGAAATACATTGACGAGCACGACACCATGAAGAAGGAGATAGAGTCGTTCCATGCACAAGCTGTGGAGCGCACCAAGAACTACCTGCTGACGGAGATACAGTCTATCAATGGCGTCAACGTCATCAGCCGCGTCTTGGAGATGCAGCCCAACTCCGTCAAGGACCTCGTCTTCCAGTTGCGTGCAGCCGTAGAGCCACCATTCCTCTGTGTCATCGGTTCTAAGTTCCAGGACAAGCCCATGCTCAGCATTATGATGAGCGACGACCTGGTAAAAGACCACGGACTGAATGCCGGCCAAATCATCCGCGAGGCCGCCAAACTCATTCAGGGTGGCGGTGGCGGACAACCCCACTACGCCCAGGCTGGTGGTAAGAATGTCGACGGGCTGACAGCTGCCGTTGACAAGGCCATAGAGTTGTGCAAACTTTAAAAACAATAAAAAAAATCGCCGAAAAGAATAACTTTCGGCGATTTTTTGTATCTTTGCGCTCAGAATTACTTGTTAAACCTCTAATTAAAAACTATTATGAAGAAATTTCTGATGACTTTTATCGCCCTGATTGCAATGGCATCAATGGCCAGTGCACAAACCGTGTATATCTCGACAGGCGATGGTGCTGTAGCCTACCACAAGAGTAAGTCGTGCAGCTACCTGACCAATTCGAAGCAGGTGAAGAGCGTTACCACCGCTGAAGCCAAGAAGCTGGGGCGCCACGAGTGTGCCCGCTGCTATGGTACAGCAGCTGCGACAGCCGCTAAGAAAAAGGTAACAACGACTGCCAAGAAAGCAGAGACCACCACGAAGAAAGCTACCACGCAGGCTCGTGATGAGAAGGGACGCTTTGTAAAGAAGGCTGAGACCACAACAAAGAAGGCTACTACTCAGGCTCGCGACGAGAAGGGACGCTTCGTAAAGAAGGCTGAAACAACCACGAAGAAAGCAGAGACTACCACGAAGAAAGCCAGCACTCAAGCTCGCGACGAGAAGGGACGCTTCATCAAGAAGGTCGACAGCGAAAAGAAAGCTGCAGAGAAGAAAGTAAAAAAGGCCGCGTAAGCGACCTTTTTTATGCCTTTACAATTCGGCGTCTGAGCACTGGAAGGTATTACCCTGCGATACGTCGCCCGTTTCCAATCCTTTCTTAAACCACTTCATGCGCTGCTTCGACGTGCCGTGGTTGAACGATTCAGGAACGGCATAGCCACGTGCTTTCTTCTGCAGATAGTCGTCGCCAATGACCTCAGCACAATTGATAGCCTCTTCGATGTCGCCATCCTCCAACGAACCGAAACGCTCGTTGTCGTGGTGAGCCCATACGCCGGCATAGAAGTCGGCCAGCAGTTCCAGACGCACACTCAGTTTGTTGGCCTCGGCCTGCGGCAGCTTCGCCATTTTCTCGTGGGCATCCTGCAAGATACCCGTCAGGTACTCTACATGGTGTCCCACCTCATGGGCAATGACGTAAGCATAGGCAAAGTCACCATCAGCACCCAACTGGCGCTTCATGTTGGTAAAGAACGACAGGTCGATATACAACTTCTGGTCGCCCGAACAGTAGAACGGGCCCATCTGTGCCGAACCCTGTCCGCAGGCCGTCTGCGTACCATCAGTATAGAGCACCATCGTCGGCACCTGATATTCCATCTCGTTCTCTTCGAAGATCTCTTTCCAGACATCCTCCGTACCAGCGAGTATCTGCGTTGAGAACTTTGCCAGTTCTTGCTCTTCCTCAGTAAACTCGCGCTGGCCCTCGTTGACCTCCGTATTCGTACCTGTCAACGAGCCCAAGCCGCCATTCTCCTGGAAAGCCTGCATACCAGCCTCCAAGGGATTGCCACCCGTAAAGTAGGCGATAGCCATAGCGATGATAATGCCACCAATGCCGGCCAGTCCGGCCTTCTTGCCGCCCGTCATACCTCGGCGATCTTCCACATTCGAGCTTTCGCGTCTTCCGTCTAAATTCATAATGCTTTTGTTTTTAGGTTTTACAGACGCAAAGATAGTGTTTTTTCTCCAACCCGCCAAACAATTTACACCTTTTCTTACAAAACAAACTTTTTCGGGCTCAGAGGGTATATACCCCCCTGAGTAAAAAGAGCAAATATCCTGCATTTCCTGCACTTGATGTTGAGTATCAATAAGTTAGAGTAAAATTTCCTACACTGAAAGTAACACTTTTCCTACACTGGAGCTTTCAGTGTAACTTCAGTGTAGGAATCAGTGTAGGAAATTGCAGCGTAAGTCTCTGACTGTCAGCGTCAAGTGCAGGAAATGCAGGATTTTGAAAACTAAAGCCGTGTATAGACACTGTGAATACTACGTTTTCATCAAGTGAAAACATAGGATTGACGACGTAAAACCTATGTACTCAACGTTTACGTACATAGGTTTTGCAGCGCGAAAACTTAGTTAAAGAATCACTACCTATAAAACGGAACACAATACAGTTTATTACCTTTTTAAAAAAGGAACATATCTCCCCTCTATGATTCCAAACTCGTAGACCAGGTAGTCGACTCGTGCATCTGGCGCACCTTCGGAAATGAAAATAAATCCTAATTTATTTTGCATTTCGCTCGGTTTACACTATCTTTGCAGGCAATATGAAATTGATATACTATGCGCTGACGACGTTCGGCAAGTTTATGATACTGATGGGACGCACGTTTTCGGTCCCTGAACGCTTCCGCATGTTCTGGAAGCAGTATGTAAAGGAGATGGCCCAGCTGGGTGTCAACTCCATCGGCATCGTGCTGCTCATCTCATTCTTCATCGGAGCGGTCATCTGCATTCAGATGAAGCTGAACATCCAGTCGCCGTGGATGCCAAGATGGGTCAGCGGCTATACGACGCGTGAAATTATGTTGCTGGAGTTCTCTAGTAGCATCATGTGTCTAATACTGGCGGGCAAGGTAGGTTCGAACATCGCCTCGGAGATTGGCACCATGCGCGTGACACAGCAGATAGACGCGCTGGACATCATGGGTGTCAACTCGGCGTGCTATTTGATACTGCCGAAGATTCTGGGAATGATCACCATCATGCCGCTGCTGGTGATATTCTCGAGTGCGATGGGTATCATGGGGGCCTACGGCACGGCGTACATCGGACACATCATCGTGCCCGACGACCTGACGCTGGGCCTGCAACATGCCTTCCAGCCGTGGTTCGTATGGATGTCTATCATCAAGAGCCTCTTCTTCGCATTCATCATCTCGGCCGTACCGTCATACTTCGGCTATACCGTCGAGGGCGGCAGCGTGAATGTGGGCAAGGCGTCGACGGATGCCGTAGTCTGCTCCAGTGTGCTGATACTGTGTAGTGACGTATTCTTAACCCAGCTGCTGTCATGATAGAAGTAAAGAACCTGTGCAAGAGCTTCGACGGCCGTGACGTGCTGAAGGACATCTCGACCGTCTTTGAGGACGGAAAGACCAACCTCATCATCGGACAATCAGGATCGGGAAAAACCGTGCTGATGAAAAACCTCGTGGGACTGTTTGAGCCCACCAGTGGACAAATACTCTACGACGGCCGCGACTTCGTGCAGATGTCGAAAGAGGAAAAGGTACGTATGCGTCGCGAGATGGGCATGATATTCCAGTCAGCGGCACTCTTCGACTCGCTGACGGTGCTGGAGAACGTGATGTTTCCGCTGGACATGTTTTCGACAATGAACCTGCGCGAACGTACCCAACGCGCCATGTACTGTCTGGACCGCGTCAATCTGGTAGGTGCAGAGGGGAAATATCCTGGCGAAATCAGCGGTGGCATGCAGAAACGCGTGGCCATCGCACGAGCCATTGCGCTGAACCCGAAATACCTGTTCTGCGACGAGCCGAACTCAGGACTCGACCCAAAGACATCGCTGGTCATCGACGACCTGCTGCACTCGATCACGCAAGAGTTTAACATGACCACCATCATTAATACGCACGACATGAACTCGGTGATGGGTATCGGTGAAAACATCATCTACATCTATGATGGCCACAAGGAGTGGCAGGGCGTCAGCGGCCAGATAATGAACTCGACAAACCAGCGGCTGACCGACTTCATCTTTGCGTCAGACCTGCTAAAAGAGATGCGAGAGGCTGTCACTGGGCAACATTGATATACGTCAATATTTCGGTTGTTTCCGCACACAATTCGTCGTTTTTCTTGTTTTATTACCAAAGTCGTCGTACCTTTGCATCGTCAAAAAGACAAAAAATTTAGGATAACATTAAAATTAAGAAAGGGTAAAAAGATGAAAAAGTTAATGAAAAAATGGATGAACAGTGAAGCTTATCGCGAGTACTGCCTGAATATGGCAAGAATGTACAACTATAGAACTGCAAATTAAGAAACGGATTGAATGCACGAAGCGTTCAATCCGTTATTCTTATCCATGATGTTCCGCTAAACAGCGGATTTTTTTTATTCCGGATTATAACCAAACGAGTCGAGCTCGCGCTGGCTGCTGCGCCAGTCTTTGTCGACCTTGACAAAGGTCTCGAGGAACACCGACTTGCCAAAGAACTTCTCCAAAGACTTGCGGGCCTCGCTACTCACCTTCTTCAGGGCAATGCCTTGATGGCCGATGATGATGCCTTTCTGAGAGTCACGTTCCACATAGATAATGGCGTTAATGTGGATGTTCTTCTCGGTTTCCTTGAAACGTTCTACGCGAACCTCTACTGAGTACGGTATCTCCTTGTCGTAGTAGAGCAGTATCTTCTCGCGAATAATCTCTGAGACAAAGAAACGCGCGGGCTTGTCGGTGAGCTGGTCTTTGTCGAAGAAGGCGGGACTCTCAGGCAACAACTCCTGAATACGCTTCAGCAGAATATCCACACCGAACTTATTTTTAGCTGAAATAGGAAGAATTTCTGCCTTGGGCAGTAAAGCATGCCATTTTTCGACAATGGCAGCCAATTGTGCATTTCCACCGGTAAGCTCATCGATCTTGTTGATGAGCAGAATGACGGGTATAGTCATCCGCTGCACCTTCTCCAAGAACTCCATATTCTTCTCGGGGTTCTCTACCACGTCGGTGACGTAGAGCAGCACGTCAGCATCCTGCAGGGCCGACTCCGAGAAAGCGAGCATCGACTCCTGCAACTTGTAGTTGGGCTTCAGCACGCCTGGCGTGTCGCTGAACACAATCTGCATATCAGGGGTATTCACAATACCCATGATACGATGACGAGTGGTCTGGGCCTTAAACGTAGCAATAGAAATACGCTCACCAACCAGCTGGTTCATGAGCGTACTCTTTCCTACATTGGGATTTCCCACTATGTTTACGAATCCTGCTTTATGCATCAATTATGAATTATGCATTATGAATTATGCATTACCATCATACGCCCACTTGTAGTAGCTGGCTCCATGTACGAAACCGGCACCGAAAGCGGTGAAAATCATGTTATCACCCTTCTTCAGCAAGTGTTCGTTCTCCCAAATAGCCAGGGGGATTGTGGCTGCCGAGGTGTTTCCAAAGTGCTCGATGTTGACCATCACCTGCTCCATAGGCAGTTCCAGGCGCTTGGCAACAGCCTCGATGATGCGCATATTGGCCTGATGTGGCACGACCCATGCGATGTTGTCCTTGTTCAGGTTGTTGCGCTCGGCAATAAGGGCACAGTCGTCACTCATATTCGTCACAGCATAGCGAAACACCGTGCGACCCTCCTGATAGAGGTAGTGCAGACGGTGGTCGACAGTAAAGTGACTGGGAGGACAAACAGAGCCACCTGCCTTGATATGCAAGAAAGGAAGACCCTTGCCGTCAGCACGGAAATAGGAATCCATCACACCGACATTCTGCTCATCGGTAGCTTCAAGCAACACAGCGGCAGCACCGTCACCAAACAACGGGCACGTAGCACGGTCTTTGTAGTCGACAACGCTCGACATCTTGTCAGCGCCTATCACAATAATCTTCTTGTAACGGCCACTTTGAATCATCGAGCCTGCAACATCAAGGGCATAGAGAAAACCACAGCAGGCACCCCAGAAGTCGAACGCAAAAGCGTTCTTCAATCCGAGTTTGCCAAGAACAATACTAGCTGTGGATGGGAACTTATAATCAGCCGTAGACGTGGCAACAATAACAGCGTCAATGGTATCAGGATTGCAACCAGTCTTCTGTAAGAGCTGTTTAGCAGCCTTACGGGCCATGTAGCTGGTACCTAAGCCTTCCTCTGTCAGGATGCGGCGCTCTTTGATACCGACGCGCGTCATAATCCATTCGTCGTTGGTATCGACCATGCGAGACAGTTCTGCATTGTTCAGAACATAGTCAGGCACATAGCCGCCAACACCGGTGATTATCGCATTGATTTTACTCATTACTCAGCAGCTTCGTCCATTACAATAGCAATCTTACCACGATAGTAGCCACAGGTGGGGCATACGGTGTGGTAGATGTGGTAGGCACCACAGTTGGGACATACAGCCAACGTGGGGGCTACTGCCTTGTCATGGGTACGACGCTTAGCGGTACGAGTGTTCGATTGTCTTCTTTTAGGATGTGCCATAATTCTATTAACTTTAAACTTTTAACTTTTAACTTTAAACTTCTTCAGTGCTTCCCAGCGTGGGTCTACTGCTTCGGCCTCCTCTTCACTGCTTCGGACAGCGCCGCTCAGCTCAGCGAGCTTCTGCGTCATCGCACTATTGCATTTTCCAGGTGCATGAACGTGCTTGATGGGTATGGCCAGCATCGTAAACTCATAGATAAACCACGACAAGTCGAGTATTCCTTCGTTCTCGTCAACAGTCACAGTATCATCGTCTTCGCTGTATGTGTCGCCCAGTCGCACCATCAACTTATTGTCAGACTCGATAGGCTGGTCCATGTCGTCCAGACAACGGTCACAAGTGATAGTCACCGAACCCTCGGTATGGAACAGGAATTCGAAAAAGCCGGACATCTTGCGTATAGATACCGACACATGCAACGTTCCATGTTCCAACTGCGAGCCGTCCAAAGCAGAGAAGTAACGATCATCAAGGTCAAATTCAACGACACTTGCGTCGTCTTTCAATGCCTTCAAATCTATCTTCAAATACTCCAAACTACACATAATCACACTTTACGGACTGCAAAGGTACAAAATATTTAATAATTAAATATGATGAATTAAGATTTTTTTTGCTTTTTACCTTATTTTATTCCATAAGCCTGCACACATACTGTTTGCGTGTGCATTATTTGAGCATTTCAATGCGGAAAGTGGTACCTTTTCCAACTTCTGAATGCTTAACAAAGATGCGACCTTTGTGGTACTCTTCGACGATACGCTTGGCCAACGAAAGACCTAAACCCCAGCCACGTTTCTTCGTCGTAAAACCTGGCGTAAACACGCTGTTCACGTCTTTCTTCCGAATGCCTTTGCCTGTGTCTTTCACCTCAATGGCAACACCGTGTTCGTCCGTCAGCGTCAGCGTGATAGTGCCCTTGCCTTCCATCGCATCAACAGCATTCTTACAAAGGTTCTCGATGACCCATTCAAACAGCGAGGCGTTCATCTTCACCCGTACATCGTGGTCAGGGAACTGCCTAATCATCTGCACCTGATTCGACGTGCGACGGTCCATATAACTCACTACATGTTCCAGCACCTCGTTCATCGACGATTCCACAGGTTCGGGCAACGAACCAATCTTTGAGAAACGCTCGGCAATCAGCTGCAGGCGCTTAACATCTTTATCCATCTCAGGCAAAAGGTCGTCATCAGGATACTGCTCCTTCAGCATCTCTACCCAAGCCATTAGACTCGACACGGGTGTACCTAACTGGTGGGCAGTTTCCTTCGAAAGACCTACCCAGACCTTGTTCTGTTCAGCACGCTTCGACGACAACAAAGCAAAAATGGCCACAACAACGAAAATCAGCACAATACCTAACTGCACATACGGCCAGGCCTGTAGGCGCTTCAACATGATTGACTCGTCGTAGCATACCAACTGACGGTCAACGCGTATCGTGTCGCCGGCACTAATCATGCGACGAGCATAGCTCTCTACATTTAGCGAATCATCAATATTACGGAAATCGTCAATACCACCCTCACTGTTCACCACAATAACTGGAATGGTGTTGTTACCCTCCATCACGTTCAACACCAGCGACAAATCCGTCGTCTCGTCAGCCTCATTCAATGCATGCAGGGCCTGAGCCCAAACCTCCATACGATGGCGTTCCTCCTTAGACAAGTCACGCACCAGGAAGTGAGAGACCAACAGCGAAGCAACGGCGATAACCACCGCAGCTACCACCAATAATATCTTCACCTGTCTGATACGGTCTGTCCACTGCATACAATACAATAAACGAAAAAACCTCGAAGATATTGTATCCTCGAGGTTTTCAAAAGAAAAAGTGGCGGCCTCCTACTCTCCCGCATTGCATTGCAGTACCATCGGCGCAAGCGGGCTTAACTTCTCTGTTCGGAATGGGAAGAGGTGGGACCCC
>CACWFY010000006.1 GCA_902760345.1 uncultured Bacteroidales bacterium | reverse complement strand
CACTGAAAGTGTCACTTTTCTTACACTGAAGTGGAGCGAGTTACAGAGTGCGACTTTCAGTGTAACTTCAGTGTAGGAATCAGTGTAGGAAATTTCAGCGTAAGTCTCTGACTGTCAGCGTCAAGTGTAGGAAATGTAGGATTTTGACAACTGAAGTCGTGTATAGACGATGTCAAAGCTATGCATTAACAATGTGAAAACGTAGTATTGACGCGGTGAAAACATAGTATTGACGCGGTGAAAACATAGGATTCACTGAGTGAAAACATAGTTTTCGCCACACCAAACGTTTAACATTAACAACTTTGCTTAATAACGAACTACTAATTATAAAAAAAAACGACAAGCCAATACGCTAAGGGGGCTTACACCATAGATCTGGTTGAACTGGCCGGACTCAGCGAAGAGAGCGCCAAGCAGTGAACTCTGCAGGGGTGTTCAGCAGGTCGATGCCAGGTTCGTAGATGCTGATGCCCGATGAGGTGCTTTTGAATCGGATGCACAGGTAAGCATTTCAAAACCCGGACAGGGTATCGCTGGACTAAAACGTTGTGCATGAGAACCTTAATTTTGAATTTAAATAATTTTAAGAGACATTAGTTAAAAAAACACGAAATTATTTGGAAATAAGAAAAAATAGTACTAAATTTGCCCCCGAAATGAGGAATTTTCTATAGAAGAGAACTCACAATAACATCAACTAACAATTTTTTAGACATGAAAAAATTTACTTTTATTTTAACAAGTATGCTCTTCTTCTTAGTGGGGGGGGGTATTTTCACAGGAGGTTACTACGCTATACCTTGACCAAGGTCAAAACGTTTCATTTAGTAATCAAGTGTATACAGATTCACATGTGACGGGTGCTATAGTTACATTTAGCAAGAACACGTTTAATGGAAAATGGAATGGACTTACTGGAACCAATTGGGTTGCTGACCTTAACGCGGAAGAAACTCACACTTTTACAATTACTTTAAATTCTGGAGCTCCCGCTGGTTTCCATTTTTATATCGCTTCTAACAGGTATGATGATTTCAGCAATGGAAATGCGAGAAAATACGTAAATGCAACTATCCCTGAAGGAGCTACTTCAGTATCTTATAGCATTAACGCAACTACTTATCCTGATTTATTAAAGCCAGAAGGGGATAATGTGGGTCCTTACAAGTGGGTTTATATTGTAAACGAAGGAACACAAGGTGCGCAATTAAACATCGCCTCTATAACACGTACTATTACTACAGCATCTTCTGTAGCAGCTCCTACAATTTCACCTGCTTCTGGCACCTATGATGGCGACTTGAGCGTGACGATTACCAAGGGTGATGGAAATGACAGGGTGGTTTATTCTGTTATCGGAGCAACAACAGGCAATGCTACAGATGCAGAATTCACTGAGAATAGTAAAACTCTTAATCTTACAGGTACAGGAACTATCACGGTGACTGCTACCGGCTACAAGGGTGAGGATGCCTCAAGCGAAGTTACGAATACCTATAGTATTCCAAGTGGACAGTCAAGTACGACAAGTGGTCTTCCTCATACATTTAACAGTTGGAATGACGGAAATTCTATAACATTTAACAATAGTTTCTTCTCAAATATCGAAACAGGAGACTATGTTGTTTTTGATGTTGCAAATGTAGAAAAAGACGGAACTGTTCTTGGATTCAGAGATGGTTATAATGAGTCGCCTTATGTAAATTGTACAACAACGTCAGGTGGCAATGGAGCGAAAGGTACTTTAAACAAAGGTGATACCCAATGGTGGATGAAAGTCAATAGTGATGTGGTGAGTGCTCTCAAAAACCACGAAGTACGCATGCAAGGTGGTATGATACCCAAGGAAACCGCAGGTACAGAATCGGATGTAACATCATCTGTAACTCTAAACTCACTTAATGTATATAAATGTGAGGCACTTAACGAGAGTTCGGATAATTTAATATCTTCTAAGATTAACCATGTCGTTGTTGAGCTGACCCGCTCGTTCAAAAAAGATACTTGGAATACCGTTTGTCTGCCGTTCTCTCTCACACCGGCTCAAGCTACTCAACTGTTTGGCTCGGGCTATCAGCTGGCAGAGTTTACAGATGTATCTGGCACCACGATGAAGTTTACGACTGCTGCCAGCTTTGAGGCTGGTGTGCCCTATCTGGTTAAGCCGACAATAGATGTTAGCAATGCCAGTCCTGTTGTTCTGGTTGATGTAAACATCACAGCTAAGACTCCTCAGACGGTTCCTCATGGAGGCTATAGCTTCGTTGGTAACTTTACGCAGAAGACGTTCTCTGGCGGCGAATGCAATACTTCCCGCTTCGTGGCTACAGGAAACGAGTTGATGACACCAGAAAATGGCACCACCCTGAAGTCGCTGCGCTGTTACTTTACAGTACCTGCTACTCCTGTTACTCCTGCCCGTTCACTCACCTTTGACGTCGACGAGGAAGGCGGAACCACAAGTATCAATACGGTTCAGGGTTCAGGCGTAATGGTTAATGGTTATTACAACCTCGCTGGTCAGCGTGTGGCTCAGCCTACGAAGGGACTGTATATCGTGAACGGCAAAAAGGTGGTGATTAAGTAAACTTTCTCAAATTCTCAAATTCTTGACAAAAAAATAGACGATTATGAAAAAGACATATTTAACTCCGACAACAGTTGTCGTAAAGTTACAGACTGTAAGCAGCATACTGCAAATGTCTGCTACCGTCGACGGTAATTCCGGTTTGTCTGACAAGGGCCGTAGTGACGATGCCAGTAAGGGTCTCTCCCGTTCGTTCTTCTTTGACGATGAAGATGAAGATGAATACTAACTGAAATAATGTTGTCCTAAGTTCGTGCTTAGGACAACATTTTCTTATACAACTAACTTATTATTTTAATCTTATTTATTACTATCTTTATAATTATGAAGAAACTTCTCTTCGTTTGTCTGTTGGCATGCCTCGTGACGGGGCTGTCGGCAAAGGTCAAAGTGACGTTCACCGACCAGTGGGGCGAGTTGGGGCTGTGCTCCAAGCTGCCCATCAGCCTGGACAACTACAGGGGTGTCAGGGTAGAGTTCGACGGCACGGTGGCCGACAACATACAGCTGAAGATACAGAACGCTACCGACCAGGCCGACACCAACAACTATCCTGCCCAGTACCAGCCCGCAGAGAACGGCGTCTCGCAGATAGCCATCGACTTCGACACTGAGCACTTCGGCTCTGACCGCACCGTTACCGTGCTTAACCTGCAGAACAAGGTGACGTCGCAGGTGGTGGTCATCATCAAGCGCATAGCCCTTGTCAAGACTGACGGCACGGAAGAGGAATGCAGCTACGACGGCAGCGTGGGATGGGGAAGAACCATAGAGGTACTGTCTGACGACACGCCGGGCGGTGACGACAACCCAGGTGGTGACGACCCCACACCAGGCGTTGATACGGGTACGTCAGTCAAGATTGAGGCCGAGAGCATGACGCCCGGCGGCAGCTATGCCGGTATCTGCAGCTCACCCTTCTCCGGCATGGCCTTCTACGGCAACGGCGACTGCGCCACGAAGACAGTCACCTTCCCCGTCAAGAACGGCATGTACACCGTCGGCGTGCGTGGTGCCAGCAGCAACAACAGCGGAGCAGGCATCGCTCTCTACGTGAACGGTAAGAAACTAAGCGACTTCACCTTCTACGTCACCCAAGCCGACACGAAATATGCCGACTGCAAGGTGCTGCTGGGCGACGCCACAACTGCCGAGGTGAAGCTGAACCTGGAGACCGACAACGGCTCGAATGACACCTACGTGGACTACATCACCTTTACGTTGCAGAACGAGATGCAGGAGCGCACGGCTCCCGTGCTGCCCTCGCAAGGAGCCTACTATACCAACACCTACCGCAACCTCTTTGTCGAAGCCGGCTATAGCGAGACGAAGGTCAACCAAAAGCTGGAACAAGCGTGGCAGCAGCTGTTCGAAGGTACCGACGGTCGCGAGGACGGCCAGCGCGTATACTATGAGGTGGGCACCGACGAGGCATATATCCTCGACGTCAACAACGACGATGTGCGCTCCGAGGGGCAGTCGTACGGCATGATGATCTGCGTGCAGATGGACAAGCAGACAGAGTTCAACAAGCTGTGGAAATGGGCCAAGAGCCACATGCAGCACGAGGACGGCGAATTCAAGGGCTACTTCGCATGGGTCATGAACAAGGACGGCTCAAAGCGTGAGTCCAGTCCTGCTCCCGACGGCGAGGAGTATTTCATCACCTCGCTGATGCTCGCCGCCAACCGATGGGGCAACGGTGAGGGCATCTACAACTATATGGCCGAGGCCAACGCCATCCTGGAGACCAGCTGGGGCAAGCCAGACCCGAACTTCCCCTTCTCAGACGTCAAGCCACTCTTCGACAAAACTGAGAAGCAGGTGGTCTTCGTTCCCTACGCCACATCGGCTACCAAGACCGACCCGTCGTACCACCTGCCGGCATTCTACCGACTGTGGGCCGAGTGGGCAGACAACCACCAGGACTTTTACACCCAGCTGGCTGAGAAGAGTCACGAAATGTTCCCGAAGTTTGCACATGCCACCACGGGGCTGATGCCCGACTACGCCAACTTCGACGGGACGCCGAACGGCGAAGGCGGTCACAACAACTTCCGCTTCGATGCCTGGCGCTGCATGATGAACATGGGCTGCGACTACGCATGGTTTGCCGACTGCAGCGACGAGGTGACGCTGGTGAAGCGCGCCCATGACTTCTTCTACAGCAAGGGTGTCAAGGAATATTATAGCAACTACACCCTGGATGGCAACACGGACAGCGGCAACAGCGACCACTCGGCTGGTCTGGTAGCATGTAACGCGGTGGCTGCACTGGCCAGCAACGACATCAAGGCATGGGACTTCGTCGATGACCTCTGGGACACGCCAATTCCCTCAGGACGCTACCGCTACTACGACGGCATGCTCTACTTCATGGGCTTCCTCCACGCCTCCGGCAACTTCCGCATCTACAAGCCAGACGGCGGCGGAACGACCAGCCTCCCCCAGCCCCTCCAAAGGGAAGGGAGCCTGGCTGGCGCGTGGTTCGACCTCAGTGGCCGCAAGCTCTCTGGCAAGCCCACGAGGAAAGGAATCTACGTGTATAACGGGAAAAAGCGAGTGATTAAGTAAAAAGGTAAAAATTCGGGCTGGCGTTTTGTCAGTCCGATTTTTTTTATTTACCTTTGCCGACAAATAGCAACGGAAGACACTCAGGGACTGGCCCCTCGGAGCACCCCGCCCGCTGGATGCTAGTAGGTGCGGCCATGGCGATACAGGAAAACGGCACGGAGGTGATGGACTGGCTGGCGATGCTAAGAGGGTGGGAGAAGAGAAAGTGAGAGATTGAGAAATGCCACTCCAGGCGTGAAAGCTTGGAGTGGCATTGTAGATATAAGGAGAACTTCCGTCACACACGGAAGTTTTACTTGTAGCACTCGAAGATTTTGTCGACCAGCTGACGATCCATCTTGGGCGACAGGAGGCTGACAATCCACACGACGGGGAAGCCGCCGACCATCGCAATAGCACCGCAGTTGATGGGGTTGATGGGGTTGCCCAACAGCATGTTGATGACGGTGAGGCCCACACCCCAGAAGAAGCAGGCCCAGACAGACAGCGTGGTGACGCCACGCCAGTAGAGGCCGAGCATGAACGGAGCGAGGAAGGCACCAGCGAGTGCTCCCCACGAGATGCCCATGAGCTGGGCGATGAACGTTGGCGGATTGAGGGCGATGAGCAGGGAGATGGCGATGAAGAACATGATGAGCACGCGCATGACCACGACCTTGCGGCGCTCGACGCGCTCGGCAATGACGTCGTCGATGGTGCCTTCTTCGACCTCGCCAGGCAGCGACTTCTTGTCGCGATAGATGAGGTCGAGGGTCATGGTAGACGAAGAGGTGAGCACCAGCGAGGCCAGCGTAGACATAGAGGCTGAGAGCACGAGGAGTACCACGAGGGCAATGAGCACGTCGGGCAGGGTGACGAGCATGGCGGGCACGATGCTGTCGAAAGCTATCTTGCCGTTAGCCGCAATGACGGGGTCGTAGAGACGGCCGAAACCACCGAGGAAATAGCAGCCGCCAGCGACGATGAAGGCAAAGATGGTAGAGATGACGGTGCCACGACGGATGGCGCTCTCGTCGGTAATGGAGTAGAACTTACCCACCATCTGAGGCAAACCCATGGTGCCCAGCGAGGTGAGCACGATGACGCCCAACAGTCCCCAAGGATCAGGACCGAACCACGAGGCAAAGCCGCCATTCACAGACGGGTCGGTATCGGAAGGAATCTTGGCGAGTTTGTCGACAGCAGCCTCGAGACCTCCCTGTGCGTTGAGCACGGCCAGAATGACGGCTACAATGCCGAAGAGCATGATGATGCCCTGGATGAAGTCGTTCATAGCCGTAGCCTTATAGCCACCAAGGATGACGTAGACAGCGGTGAGGATGGACATGATGACCACGCAATACTCGTAGGGAATGTCGAAACCCATCTCGAAGAGTCGGGAGATGCCGCTATAGACACCTGCGGTATAAGGAATGAGGAACACAAAGGCAATGATGGACGCTGCCACGCGCAGACCCTGGTCGCTGAAACGGGTGCCAAAGAAGTCGGGCATGGTGCGCGACTCGATGTGCTGAGTCATCAGCTTGGTGCGACGTCCCAGGATGATCCACGCCAGGAGCGAGCCGATGACGGCATTGCCGATACCAATCCAGGCGCTGGAAAGACCATACTTCCAACCAAACTGTCCGGCATAGCCCACGAAGACCACTGCTGAGAAATAACTGGTTCCGAAGGCAAAAGCCGTGAGCCAAGGGCCTACGGCGCGTCCGCCAAGTACGAAACCATCAACACTGCTGGCCTGCTTACGGGAATACAATCCCACACCAATCATCACGACCAGGAAGATGATGGTGAGTAGTGCTTTGATAATCATTGCGATATTGGGTTTTTAGGTTATTTCTTTTTGCCTGCGTAGTCGAGACGAATCTGCATCTGTGCCATGATGGCGTGGTTGGCACCATGAATGAATTCGGTCTTGGTGGTGTAAGCGCTCTTGTAGACATACTGAAGCTGCAGGCGGCATTTCTGGTAGAACCAGTACTGCAGACCGGCAATGACCTTGTGCTGGTCCATACCCAGCGAGGTGTTGAAGTTGAAGAAGTCGTAAGAGCCCACAATGTCGACGCCCTTGCCCAAGGGTACATTGCCCGTGATGTAGGCACCACGGCTGGTGACGCTGGCGTCCTTACCTTCCAGGTACTCGCCGTGAACGTTGAAGGCCTTCGACTTGTAGTCGAAACCCGCTGTCCAGCGGTTGCGGCGGTAGTTGTCGCCCTCCTTAATCAGCGGATCACCATTCTCGTCGGTGCCCATATAGAGCGACGAGGCAATGGCATGTCCGCGACCAATCTGACCAGTGGCGATGAGGTTGAGACCTTTGACAGGACGGAACTCCAGACGTCCGATGAAGTCTTTCTCCTTGTTGCCGTCACGCTTATTGATACCTTGTCCGTTCATGATGTCCACCTCGTAGCGCAGCTTGCCGTTGTTGGTCTCGCCAAACAGCGAGAGACCCAGGTCACGGCCATACTGTACGCCCAGCAAGGGGTCGCTGCCACAGCCTGTCAGATAGGTGACGCCCTCGCTGTAGACGTCGATGGCCTCCATCGAGGTAGGGGAGAGCGGGTTCTCGTAAGAGAGACCGTTCTTGAACTGTCCCAGACGAACGGTCAGCGCCTTGTTGTTGGTCAGTCGATAGTCTGTGTAGAACTCCTGAACGACACTCGAGAAGTCGTGCATGAAGAGGAACGACCAGCGGTCGGTAATCTGTGCGTTGGTCCAGAAGAGTACGCGCTTGAGTTCGAACGTCGGCGTGTCTTCACCCGCTTTGTGGGTGTAGTTGAAACCTCCTTGTGCATAACCGTGAAACTGTACGCGGCTGATGACGTCGTCAAGCAGTTCCTGACTGGACATAGTGGCTGAACAGAGGATGGTCAGCAGGACAGTTAAGGTTGTTTGTTTGATGGTTTGTCTCATAATGATTTTTTGTGTTGGATATTGTTTGCTATTTGGATTTGTCCTTAATAACGTACCGTTGGTAATAGGTGATGAGCAGCGTGGTCAGCGGCAGGGCAATAATCATGCCCAAGATGCCCAGCAGGGCCCCCCATACAGACAGCGACAGGAGGATGATGGCTGAGTTGAGTCCCATGACCTTGCCCATGATCTTGGGGGTGAGGATGGTGTCCTGAATGGCTTGCACCACGGCAAAGACGATGAGTGCGCCCAGCATGATAATCCAGAAACTTTCGCCCGTATCAGCGGCTTTGACAACGGCCAGCAGAATGGTAGGTACGAAGCCCAGCAGCTGCAGGTACGGCACCATGTTGAGCAGTCCGATGAACATGCCCAGACCGATAGCCATAGGGAAGCCGATGATGAGGAAGCCGATGCTGAACAGGATGCCCACACAGAAGGCTACCAAACCCTGTCCGCGGAAATACTTGTTCATGCCCTGCTCGATGTCGCCAACAATCTGTATGGCCATTGGGCGATAGCGTTGGGGCAGCATCTCCACCCAGCCCTTCGAGAACTGTTCGTAGTCGAGCAATATAAATAAGGTGTAGAGCAGCACCATGGTCAGCGTGAGCACGCTGGTGAGAATGCTGAACGACTGCGACAGCACGTTCCAGACGTGGGGTACGGCCTGCTTGACACTATCGATGAAGCCCTCTTGGGTGATAAACGCCTTCAGGTCGTCGGTGCTGATGTTGTCGTGTATGAAGTCTTCTATCAGATTGGGGATGTTGCTCATCACGGCGTCGTGAGAGACATAGTTGATGAGCAGGTCTTTGACACGCAGACCCTCTTCAATCATGGGAGGAATCATCAGCCAGAAGAGTCCTGTCAGCACAATGCCAACGGTGATAAAGCTACACAGGATACCGGCTATGCGGAACTTCAGATGACAGCGGTATTGGAAGAATTTGACCATCGGAAAGAGCAGATAGGCAATGAGCCACGCCAGAAAAAAAGGCAGTAACACGCTGCTGAGACGCCCTAACAGCCAGATGATGGCTGCCAAGATGACGGCCCACATCACACTGCGGATAAAGCTGTCGAACGTGATCTTCTTCTGTTCCATGGGTGCAAAGATACAAAAAATTAAGAATTAATAATTAAGAATTAAGATTTTTTTCTACCTTTGCAGCATGAAAATAGAGCCCATCGCCCGTTTTTGCTCGCCTTTCACAGGAAAATTCGGCATTCCAAGGCAGAGCGGTATCGTAGAAGAACTGCGAGGAACCATCGTGCTGACGGAGCCCTACCGACAGGCGGAGGCTCTTCGCGGACTGGATAGCTACGACTACCTGTGGCTGATATGGGGATTCTCGGAACATGTTGATGCTGAGAAACATCCGACGGTACGTCCGCCACTGCTGGGCGGCAATGAACGGATGGGGGTGTGGGCTACGCGTTCACCGTTCCGTCCGAACAATCTGGGGCTGTCCAGCGTGCGTATTGCTGCCGTTCGTGCGGCAGAATGGGCTATCGACGTGTGGGGGGCTGACCTCATGGACGGCACACCCATCTACGATATCAAACCGTATCTGCCCTATGTGGACAGTCACCCCAATGCCCGAGGCGGTATGACAGACCAGCATGCATGGCGACAGTTGGCTGTACAGATGCCGCAGCAGTTACGTGAGCTGTTGGCGCCTGCTGATGTGGTGGCGCTTGAGAAGACGCTGGCTCTCGACCCTCGTCCACACTATCACGACGACGACCGCTCGTACGGCATGTCGTTTATGGGCTATAATATCTGCTTCCACGTCGCTGACGGGGTGGTGATGGTGGACGGATGGGAGAAAAATGGTTAAAGACTCAAACCTATCAGACAAAGAGATATGACGACAGAAGTATTGATCATCGTAGGACTATGCGTGGTGCTGGCAGTCCTGTTGGTGTCGCTCCGGAATCTGGCGCAACGACATGGCAATCAGGAAAAGGCGGCGCAAATACAAGAGGGTTTTCTGCAACATGTCAGCGACGAGATACGTCAGCAACTGAAGCAGATTAACGAACTGGCTGCGACCATCAGCCAGGAGGATCTCTATCTGTCAATCAGCGAAAAGCGCGATATCTCCGAACAGCTGCAGTACAACACGCATCTGATAGCCACTTGGCTCGACGAGACCATGTTGTTTGCCAATGAACCTCAGGAGGGCCATCAGCTGAAGCTAGAGTCGTTCAGCCCTAATGGCGTCTGCAGGCGCTGTCTGGAGTCGAACATGACGAGTATCTACCATCGTAGTGCCGTCAAGCTGCATTTCCGTCGTGAACTGAGTGATGGGTTTTTTCTGAATAGTGACCGCCATCTGGTAGAGTTGATCGTCAACAAACTGGTTATTAATGCCTGTCGGTTTACGGAACAAGGCGAAATCGTGGTAGGCTGTAACACGACGGAACATGCCGGAAAGCTGACGATTAGCGTCAGCGATACGGGCGGTGGCATTCCAACGAACCGGCGAAACAGACTCTTCAGCTACTTTGAGCGGCCTGACGACGTCAAAGACAAGGCAGAGCTCGACCTGAGCATCTGCCAACGAATAGCCGAGAAGTTAGGGGGAGAACTGCTCTACGACGAACACTACCAGTTTGGCACTCGTTTCATGCTGGTGCTTCCTATGCGGTAGTCTTCTGCTTCGGGGGTTGCCACGTGATGCGGACACGCTCGAAACCTAATCCTCGCAACAGGCGCAACAGTTGAGCCTCGCCATTCTGGCGGGCAGCAGACAGGTTTTCAGGCGTCATGCAGCGTTTGATCATCAGGCGCATAGCTTTTCTATACAGTGCCTCACGGTCTTCTGGCGACCAGCGTCCCCGCTCATAAAAGCTCTTGGTACGTGCCTCGTCGATAAAATGACGATCTAACAGCTGGACATCAGGCAAGGTAACGAGAATGCTGTCGCCTTCAGTCTTCAGCCAACCCTCTTTCAACTGTCTTGTATCAATGCCAATGCGCAAGGTGCCGTAATAGATGCGTGCCAGCTTGTCGTCACTGAAAAAGCCCTTGCGTATGGTGTCTACCAACTCTTCATCATCGACAGAGAGAAACTCCCATTGTCCGATGGCTTCGATGCTTTCTATCACTTCTGGGGTGACGTTGATGCCTTCGTCAACGTCAACAGATACGGTGGTTTCTTTGACGGCACTTCCCAGCCAGAGGATAGCCAGCAAGGCGACAACGGCCAGCAGGACGTAGAGGATGGGTTTAACGGGTTTCTTCATAACGCTCTATTTTGGTGGGAATCAGTTGGCGCAGACTCAGGCCTTTGCGGAAGGCTATCGTGATATTCTCTTCCTTGTAGCCCATCTGTACTAAAATAGGTACGAGCACGCGCGTAGCATTTTCTTGGGCGGTAGTCAGAAAATTCAGATGGGACAAGTGGTCGATGATGGCCTGACGACCTTGCTGCTCGTAGCTGGCCATCTCGCGGTCAGTAAAGTGTGAGCGCATCACACCAACATATTCGCGAATGTCCTGTTGGCGGATTTTACTGCTGGTCAGCGTGAGCTTGGGGTCTGGAAGCACGATGGTCACCTTGTCGCCGTCACGCTCGATGTTTTCTTCGGTTATCTCGCTCATGTCGATATAGGCCTTCACGGTAGCATCCATGGGAATAGCTATCTTGCGTTCACCAAGAGGCAACGCAAAGTCGAAGTCTTTTTTCAGAAGGTTACCCTTCAGGCGCACCACATCGTCGTGGGTGACGATCTTGTGAATGTGATACTCTGTCGTATATAGACGCGAACATTTCTGCACCTGAGTAAGCAATGTCGGGGTGTTGTCTGTATCGGCAGACTGGTCAACCTGCACCGCATCTTCGTGGCAGGCAACAGCCAGCATACAACAGACGATGACTGATAAAAGATGTATGGTTTTTCCCATTTTGTATACTATTTGCATGCAAAGATAATGAAAATATGTCAAACTGTTTATCTTTCTCGTCGTTTTTATTTGTTGGTTTCAAAGTTTTTTCGTACTTTTGCCTATCAAACAACATGAAGAGTGATTATGAAACAGCAAGTATCAATACTGCTTCTGGCCGTGATGGGCTTGACGCTGGTGGCCTGTAGTGGCAAAAAGAAAAGTAACGACATCATCACCGAGCGTATAGAAAAGGTGGAACCCAAGGCTCCCGTGAAGATGCAGGAATATACCGATGAGCGTGATGTTGAGTGGATAGGCAAGCAATATCATGTGGCTATCCATCGTCAGCCTGGCGACTCGTTGCCTATGGTGAAAGACGAGTACGGCCAGAAATATGTAGACAACATGTTTACAATGGCCGTTTCACGTCAGGACGGCTCGGTGTTCTTCAGCCGTAGCCTGACGAAGAGGTCGCTGGCTCAGTTTCTTGATGATGACTATCGTAAAACCGGTGTCTTTGAAGGACTGGTCTTCGACCGTGTTGATGGCGACTATCTGGTATTTGCTGCCAGTGTAGGACATCCGCAGAGCGACGAATATATTCCTTTGGTGCTCCGTTTGTCGAGAATGGGCGTGCTGTCTATCAAACGTGATACGCAGATGGATACGCAAGCACCCACATCGGACGAGAACGATGAGAACGACGAAGACGGCGTCTAAAGTTGTGAGATGAGGTGAGGCCACTCGTCGCTGAGCGACTGCATGGTCGGAAATACCAGGTTGGCCCCTTCACGTTTGAGCCGTTCATCAGGCAGTGGACCCGTATTGACGGCAATGGTGAAACATTGTGCTGCAACGGCAGCACGTACACCCAGTGGTGCGTTTTCAACCACGATGGTCTCCCAAGGCTGTATGCCGCATTTTTCCATTCCCTTGAGGTAAGGCTCCGGATGAGGCTTGCCATGTGTGACGTCGAAGGCGGTGACGATGAGGTCCTCGCAGAGCAGTCCTTCGAAGTCAATGAGCAACTTGTCGAGTAGTGCATGCTGTGCACTACCTGTCACCACACATATTCTTCTTCCGCCATCCTTGATTTGCTGCATCAGTGTCTTGATGCCCGGCATGATGCGGGCAGGCGTCTTCTGGCATTGCTGGGCAAAGAGTGCGGCCTTGTGGGTATACATCTCTTTGGCTTCGTCGTCGCTGAGTTCTCGTTGCCATTGCTGGCGTGTCAACAGTTTGATGGTCTCGACACCTCGCATGCCTTCATATTCGTAGGCACCTTCATAGGGCATGTCCAAGTTGTAGTCTTTCATGGCTTCATGCCACGAGACAGAATGGTTGGACATAGAGTCGTAGATGACGCCGTCCATATCGAAAAGCACGGCTTTTGGGCTGAATTGCCCAAAGCCGTGTCTTTCTAAGTATTGGTCTATATGGGTCTTATAGGTCATATAGGACTTATCCTTCTTTAGCCAGTCTTGCCTTGATAGCCTTGCTGTCTGCCTCGTAGCCGGGCTTGTCGAGCAGAGCGAACATGTTCTTCTTGTAGGCCTCTACACCAGGCTGGTTGAACGGGTTGACACCCAGCACATTGCCACTGATGCCACAGGCAATCTCGAAGAAGTAGATAAGCTGGCCAATATAGTATTCGTTGAGCTTGGGAACGCTGATGCGCATGTTGGGTACGCCACCATCAACATGAGCCAGACGAGTGCCGAGCTCAGCCATCTTGTTCACCTCGTCCACACGCTTGCCAGCGAGGAAGTTCAAACCGTCGAGGTTCTCCTCATCGTTGGGGAAAAGCAGCTTCTTCTCAGGCTCCTCAATGCTGATCACTGTCTCGAAGATGGTGCGCTCGCCTTCCTGAATCCACTGACCCATGGAGTGCAGGTCGGTTGTAAAGTCTACGCTGGCGGGGAAGATACCCTTGAGGTCCTTGCCCTCAGACTCGCCATAGAGCTGCTTCCACCATTCGCTGAAGAAGTGGAGCTTGGGCTGGTAGTTCACCATAATCTCAATCTTCTTGCCTGCCTGATAGAGTCCGTTGCGGACGGCAGCATACTGGGCAGCGAGGTTCTCCTCGAAGGGCACGTCCTTGCCGCAAGCCTTTTCCATATCCTGAGCACCAGCAACCAACTGCTTGACGTCAAAACCGGCACAGGCGATAGGCAGCAGACCAACAGGAGTCAGTACAGAGAAGCGGCCACCCACATTGTCGGGGATGATAAAGCTCTTGTAGCCCTCCTTGTCAGCACAGGTGCGGGCAGCACCACGCTTGGCATCGGTTACGGCTACAATCACCTTCTTGGCCTCTTCCTTGCCACGCTGAGCCTCACACTGTTTCTTCAGCAGACGGAAGGTCAGAGCGGTCTCTGTCGTCGTACCCGACTTAGAGATATTGATAACACCAAACTTTTTGCCCTTCAAATACTCGGTCAGCTCAAACAGATAGTCCTCACCGATATTGTTACCGGCAAAGAGGATGGTGGGATTCTTCTGATCCTTGATGAGCCAGCTGAACGAGTTGCTAAGTGCTTCAATGACGGCACGGGCACCCAGATAGGAACCACCGATACCTGCAACGACCACTGCCTCGCAGTTGTCGCGCATCACCTTAGCTGTTGCCACTATCTCGTCGAGGAAGGCAGGCGTTATCTCTGTGGGCAGATGTAGCCAGCCGAGGAAGTCATTACCAGGACATGTTCCATTCTCTAAGGCCTCTTGTGCGGCCTTCACTTTTGGCTCGAAAGCCTTTACTGCGCCAGCCTCTAAGAAGCACGCAGCTTTTGTGATGTCAAGTTTGATGTTCTTCATAATAGTAACTTATCTAAATGAATCTGTTAATAGTTTGATTTCTATTTGTGGACTGATGCGCTCATACAATATATTATATACAGCATCAAGAATGGGCATGTTGACGTGGCAGTGACGATTGATTTCCTTCATACACTTCGTGCCGAAATAGCCCTCAGCAATCATTTCCATCTCTATCTGTGCAGACTTGACGCTATACCCTTTGCCAATCATCGTACCAAAGGTGCGGTTGCGCGAGAAGTTCGAGTAACCAGTTACCAGCAGGTCGCCCAGATAGCAGCTGTCGACCACGTTACGCTCAATGGGGTGGATGACCTTCAGGAAACGCGACATCTCCTGTACGGCATTGGCCATGAGGACGGCCTGAAAGTTGTCACCAAACTTCAGACCATTGCAGATGCCGGCAGCAATGGCATAGACATTCTTCAACACCGAGGAATACTCTATACCTATCACATCGGTAGAGGTTTTGGTCTTGATGTAGTTGCTGCTCATAATGTCTGCAAACGACTGTGCCTTCTCGTGGTCGCTGCATCCTACGGTCAGGTAGCTGAGGCGCTCCAGGGCGACCTCCTCAGCATGAGAAGGTCCGCCGATGCAGGCCAGATTCTCGTAAGGTACGTCATAGACCTGATGGAAGTATTCCGAGCAGACGAGATTCTCGTCAGGCACAATACCCTTGATAGCCGTGATGATATACTTGTCGCGTATCCGCGTCTTCAACTTCTTTAGATGACTCTTCAGATAGGGCGACGGAGTAACGAAGACCAGCGTGTCATAGTTCTCGGCAATCTTGTTAAGATCGCTGGAGAATTCAATCTCGTCGATATTGAAGTGTACGCTTGTGAGGTAGGCGGGGTTATGCCCCAAACGGCGGAAGTCTTCAATACGGTCGTCACGTCGCATATACCATCCTATGTGATGGGTTTTTCCTATCACTATCTTGGCAATGGCTGTGGCCCACGAGCCGCCACCAATAATTGCTATTCTACCACAGTCGTACATTAACAATAACCGTTAACCATTATCCATTAACCGTTAGGCTTGCGCCTTCTCTATCCAAGCAGCGACCTCATCTACTGAGGGTTTCTGCATGTCGAGCTTGTATTTCTTGACGATGTCGCCAATCTTCTGTTGCAGGCCTTGCGCCTTCTCAGAAACAATGTTCTGAATCAGGTTGAAGCCGGCCTTGCGTAGCACGGGAACCCATTCTTCGCTGACGCCAATCTCGGCCCATTCGGCAACGGTGCTCTGAGGTGCCTTCTTCTCGGGCTTCATCTGTGGGAACAGCATGACCTCGCCAATAGCGAACTTGCCCGTGAGTACCATGACCAGACGGTCTATACCGATACCGATACCAAACGTTGGAGGCATACCATACTGCAGCGCACGGAGGAAGTCCTGATCGATGATCATGGCCTCGTCGTCGCCCTTATCAGCAAGTTTCATCTGCTCAACAAAGCGCTCCTCCTGATCGATGGGGTCGTTGAGCTCAGAATATGCGTTAGCCAGCTCCTTACCATTCACCATCAGCTCGAAACGCTCGGTGAGGCCGGGCTTAGAACGATGCATCTTGGTGAGAGGCGACATTTCAACGGGATAGTCGGTGATGAAAGTGGGCTGGATGAACGAACCCTCACAGAACTCGCCAAACAGCTCGTCGATGAGTTTACCCTTACCCATGGTCTCGTCAACATCCATACCCTTTGAGAGGCAGAACTGACGGATCTCGTCTTCGCTCTTGCCATCGCAGTCGAAACCAGTCTTCTCCTTGATAGCATCGAGGATAGGTGTACAGATCTGCTCGAGCATGTTCTCGGTGAAGGTCATACCCCACAGCAGGTCCTTATAGCTTACGTACAGCTCCATGCAGGTGAACTCTGGGTTGTGGGTTTTGTCCATACCCTCGTTGCGGAAGTTCTTACCCATCTCGTAAACACCCTCGAAACCACCTACGATGAGGCGCTTCAGGTAGAGCTCGGTAGCGATACGCATGTACATGTCTTGGTTGAGCGCATTGAAGTGGGTGATGAATGGGCGGGCTGAAGCACCACCTGCGATATTCTGCAGGATAGGTGTGTCAACCTCAGTATATCCAGCATTGTCAAGAATGCTACGAAGTGTGCGGATAATGGTGGCACGCTTCAGGAAAGTATCTTTGACGCCCTCGTTAACCACCAAATCAACATAACGCTGGCGATAGCGGAGCTCTGGATCGTCGAACTTATCGTAGGCCACACCGTCCTTGTATTTTACGATAGGCAGCGGCTTGAGTGATTTCGAAAGAAGTGTCAGCTCTTTGCAATGTACACTGATTTCACCAGTCTGCGTGCGGAACACAAAACCCTTCACGCCAATGAAGTCGCCAATGTCCAGCAGACGCTTGAATACATTATTATATAAGTCCTTGTTCTCACCCGGGCAGAGATCGTCACGGGTAATGTAGACCTGGATACGTCCTTTGCTATCCTGCAGTTCGGCAAAGCTGGCCTTACCCATCACGCGGCGACTCATCATACGTCCGGCAATCATTACCTCACGTGGCTCGTCATCATCACGGAAACTGTCGCGAATTTCCGTCGAAAAAGCATTGGTGGGATATTCTGCAGCAGGGTAGGGGTTGATGCCCATCTTTCGAAGTTCGTCGAGCGACTGTCGACGAAGAATTTCTTGTTCACTCAGTTCTAAAACATTCATATCTATTTTATCATATGATTATATTACGTTTGCAAAGATACTAAGAAATTATTAATTATGTGCGATTAATCGAGAATAATTTAAATATTTGCAAAAAATACGGACATTCTCTTTGCAGATTACGGAAAAATTACTATTTTTGTCGCTGTTAACGCTGTTATGGTAAACATATTATGATTCTGTTAAGTAACAAGACACGGGTAATTGGTGTGGATATCACCTTGGCTCGCACGACATGTGCTGTTGTCGACATTCGTGGTGAAGTAATTGCAACACGCCAGTTTTCTACTGACAACTATCCCAATATCAGTGAGTACGTGTCTGCTCTTACGGCTGAGATTCTGGCACTGGTGGAGGCCAATGGTGGCTATGAGATGATTCGCTCGGTGGGTATTAGCTCGCCCAGCGGTAATTTTCGTACTGGTTGCATAGAGAATGCCCCCAATATGCCGTGGAAAGGTATTGTTCCCTTGGCTGCAATGTTACGTGACCGCTTGGGACTGGCTGTTGCCTTGGCCAACAATGCCCATGTGACGGCATTAGGCGAGCAGGCCTTCGGCGCTGCTCATGGTATGCGCAACTTTGTGGTGATTTCCATTGGTCATGGCTTGGGAAGTTGCATTTTTAGCAATGGCGTAGCTCATTTAGGTGCCGATGGATTTGCTGGAGAGGTGGGACATACCTGTGCCATCCCAAATGGTCGCGAGTGTGGTTGCGGAAAACGTGGCTGTCTTGAGACTTATGTGGCTGCCAATGGTGTTGTCCGCACAGCGTGTGAAGTGTTGGAGGAGCATCCTGACGAACCTAGCAGAATGCGAGAAGCCGAGAACCTGACGCCTTTAGATATTTTCAATTTTTGCGAAGAAGGCGACGAGTTGGCCATAGAAACTTTCCGTCGTGCTGGTCATAGCTTAGGTGTAGGCCTAGCCAACTATGCTTCTGTGTTGAATCCAGAGGCTTTCATCTTTACCGGTGGCGTCTCTCATGCTGGCAAGTGGTTGTTGGAACCTGCTTACGAAGCGTTTAACGCTCATGTTTTCCATAACATTGAAGGCAAGGTGAACTTTATCTTGTCGTCACTCGATGATCATATCCGTAATGTCTTGGGAGCCAGTGCACTGGCCTGGACTGTACAGGAGTATTCTTTGTTCAAGTAAAATCGAATTGTTATAATGAATAACATCATTAAGCAACAGGTTATAGGTATAGATGTCGGTGTGAAAAAGACGTCTCTGGCATTAGTAGATTTGCGTGGCACCATTCTGGCACAAGACGCCATGAATACTAAAGACTATCCGTCGGTGAGTAGTTTTGTGGAGGCCTTGAGTGAACGCATCATTCAGTTGGCCGAGCAGAACGGCGGCTACGAAACCATACGCTCGGTGGGTATTAGCGTTCCCAGTGGCAACTACGTGACGGGTTGTATAGAAAATGCGGCAAATATGCCTTGGAAGGGCGTCGTACCACTCGCTGCTATGTTGCGTGACAGCGTGGGCTTGGCTGTGGCATTGGGCAACGATGCCCATGTGACGGCATTAGGCGAGTATGTCTATGGCTCTGCCCACGGCATGGAGAACTTCATCGTCATCTCTTTGGGACATGGCGGCATAGGCAGTTGTTTCTATTCCAATGGCCGTCCCTATCTGGGTTCTGGCGGTTTCGCCGGCGAGATAGGTCACACCTGTGTGGAAGACGAAGGACGCCTGTGTACCTGTGGACGACGGGGCTGCTTGGAGGAGTATGCCTCTGACCGCGGCATTCTGCGTACGGCAAGTAAGCTGTTGGAGGCGTCTGATGCTCCCAGTCTCTTGCGCAATCTTTCCGAAATGACACCATTGGCCATTGGCCAGTGTGCCGACCAGGGCGATGCGTTGGCCGTTGAGGTATGGCGCCAGACGGGTGATGTGCTGGGGCGTGCGTTGGCTAACTATGCCAGCGTTATCAACCCTGAGGCCATCATTCTGACAGGTGAGATGATAGAGGTTTGTAAGTGGTTGATTCCTCCTATGGAGCAATCGTTCAATGAGAATGTTTTCCAGAACCTGCATGAGCGCACTAAGCTGATTGTTTCTACGATTGACAACCATGAGCGCGACGTGCTGGGGGCCAGTGCCTTGGCCTGGACTGTTAAGGAGTATTCGTTGTTCTTGTGATAGAGGATAGAGAATAGTGAATAGTGGATGTTGAGAGAATAAAAGAATTAATCAATGCAGCCCCCAATCTGAGTACGGCTCTGGGTATGGAGTTCCTGTCTACCCCTGAGGACGATACGTGTGTGGCGCGCATGAAGGTTGACGAACGCAATCGTCAGCCTTTTGGATTTTTGAGTGGAGGAGCCTCGTTGGCACTGGCCGAGAATGTAGCTGGTGTAGGCTCTACGTCGCTCTGTCCTGGCTGTGCCTGTGTGGGCATTGAGGTTAGCGGCTCTCATGTGAAGGCCGTCTCCGAGGGTGATAGCGTTACGGCTTATGCCCGTTTACAGCATCGTGGCAATACTCTTCACGTCTGGCAGGTGGATATCCGCAATTCTGCCGACGAACTCATCTCTACGGTGCGTGTTACTAACTATATCATCAAACACTCGGTCTGACTATGCAGAGTTTTGCCCTTTATCGTCTGCCCTACGCCAAGATGTGTACATTCTTGACGGGCGAGGTCCACGAGGTGGTGTCAATGGCTTCGCTGAGTGGCCGACAGGGCTTTGTGATGGCTCCCTTCTTTATGTCTACCGAGACACCTCTTCTTCTGATAGCCCCCCACAGCGTGATGCCGTTAGCAGATGTCAGCGATCTGCCTCTTGACCTGACGGAGTCCTTAGGCATGAGTTCGCAACAACCACGTGGCGACCTGCGTACAGCCTACCATATCGATTTCCTTAATTTCCACGCTCATCTGCTGAATGGCTCGTTCCAGAAATTGGTGCTGGCACGTAGCATGGATGTGGCACGTAAGCCTGAGGTTAGTCCCCTGGAACTCTTCCGTCGGGCGTGCGACAGCTATCCCCGCATGTTTATTGCTTTGGTATTTACACCACAAAGCGGTCTGTGGCTGGTTGCAACCCCTGAGACGCTGCTGGCTGGCATTGGCAACCAATGGCAGACGATGGCGTTGGCAGGAACGCAGCCTTTTACCGAAGATGTCTCGTGGAAGGAAAAAGATGTGGACGAACAGCGTTACGTGTCTACATATATCACTCACCAACTGGAGCGCTATGCCCACCATCTGTGTGAAGATGGCCCTTATACGACGCGTGCTGGCCATCTGGCCCACTTGCGTAGCGATTTCCACTTTACAATGAACGACCCTTCGCATGTAGGTGACCTGCTCTATGCCCTTCACCCCACGCCAGCCGTTGGGGGACTGCCCAAGCAGGAGGCTTTCCGCTTTATCCGTCATTACGAGCACCAGCCGCGTCAGTACTATAGTGGTTTTCTGGGTCCGTTACATGTTCGTAATCAGACCCATCTCTTTGTCACGCTGCGCTGTATGCGTATCTACGATGATGTCTGCCGTCTCTATGCCGGTGGTGGACTGTTACGCGAGAGTGTCGAGGAGTCTGAGTGGCAGGAGACAGAGACGAAGCTTGACACCATGCGCCGAATTATTTAAGTAATGTATAGTAATAAAGACAACGTTAACATATTAACGGCCCTGTTGATGGCTCATGGCGTGAAACATGCCGTCTGCTGTCCCGGTAGCCGTAATTCAGCTATTGTACATAATCTCAACGAATGTCCTGATATCCAGTGCTATCCCGTCACCGATGAACGTTCGGCGGGTTTCTACGCTTTGGGAATGACGATAGCCCTCGACGAGCCTGTCGTGGTCTGTGTCACCAGTGGTACGGCATTGCTCAATCTTGCTCCTGCTGTGGCGGAGGCTTATTATCAGCAGCGCCCGTTGGTGGTGGTTTCTGCTGATCGTCCTCCTCAGTGGATAGACCAGTTGGATGGTCAGACGCTGCCACAGCCGGATGCCTTAGGTCGTTTCGTGCGTAAGGCCGTCTCGCTACCTGAGCCATACGATGAGGAAACGCGCTGGTATTGCAACCGTTTGGTCAACGAAGCGCTTATGATGCGTGGTGGACCCGTCCACATCAATGTTCCCATTACGGAGCCGCTCTTTCAGTATACAACTGCGGTGCTCCCGCAGGAACGCAAAATAGAGCTGACTCCTGCCACTATGTCGCCAGAAACGTTGGACGACATCTGTTGTCGATTCATGCAGGCCGAGCGTCCTATGTTAATCGCTGGCCAACCGTGGAATCCCTTGCTAGAGGAGGCCGTGCTACAGGTGCAGGACGACGCGTCGTACGTCCCAGATTTTGTGCTCTATACGGGTGGCAGCATTGTCAGCAAGCATGCCAAACGCTTTCTGCGTAAGGCCCGTGAGACGTGGGCTGTCAATGCTACGGGTGAGGTAAATGATACCTTTATGAATCTGACAAACGTCGTTCAGGGCGACCCGCAAATGGTGGCTGAGAAGGTTCGCTCTTGTCTGGAGCAGACACCCCATCCCTTTGTACAGCGGTGGACGTCGTTGGTTGATAAGGTCCGCCAACAGACGGACGCCTTCGAGCCTTCATATTCCCAATCTGCCGCTGTGCAATATTTTGAGCAACGGCGTGGCAACCACATCGTCCACTATGCCAACTCTATGGCCATTCGCCTGGCCAACAGATATGCCCGCAGTTCTGTCTATTGCAATCGCGGTGTCAACGGCATTGAGGGTTCACTCAGTACTGCAGCGGGCTTCTCGTGTGTGACAGATTCACCTGTCTTCTGCGTCATTGGCGACCTCAGCTTCTTCTACGACCAGAATGCTCTGTGGAATCAGAATCTGCGAGGCAATCTGCGTATCTTGTTACTGAACAACGGACGTGGCGGCATCTTCAATATGTTGCCAGGTTTGGAGCAGAGCCCTGCCCGTGACCAGTATGTTGCCGCTGAGCACCACGCCACAGCCGAGGGTATCTGCCGACAGAATGATGTCGTCTATCTGAAGGCTACGAATATGCAGGCGATGCAACAAGGCATCGACACCTTATTATATATAGAGAGCTCGCGGCCCGTGCTCCTCGAGGTTTTGTTTACTTGATAGTCGATTATGAATACTTAACCATTTAGCATGAAAAGGAACTTATTACAATTGCTTGTTTTAAAGTACTGAAGCCGAGTGGTGCCCGTTTCGCAAAGGTTGTCATCCCTTTTCTGAAGGAGACACCGATGGACAATAGTTCCAGCAACTCTAAGATGTTGCTGAAGGTCAGCACGATAGATAACAACAGCGTCAGCTCTACGTTTGACGAGCAAGCAGGTGCTATGACGACGGATGCCCTGGCCAACTATTCCGAAGAGAGCGTAGAGGACTTGAAGGCTACTGCCAAAAGCAGACAACGATTACTGCCCAGCTCTCTGCTGATGGTGTCCTCAAGGGTAGGCAGACCACTCACTACGAGGGACTGGCGGCTATGAACTATCGTCAAGCCAAGGGTATCCGTGCTTTCGCTTCCGAAGCTGTTGAGGAAACCGACTTGACTGTCAAAGGACAGACCGATGGCGGCATTATCAGGATTTGTCCGTTTACCGCTTCAATGGCACATAATGCCTTTATTGAGAGCGAGCGTATGATACCTGTAGAGTTCCCAAGCATTAGCACAGAGACCATCGTCCTAAATATCACACTCCCTAAAGGATATACGTTTGGGGGACATAGCAGAAATACGTCGCTGGCGACGCCCGACAAAGGTTTGGAGTGTCTTCTCCAGACTACCGCGACTGGCGGCAAGATACAGATGACCTGTCAGTTGCGTGTCAACAAGCTCATTTACTATGACAAGAATTATAAAGACCTGCGTCAGATCTTCGAAATGATAGCGGCATACACCAGTGAAGAACTGGTCGTCAAGAAGTAATTTTAATACTTGAACGACGAGCCTCCCAGGAACTCGCGCATGATGCTCGTTGGCGGTATCTCCTTGTCGCTGACGGGGATGAAGTAATGGATGAACTTCAGCAGACGGTGGGCCTCGGCATATTCTTTACAGTTGCGGGGCACCGAGGCGAGAATGATTTCGGCATGGGTGCGCAGCACGGCAAACTCGATGTTGAGTGCCGAGTTGAACATAGCGTCTGCCGTCTCCTGGAAGGGGAAGATCCACTTGTCCTCAGCCTCGCAGACATTCTTCCACTGGGCAATAGTCTCCTGCGCGGTAAAGGCTCCCTTGTTGTAGTCGCGAATGATGCGGCGCAGCAGTCGGTTGTCGCGTGTAGGTATCCAGTTGTGGTCGTCGAGCGAGATGCTGGTGAGTGCCGAGATGTATATCTTGTACTTCAGCGAGTCCTCTATCTTCTTAGTCAACAGGGGGTTGAGCGCATGGATGCCCTCGATGATGAGTACGGTGTCGTTCGAGAGTTTGAGCTTCTTGCCGTTCCATTCGCGCTTGCCTGTAGCAAAGTTGTATTCAGGAATCTCTACGCGCTCACCCTTCATCAGTCGTGTCAGGTGGTCTTCCAACAGTTGGTAGTCGACGGCCTCGATATTGTCGAAGTCGTAGTCGCCATTGGGCAGTTTGGGCGTGTCGACGCGGTTGACGAAGTAGTCGTCGGTAGAGAACGACATGGGGCGCAGTCCGCAGGCCAGCAGTTGGATGGAGAGTCGCTTGCAGAAGGTGGTCTTACCCGAACTGCTAGGGCCCGTGATGAGCACCAGCCGGATGGGGTTCTCCTCAGCATGGAAGCGGCGGTCTATCTCTTCGGCTATCTGTACGATCTTCTTTTCCTGCAGGGCTTCCGATACCTGTATGAGTTCCGAGGCGTGGCCTTTCTGTATGGCACGATTGACGTCGCCGGCATTCGACAGTCGCATGATGATGTCCCAGCGCGTCTTCTCGGCAAACATCTCGTAGGTCTTGGGCATGTCCACCTTCTCTGCCAGGCGGTTGGGGTCGTTCCAGTCTGGCACGCGCAACAGCATACCGTCATGGTAGGGCTCCAGACCAAACACTTTCAGATAGCCAGCCGAGGGCACCAGCGGTCCGTAGTAGTAGTCGGCGGTGTCGCCCAGCGTGTAGTAGTCGCTATAGATCTGTCCGCTGGTTTCGAGCAGTTTTACTTTATCGGTAAATCCGCGCTCTGAGAATACGCGTATGGCCTCTTCGTTGGTGGCTTCATTGCGGCGGAAGGGCATGTCCAGTCCTACAATCTCCCTCATGCGTTCGGCGATACGCTCCACGTCGCCTTCGGCCAGCGGCTCCATGTTTTTCTTCTTGAAGTTACAATAGTATCCGCGCGAGATGGTGTGCTCGATAAACAACTTTGAACCTGGGAAGACGTCCTGCGTAGCCTTATAAAGCACAAAGCACAACGAGCGCACATAGGCTCGGTGGCCGCTGCCTTCGCGGGCATCCAGAAATTCGACGTCACGATTCTGATAGAGTCTGAACTTCAGCCCTTCTGAGGCGTTATTCACTTTTGCCGACACCACAGGGTAGGGTAGTTTTATCTCGTCGGCAAACTCTTGATAGACGTCCAGCAGGGACGTTCCTTCTGGAAAGCTCTTGGTCGTGTTGTTGTTCTTGCAGCGGATCTGTAACATAGTCGTAGGTGTTTCGACTGCAAAGATACGAATAAATTAAGAATTAAGAATTAAGAATTAAGAAATTATTTGTAATTTTGCACCAAAATGTGAAAACGTATGGAACAAAGACAATGGAAAGAGATTAGGAAGTTCGAAGAAATTCTCTTCGAAGAGTATAACGGTATTGCCAAGATTACCATTAACCGCCCACGCTACCGCAACGCCTTTACACCGAAGACGACGTTGGAGCTGAGTCAGGCCTTTGCGCTCTGCCGTGAACTGCAGCGCATCCGTGTGGTGCTGCTGACGGGAGCCATGAGTGACGTGCCTGAAGGTCAGCGGCTGGAGGATGTGAAGCATGCCTTCTGTTCGGGTGGCGACATGCATGTGAAGGGTCGAGGCGGCTATATCGACGACGAGGGCGTGCCCCGTCTGTCGGTGCTCGACGTGCAGATGCAGATTCGTCGTCTGCCCAAGCCCGTCATTGCAATGGTCAACGGCTATGCCATTGGTGGAGGCCACGTGCTCCACTTGGTGTGCGACCTGACGATAGCCAGCGAGAATGCCATCTTCGGACAGACCGGTCCGAAGGTGGGCTCGTTCGACGCCGGCTTCGGCTCCAGTTATCTGGCCCGTATCGTGGGACAGAAGAAAGCCCGCGAGATATGGTTCCTCTGTCGCCAGTATTCCGCCCAGGAGGCACTTGACATGGGAATGGTCAACAAGGTCGTACCCCTCGCAGAACTCGAGGACGAGTGCGTCCGTTGGGCCGAGGAGATGATGCTACGCTCGCCTATCGCCTTGCGCATGATCAAGGCCGGCCTGAATGCCGAACTCGACGGACAGGCAGGCATCCAGCAGTTGGCTGGCGACGCCACCATGCTCTACTACTTCCTCGACGAGGCCCAGGAGGGTGGCAAGGCGTTCCTCGAGAAGCGTAAGCCCGATTTCGATAAATATCCGCAGATTCCATGAAGACAGCAATTGAGGAGCGCATGCTCCATTTCAAGCAGCCGGCAGGAACGAGCCGCGGGGTGTATACCACGCGTAAGATATGGCTGGTTCATCTGTCTGATGGCCAGTATGAAGGTGTGGGCGAATGTGCCCCATTGCCCCAACTGTCTTGCGACGACATACCGAATTATGAGCAAGTGTTGCGTGGCTTCTGCGACGAGGTGGAACGTACGGACGAGATACCCTACGAAGACTTGCGCGACTATCCCTCCATGCTCTTCGGACTCGAGACTGCTTTATTGTCACTAAAAGCCTCTCATGGCTCTTCACTATCCTCTCACCTCTTATTCAACACACCGTTCAGTCGTGGCGAAGTAGGCATCCCTATCAATGGACTGGTGTGGATGGGGCGTTACGACGAGATGCTTGGACGTTTAGAAGAGAAGCTTGAGAAAGGTTTCCATTGCGTGAAGCTGAAGATAGGAGCCATTGACTTCGACCAGGAGTTAGACCTTGTCAAACGCATCAGAGAGCGTTTCTCGTTCCACGAAGTGGAGTTGAGGCTGGATGCCAATGGTGCGTTCCCTTACGAGGAGGCCCTGTACAAGCTCGAGCTGCTGTCACAATACCAGATTCACTCCATCGAGCAACCCATCCGTCAGGGCCAGTGGGCCTATATGGCCGAGCTCTGTCGTGAGTCACCCCTCCCCATCGCCCTCGACGAAGAGCTCATTGGCGTCAACGACCCAGAGATGAAGCACCACATGCTGAATATTATCAAGCCGCGCTATATCATTCTCAAGCCCTCGCTGCATGGTGGTATGATGGGTTGTCGCGAGTGGATAGCCACAGCGCGTGAGATGGGTATCGGCTCGTGGATTACCTCTGCCCTCGAGAGCAACATCGGCCTGAACGCCATTGCCCAGTTCTGTAGCGATGTCTATGGCGACCACATCTCTATGCCGCAGGGGCTGGGTACCGGCCAGCTATTTACCGACAATATTCCCATGCCGCTGGAAATACGCGGCGACCGCCTATGGATCTCCAGCAATTCTTAGCCGAGTGGCATAGCGACAGCCCTTTTGTCAAGGTACATACCAGTGGGTCGACAGGTGCTCCCAAACCCATGCTCGTCGAGAAGCAGCGCATGGAGGCTTCTGCTCGTATCACTTGCCGTTTTCTGGGTCTGAAGCCTGGCGATAGCGCCCTGCTCTGTCTGCCCCTCGACTATATTGCTGGCAAGATGATGGTGGTACGTGCGTTGACGTGTGGGCTGAGGCTTATAACGGTGGAGCCCTGCGGATGTCCGTCGTGGGAAGGTAATGTGGATTTCGCTGCGATGGTTCCCATGCAGGTGTATCATCTCTTGCAGACTAACGAGGGACGCGAGCGGCTGATGCAGATTCGCCATCTCATCATTGGCGGCGGTGCCATCGACGATGCGCTGGCCGACGCTCTGGTTGGTTTACCCAATCAGATATACAGCACCTACGGCATGACCGAGACGCTGTCGCACATCGCCCTGCGCCGGCTGAACGGTCCTGATTGCTCTGACTGGTATACGCCCTTCGAGGGTGTCACCATTAGCCTGACTGCCGAGGGCTGTCTGGTCATTGATGCTCCCGCTGTTCACGAGGGCCCGTTGGTGACCAACGATATCGCCGTTATTGAAGACGGGCGCTTCCGCATCCTTGGTCGCAAGGACAACGTTATCTGTTCAGGAGGCGTCAAGATACACATCGAGGAGGTCGAGCGACTTTTGCGCGGACACGCACATGTACCTTATTTAATTACCAAGGTGTCCGACAGTTGTTTGGGCGAAGCCGTCGTGCTGCTGACTACCGCTACCGATCCCGCCGTGCTGGCCGATGTGCAGGCCACGTGTCGCCGTGTGTTGCCACCTTATTGGGTGCCTCGCTATGTGCTCTCCGTCGACCAGTTGCCCTTCACCGCTACAGGCAAACCTGCCCGTGCTGAGGCCGCACGAATGGCCCAGATGTTATCTCGGAAATAAAAACAAAGGAATTTGTTTTGTATCCAGTACGCTCTTGCCGTTTGCCCAGAGCACTTATCAGCAAGGAGCACATACGGGAGCTTCAGGTTTACATTTTCTGCCATAATCGTAATAATAGTTAAACATAGGGTTTTGATTGTCTTCCTGCCGTTTTGTGCTTCGCCGCCTCCAAGTTTGTTGTTCACAAAGTGCCACCTACGGGCCCACAGAGTGCCACATCGGAGGTCACAAAGTGCCACATCCTCGATTGCAAACCTGCACCACCATTTTTTCTTTAATAAAATAAACAAAGCTGCAGCCCACCCTATTTTTGGTATCCAAATATTCATTTATTCATTTATTCAAATACGACAGGAAGGTTTTCCGTAAGCCATGAGCAGAGCCAAGTGTACTACTTGAGCTATGCCATGGCGAGGAAAAGCTCGAACGCAGTTCAAGGTTTTAGGATTGTTCAAAACCTGTATTATAGAATTATTATATATTATTATATATTATAATATATAATAATATATAATAATTTAATACATATACTATGTACATATTCATTCCATTCAAAATCATTACCCTAACTACTTCATCAAGCCCTGATACATAAACTTGCGAAAACCTTCCTGTCATAAATGAATATTTGAATATTTGAATAATTAAAAGAAAACTATGCCGAGGGCGGGAATTTGTATGAGTGGGAGGAACATGTCCGTTCGCTGAAGAAAAATGGGAGTTCGCTGAAAGATGAGGGGGACGTTTAAACTTTCTGTGGTTTGTGTCGTCTTATAGATGTCGGTCAGACAAACAACAATTATTCACTAACATAAACAGACACAAAAATGAAAAAGATTTTTCTAACAATGGTGGCCCTGCTGTCGATGACAGCCATGATGGCACAGAACGAGAACGGTAACAATGGTGAGCGCAAGGCTCCGAAACAGTTGACGCCAGAGGAGATGACGGAGAAGATGGCAACAGACCTCTCGCTGACGGCTGAGCAGAAGACGAAGGTGCTCGCCCTGCAGAAAGAGTATCAGGACGTGAACCGTGGTCCACGCATGGGTGGCCAGCGTCCTCCGCGTCCACAGGCTGACGGCCAGACGGGTGCCACACAGCAGCGCCCCGAGCGTCCGCAGCTGACCGAGGAGCAGCGTGCCGAGATGCAGAAGCAGATGGAGCGTCGCCGCGAGTATAACGAGAAGCTGAAGGGGATACTCACCGCTGAGCAGTTTGAGAAATATCAGAAGCAATTCCGTCACGGTCCGCGTCCTGGTGGCTTCGGTCACGGTGGTCATGGCATGGGTCATCGTCCTGGTGGCCAGCGTCCAGAATAACAACCAGCACAAGGATTATAGTATAAAAAGAGTTGATGGGCCAGTCCTCACGGATAGGCCCATCTGTTGGTTATTAGTAAAATTAATAGGTAGTAGTTGTTCTCTGGTGTGACGCTCGCATCAGTACTCGCGGTAGAAGTCGAGCGCCTCTTGTATCTCGTCGTCGGTAGCCGTCTGGTTGATGCGTATGTCACCAATGCCACCGAGTAGGGTGAAGTTGATGTCGGCACCGACGTTTTTCTTGTCGTGGCGCATGAGCTGCAGGAGCTGCGGATAGTCGTCGCAGGTGATGGTCATGCGTCCGTAGTGTTGCTTAATAAATTGTACGGTCTGGCGCAGACGGTCGGCAGGGAAGCCGGTCTTCATGTGCGACAGGTAGAGTTCGACGACCAGTCCGTAGGCTACGGCATAGCCGTGAAGGATGGGAGTGCGCTCCAGCGCCAGCGACTCGAAGGCGTGGCCGGCGGTATGACCGAGGTTCAGCGCCTTGCGCAGTCCACGCTCTGTAGGATCTTCCGTGACGATGCGCTGCTTGACGGCGACGCTTCGTGCAACTAAAACGGTTAGCTTCTCTAGATAATCTATACATTCCAGATGCTCTAGGTTTCCTAGGATTTCTGCCCAATGGTCTTCACAGTCGATGAGGGCGTGCTTCAGCATCTCGGCATAGCCTGAGAGTAGGTTCTCGCGGTCAAGGGTCTTGAGGAATGTGGTGTCGAGAATGACGCTGTCGGCATTGCGGAAGACACCGATCTCGTTTTTCAGACCGCCAAAGTTGATGCCCGTCTTGCCACCTACGCTGGCATCGACCATGGCCAGCAGGGTAGTGGGGATGTTGATAAAGTGCAGTCCGCGCTTAAACGTGCTGGCAGCAAAGCCGCCGAGGTCTGTCACCATGCCGCCACCCAGATTGACCAGGAGCGAATGGCGCGTGGCACCGTGCTGCTGCAGTTCGCTCCACACATGTGAGAGCGACTCCAGATTTTTATGCTGGTCGGTAGCAGAAATAACGATGGGATATACACCAGCCATCGACTCGTAGCCGGCTATGACGGGCAGGCAGAGTCGGCTGGTCGTCTCGTCGGTGAGTACGAAGAGCCGGTCGTGCGGACAGTCGGCAATGGCCTGGTTGATGGTCGACTGCAGCTGGTCGGAGAATATGACTTTCTGTTGTTCCATGCTGATTTCGGGGTGCAAATTTAAACAAAATAAACGGAATCAGGACAAAAAATGCGAAGAAAAGTGGATTTAATCATAAAAAAATATTTTTTTTCTTTAAACTTTTCGTACTTTTGCACATTATTAAGAGCGTAGACTCCCTACATAAACGGGTAACCAACAAGAAACATAAAGATATATTTCAAAAAAAAAGATGATGAAACGCTATTTATTGTCAACTGTTCTACTGATGACCGTTCTGGTGGCCATGGCACAAAGCCACGTGACAGGACAAGTAATAGAAAGCGACTCGCAGGAGCCGATAGCCCAGACGACTGTCAGGTTGCTGCGTGCAGACAGTTCTCTTGTCACGGGTGCCGTAACCGACTTGGACGGACGTTTCCGCGTAAAAGCCCCCAAGGCAGGTAACTACATTGTGCAAGTGACGTGTGTGGGCTTTAAGACCTTCACTAAGCGTGTGAAAATGGAGGGTGACAAGGATGTCGCGCTGGGTACGGTGTCGCTGAAACCCGACGCCATCATGCTGAAGGGTGCTACGGTGACCGGTCAGGCTGCCAAGGTGACGCTTAAGGCCGACACCTTTGTATATAATGCCGCTGCATTCCGTACGCCAGAGGGCTCTGTCGTTGAAGAGCTGGTGAAGCGCCTGCCGGGAGCTGAGGTCAGTGATGACGGAACCATTAAAATTAATGGTAAGGAGGTCAAGAAGATAATGGTCGACGGTAAGGAGTTTATGACGGGTGACACGAAGACCGCCATGAAAAATCTGCCAAGTAACATCATCGACCGCATCAAAGCATACGATCAGCAGAGTGACCTTGCTCGTATCAGTGGTATCGAAGACGGTGAAGAGCAGACGGTGCTCGACTTCGGCATTAAGCCGGGTATGAATAGGGGCTTCATGACAAATAATGACGTAGGCATCGGTACTAAAAGCAGATATTCTGCCCGTACTTTCAACGGATGGATGAAGGATAAATCTACCGTGATGTTGATGGCCAGTGCCAACAACGTGAATGATATGGGATTTGGCGGTGGCGGTGGCCGTTTTGGTATGGGCCGTCAAGGTCTGACAGCTACAAAGATGCTTGGTCTGAACTTTAACTATGAGAATACTGGTAAGCTGGTACTCGATGGTAGTGTACGTTGGAACCACAACGATGGTGACGCTGTCTCTAAGACAAACTCTGAGAACTTCTTCAGTTCTAGCCTGTCACAGTTCGGAAATAGCTGGAATAAGAACTTTACCCGTTCAAACGGATGGGACGCTCGTATGCGACTGGAATGGACTCCTGACTCAATGACAAACATCATGTTCCGTCCGAACTTCCGTTACAATAGCAACGATGGCGACCAGACCGGTGAGAGTGCTACCTTCTCTGAAGATCCTTTTAAGTATGTAACAGATCCGTTGGCAGATATTGCAAAGATTGACCCTCTGCTTGTCAAGAACCATCAGTATCAGAACAGTATCAGCTATAGCGACACAAAGAATGTGGGCGGTATGTTGCAGTTTAACAGAAAACTAAATGACTATGGCCGTAACATTACCGTGCAGTTGAATGGAAACTGGAGTAAGGGCATGAGCAAGTCGCTCACAAATAACATCATAGAGATGCTGTCTGCAGGGCAGGAGATTCAGACGAACCGTTGGAGCCTGACACCTACAGACAACTATAGTTATAGTGCCCGTTTCAGCTATAGTGAACCAATTATGCGTCGTACTTATCTGCAGTTCAGCTATACTTTTGGCTATAACTACCAGAAGAGCGATCGTCAGACCTATGATTTGGGAAATACAGATTTTAGCGGCTTGGAGACTTCATATCGTGGATGGGATAACTATCTGGCACGTTTGACTAATCCGCTGGATGAATATCTTGATCCTAATCAGAGCCGTTTCTCAGAATATAAGAACTATACGCATACGGCCGAAGTGATGTTGCGAATCATCCGTAATTCTTTCACATTCAATGTCGGTGTTCAAGTCGTTCCTCAGAAGTCACATTACGTTCAGGACTATCAGGGCATTCATGCCGATACTGTTCGCACAGTGACGAACTTCGCTCCTACACTTGACTTCCGTTGGAAGAAATCACAGGTAAGCCAGTTGAGATTCAACTATCGTGCTAACACTCGTCAGCCGTCTATCAGCGACCTGCTGGATATCATAGACGATAGCAATCCCTTGGCAATCCGTCGTGGTAATCCTGGATTGAAGCCTTCGTTTACTCATAACTTCCGTTTGAATTATAACGACTACTTCCAGAAGCATCAGCAGTCAATCGGTGCCTTCCTGAACTTCTCGATGACGAGTAACTCTGTCAGCAGCAAGACAACCTTGTTGGATGAGAGCACCGGTAAGACGATGACAAGACCTGAGAATGTCAATGGTAACTGGAACAGCAACCTCTTCCTGATGTTCAGTACTGCTCTTGACTCTGCTGCTTACTTCAATCTGAATACATCAACAAACCTCAGCTACAACCATAATGTAGGTTTCGTTAGCGTTGGTGAAAAGGGTCTTTCCGAGGAGAGTGTAACCAAGGCGCTGGGTATTGGTGAGCGTCTGGCTCTCAGCTATCGTAACTCATGGTTTGAGGTGGAGTTGAACGGCTCTTTAAACTTCACGAAGAGACGTAGTGAGTTGCAGGAAACTAACAATCTCGATACCTGGCAGTTCTCCTATGGTGGTATGATCGGAATTAATGCTCCTTGGGGTACGGCATTGTCGACGAACATGAATATGAACAGCCGTCGTGGTTATAAAGATGCGTCAATGAATACCAATGAGCTGATTTGGAATGCCCAGTTGTCGCAGTCATTCCTCAAGGGTAATGCGCTGACAATATCTCTGCAGTTCTATGATATTCTGCGTAAGCAGTCTACTATTAGCAGTATTCTCTCTGCCACTGAGCGCAGCGATACGGAATACAATGCTATTACTAACTACGCTATGCTGCACGTTATCTATCGTACGAACATCTTCGGCGGTCGTGGCAATCGTGGTGGCTTTGGCTTCGGTGGTGGCCGAGGCAATCGTGGCGGTGGTCCTGGTGGCCCTGGCGGCGGTCGTGGCGGCTTCGGTGGAGGTGGCTTCGGAGGTGGTCGTCCTGGTGGCGGCTTCGGAGGCCCAGGCAGAATGTAAGAACAATAAAAATCCCGCTCAAGCCGAGCGGGATTTATTATTTTACTGGCGTTGTATGTCGCCGCTTTTATTTTCTGTCGTCGATGTTGTCGCCCTCTGTAGGAGCCATCTCTTCCTCGAAGTCGGTAATGCCGGCTTTGATGAGGATGTTGTACCACTGGATGAGCTTCTTGATGTGAGAGTTCTGTACGCGGTCCTGATCCCACTCGGGCAGTACCTTTGAGAAATATTCGTGCAACTCCTTAGGAGTGGCCTTTTTGAAGTCTACGCTTGACACTTTGCCCTGCTCCAGGTCGCGCATGGAGGCGAGCACTTGCATCAAGGGAACGTCGTCGGTCTCGGTAAACATGGCCACGTCGGCCAGAGAAGTGATACGGTCGCTGCCGAAAGCGGGCATACGGCGATGGGTGTTGTCGAGAGCCTCGACAATCAGGCTGTTGTTAGCTCGTGTGACGAGCTTGTAAAGTCCGGGCTTGCCGGAGATAGCTAAAATGGTTTCTTTCATATACTAATAATTTGTTTCGTTATTTCGAAGTTTCGATATTTCGAAGTCTCATTTTAATAATTGCTCAAGTTGTGCCTCGAGGTCGGCCTCGCCGTCGTTGATGATCTCGTAGTCGGCTCGTCGCAGCAACTCGTCCTGAGGCCATTGGCGGTGAATCCACTCCAGCGCTTTGTCGGCCGTGATGCCGTCGCGCTGGGTGATGCGCCAGATACGTACGTCCAATGGTGCAGTAACTACTATGACGCGGTCGACCAGGCGGTCGATGCCCGACTCATAGAGTATGGCGCTCTCCATCCATAGCATGCCGCTCTGTTCGAAGTCGCGGAAGACGGCAGGATGCACGATGGCGTCGATAGCGTGAGCGTTGACGTCGCTCTGTAGCAGAAAACGGGCAATGGCGGCCTTGTTGGGTACTCCGTCAATATAGGCGTCGGCACCAATAATAGTGGTGAGCTGTTGACGAATGTCGGCAGAATTACGCATGAGCCGCTTGGCAGCCTGGTCGCAGTCGTAGACCTCAATACCGCGAGCCTTGAGTAGTCCGCAGACATAGCTCTTGCCAGCGCCTATTCCTCCCGTGATACCCGTCTTCATTCCTCTTCGATGACGTAGTCTACCTGACTGACGCTGAGAGTGGCGCGGCTGACACCTTGTGGGACATGGCGCAGGTAGATGTTACACTTGTCTTTTTGTCCCTGTTCTATCTCGCGGTAGTCAGCAACCACCGTAAAGTCTTCAGGGCGCAAGGTGCGCAGCTGGCTGACGCCTGCCACAAAGTGAACCTTCGCCTTGGCGGGGAAGGTGCGTAACACTTTGCCCGCAGGCAGATTCAGACACTTGATGGGTATGCCGCTTATATCTTCTTCGGTGAGCACGTCAGTATGGAACAGAATGCGGGCACGTTCAGGCACCACCTTGACGTCGGCCTCATGGGCCAGTCGGCACTCCACCGTCAGCGTATCGCGGAAGTTAACATAGTTCAGCTGTTCACTATAGACGGCACGGATGTTCTCCAGTTTTTCCGGTGAGGCATAGACATCGACGCTGTCGGGCTGATACTCGACCTGCGAAATAAAGTAGAGTTGGTCGGGAATGACGCGGCCCGCCCAGCGTATGGGAACACGCTTGCACTCACCATTATTATAATGGAATTGTAGCCGTTCGGGTTTGATGGCCGTGACGCGCGACGAGACCACAAGGTTTTGCTCGACGAGCCGACGTAAGTCGCTGCTGGCCACATTGCCGATGCCACCACCATGGTCGTAGGTGCGGAACGGAATGGTGACATTTTTGAGCTTGTCGCCATAGAGGTAAGACATGAGGACCCACCCCTTGTCGCTTACCATGATACTGATGGTGTCTTCAGACGGTGAGGTGAGCACCACATTCTTGGGTACTCCGACGATGCGGACAGGAATGCCAACCTCGTGTTCATAGCTCTCGTTGAGTGTGATGATCAGCCAGAAGATACCTGACAGAAAGAGGAAGAACAAAAATACCAGGAATTGCTTGTTCACATTGCTGAACAAGAAATTCCTGATAGTGATGAATATGCGCTTAATGCCCATCCTCCTCTTCGACAGTCAACTATCAACTATTTCTGCATCGGTGTGCTGGCCATATCCTTATAGACATAGCCTTTGTCGACCTTGATGACTACACCGTCGGCAATCTTTACCTCGATGATACCGTTGGCTAGGTCTATCTTCTTGACCGTACCATAGATGCCACCGCCAGTCACTACCTGCGTACCTTCTGTCAGGGTGTTCTGGAAGTTCTGAATCTCTTTCTGTCGTTTCTGCTGTGGACGAATCATAAAGAAATACATGATGGCAAAGATGGCTACCATCATCAGCAGGAAACTGGTCATGCCGCCACCGCCTTGGGCGGCCTGCGCGGCGAGAATAATCTGTGTCATTTGATTTTATTGTTATTATTTCGATGTTTCGATATTTCGATGTTTCGAGTTATCTTTTCTCCATGTGTTTCAGCATCTTGCCTGTGCTGATGAGGTGGCGCGCAATGGCGTCGAGCATACCATTGATATAGCCGCCACTCTGGGGGGTGGAGTAGAGCTTGGCAATCTCAACAAACTCATTGATGGTTACGTTGACGGGGATGCTGGGGAAGTTGAGCATCTCGGCAATGGCGATCTGCATGATGACGATATCCATATAGGCCAAACGTGAAAAATCCCAGTTGCGCGAGGCTTCACTCATGTAGTGCTGGTACTCGTCGGCATTCATGATGGAGGCACGGAACAGCTTGCGGGCGAATTCGCGGTCTTCTTCGCTGTCGTATTCGGGCAACAACTCTTGATTGGCCTTGTTCTTTTCGTCGAAGCGCTTGATGGTTTTTACCACGAAGGTGTCGACAATCTCCTTGTCGTCATTCCAATAGAGACTCTGCTCTTCCAGCAGGGCATCCAGATTGCTATTGTTCTCGATGAGTGTGCGATACAGCTTACGCCACAGTTCGCGGTCGGCAGCATAGCTGTCGTCGGTCGACTCCATGTAGTCTTTGTATATCTGGCTGTCGGCAATCTGTGTGTATATCTTCTTCAGAAACTCGGGCTGGTCCTTCCAGTCCTTCTTCTGAGTCTCCATAAATTCGTTCAGCATGCGATTTTCCTCCAACTGCATAGCAAAGCGGTTGTAGGCAAACTTCTGAGAAGGCATAGCCGCACCTTCGCGCTGGGCACGCGACTGTGCTACTTCCAGATGGCGGCGCGACTCGTGAGTGATGCCGACAATGAGCGAAAGCAAATAGTTATAAAGGTCATAGGCCTTCGACAGGCTGAATAACAACTCCTTTTCTGCCGAATCAATGTTCTTGTTTCCGTTTTGATAGTACGCGTAGGTTAACTGGACTATCTTGGTCCTAATGAGTTCTCTGTTAATCATAATTCTCTCTAAATGGCATGTTTCGATACTCTTATCAGGTGCAAAGGTACGAATAAGCGAGGAAAAAACCAAGATTTTCTTGTGTTTTTTCGAGCGGAAGTCTGAAAAAAGACACTCCATAACGGGGTGTCTTTACTATTTTATTATTATTATCTTGTTTCTGATGCTAATATTGTTAGCGATTCATGGCTAGTCTGAGCGTCAGGATGCGACGCACACTCTGGTTGATGCGTTCCTCGCTGATGGAACCATTCTTCACGGCATCCATGACGGCATCGAACGCCTCGGTGAAGTCACGGGGGCCCAGCACGATGTCCACACCGGCCTTGATGCTGCCCACAGCCGCCTCCCCACTGGTATAGTGCTGGGTGATAGCCCCCATTTCCATACCGTCGGTGATGATGATGTTCTTGTAGCCTAACTCACCGCGCAGCTTGTCTTGCAAGACGATGGATGACATCGTAGAGGGAATGGTAGAACCTGTTACATTAGGTACAGCGATGTGTGCAGTCATGATAAGTTGACACCCCCATTGTATGCCTGCACAGAAGGTTATCATCTCACAGTTCTTCATTTCCTCCCAAGTCTTCAGCGACTGTACATAGCCCGTGTGCGTATCGGCCGTTGTGTCACCATGACCAGGGAAGTGCTTGATGCAACCTGTAATACCCGCATCCTTCAGTCCCTGCAGGTAGTTTGTCACCATCGGTGCTGCCACCTCAGGCTTGTCGCTGAAGGCACGGGGACCGATGATGATGTTGTCCGGATTGGTGTTCACGTCAGCCACGGGAGCAAAGTCGATGTCGAAGTCGTATTTCTTCAGGTAGGTACCGATGGTGTTGCCACATTCGTAGGCATTCTTTGGGTCGCCCGTTTCACCGATAGACGCCATTGATGCGTATTTCTTGACGTTAAAGTTCGGATTATTGGCGATGCGCGACACCCTTCCACCTTCCTCGTCAATGCAGAGCAACGGATGTCCTTTCAGCGATCGTATCTGCGGGATGATGGTGCCCAACTGTGCTTCGTTCTCAATGTTCCATGCATACAAGATGATGCCACCCACGGGGTATTCTTCATTGGTATTCCTCATTTTCATGGTTATCTCCTGATTCTTGAGGGCCGCCAAGTCGTCGTAGGTAGTCCATTCTATTGAAGGGTCAAGCGACTCAATGCGGATATAGAACATCTGTCCAATCTTTTCACGTAGCGTCATCTTTTGTAGTAGTGTTTCCACCTCGTCAATTGGTGGCACTACTGGAGAGTCGCTGTTAGAACATGATGTCATTACAAAACCGTAGGTCATGATGACGGTCAGCATCCATAGCGTTTTCTGTTTCATTGTTTTGGGATATGTTATTTATTGTATGATTCTTGATAACCCGTTTTGGTTATAATCGAATGAGTGTTGAGCCCAATCGACCTATCTGTACGGCATAGACACCCGGCTGCAGTCCGTCGAGGCTGACGCTGCCCCCTGCCATGTGCGACTGGCGCACGATGGTTCCCGACAGGTTGTAGAGTGTGACTGCCGTGCCGTCGTCGACACCCTCGGCATAGAGTCGGCCGTCGGCCATGCGGAAAGTAACCCCCTCCGGTTGGTGCTGACTGAGCTCGCTGATGGCTGTTGGCAGTCCCAGCACATAGAGTATTCCCTTGTAAGCATTGAGCTTGCCATGACCGGCACGGATGCCCGCCTTCTGGGTAAACTCGTCAGTATCGGTGCTATGCTCGATGATTTCCTTCACCTTGTCAATGGTCAGCGTGATGCCCTTGTCGCGGGCAGCCTGCAGCCACAGGGCAATGATGCCTGCCGCGATGGGCGTTGCCATCGATGTGCCATTGGCCTTCACCCATCGGTAACTGCGTGGGGCGGTCTGCCCTTTGAACTGGTTGGAGAAGTCCTGCTTGGCAATGACGTCGTTCGACTCATCGTCCAGGAACGAGTTGCTGGCGCTATAGATGCAGTTGCCGGGTGTTACGACGAAGGGGTGCTGATGGCCGGCATAGTCAATGCCATAGCTGGTGTATTTGGAGATGTCGCCTACCGTTTCCCTCTTGTCGGGTTCTGGTTGCGCGCCGGGTTCGTCAACGACCAGATTGCTGGCCGACCATGAACCCACGCTGATGGGTACACCAGTGGTGCAGAGGTCGCCAACGCTAACATCGGCAGAAGCCTGGTCAAAGCCCTCGACATTCTCAAACTCGCCACCGCTATTGGAGCTGATCCATCCACGCTGCTCGACGCTCTCGTTAGCCGTCATCTCTACGCCTATTCTGATGTTGCTATTGATGATTGTTCCAACGGACTGAATGATCGTGTTGGTCACAGAGCGGGTGCCTCCCCTCGGGTCCGGTGTCTCGCCGATACCGTTTTTAACAGCCAGCGCACCGCCCGAATTGTAATAACGGCTTTGGCCTTCACCGTCTTTCAACAGTTTCAGCAGGTCCTTGCTCAGCTCGTCCTTGAAAGCCTCCTCACCGTCCTTGGAGATGGTAGCCTGCGACTTGATGCCGTTGACCAGCTGGTATGTCTTCGTGGTGGCCAGCTCCGTCTTCTGCGCAATGTCGTAGATGAAGAGTCTGATGTTGACGGGCTTGTCAGTGAACAGGTAGTTGATGAGACTGGATTCGTTGTTGCGACCAAACAACACCTTGAGGGGATGGGCGGCATCTATCGTCTTGTGGACGTGACAATTTTCGTTTCCTTCGTTGCCGCTGGCAATAGTCATGATGTTGCCTCTGTCGCAGAAGTACTTATATGCCAGCGACTCGGCACCGGTGCCGTCGTGTGGACCTGCTGCAGAATTCATACTCATCGTCACCAACAGGGGTTTGCCGGCTTTCTTGGCATACTCCTCCATGTAGTTCATCGCAAGGATAACATTGAGCACTTCTACATCGGTAGTGCTTCCTTCGTATTTCTTGTTTTGTTTCTCGTCGGCATACGTCTCGCTGAGGATGAGCTCGGCCTTAGGCGCTATGCCGGCGAGACTGCCGCCAGCAATGCCCTTCACGTTGGCCACCGGACTGGCTGCAGCACATCCGGCTACGTGCGTGCCGTGGTATGTGTTGGTCTGCTTCAGCTGCAGGGTGTCGAGTATCATGTCGGGCGTGTCGAAGAGCGAACCGTCCACTTCCTTGCCGTCAACCACCGCCTTCTTGCCTTTCCCCTGGGTATAGGTCATGCCGGGCATGAAGACCGACTTGATGCGCAGGTTGCCATTCTCGTCTTTGAAGACGGGGTGGGTGCAGTCGAAACCGGTGTCAATGACGCCAATGATGACACCATCGCCGTTGTAGGCCTGTGGCAGTTGCTCGCCCGTGCCGTTCTGCACCTCGTCGGTGTGAGTAACCTTTCGCGACGTATCGAGTTTCGGCAGGGGTTTCGTGCCTATCGCGATATTCGTCACTCCCTCCAACTGGGCAATAGCCGGCAGCTGCGCGGCTGTGGCAGCGACCATCAGCATGTGACCCATTGCCGCCTTCACTTCTGCGCCTCTTTCGGTTATTTGTGTGCTCACCTCGTCGGGGTTGGCATCCGCCTGGACGTTTACCATGAAGAGGCCGGGCTTCTGTTCTTCTGTCGCTGCAGCACGCCTTGTCTTTGCCTGCTGTGCGTAGGCGCTCACCATCGGGTCCAGCTTGTGTTGTGCCATCAAACTGCCGCTGCCCATCAGCAGCAAAGCCAGCAAATACTTTGTCGTTCTATTCATATTCAGATTGTTTTATATATCAGAAAACACAATTAGTTCACAACTTGAAGACAAAGGTAAGGGAATTTTTTTATAACACGTCATCGTTTCGCTAAAAAAAATGTTAACCACGAGACAATTCTTTATGCTTCTGCTTTCAGGTGCCGTGCCGTGAACAGCAGAGAAGCCCCACGAGGCACCTATTTCATAGGTATATATAAAGAAAAAAAGGAAATTCTTTGGCGGTTAGCAAAAAAAAGAGTACCTTTGCAGCCGCTTTTCGCATCGTGTGATGGTGAATTAAGCACAAACAACTTAATTTTAGAGTAACACATTATTAATTATGAAAGAGATTAACGTAAACGGTCAGAAGCGCACCGACACAGGCAAGAAGGCCTCAAAGCTGCTTCGTAAGGAGGGTCTGGTACCCTGCAATCTGTATGGTGAGAAGAAGGGTGAGAACGGTCTGCCCGAGGCATTTGCTTTCTCAGCTTCTATGGCTGAGCTCCGCAAGGCTGTCTACACTCCCCACGTATATGTAGTAAACCTGAACATCGATGGTAAGGAGCACAAGGCTATCATCAAGGAGCTGCAGTTCCACCCCACAACTGATGCTCTGCTGCACGCTGACTTCTTCGAGATCAATGAGACCAAGGCTATTACCGTTGGTATCCCCGTGAACCTCACTGGTCACGCTCAGGGTGTTCGCGATGGTGGTCGTCTGAACTTGTCAATCCGTAAGATTGACGTGAAGGCTCCCTACAAGCAGATTCCTGAGAAGCTGGACATCGACGTTACTGATCTGCAGCTGGGTAAGGCCATCAAGGTTGGTTCGCTGAGCTTCGAGGGCCTGGAGATTGCTACTTCTAAGGAGGTTATCGTTTGCTCTGTGAAGGCTACTCGTGCTTCTCGTTCGGCTGCTGCTGAGGCTGCTGCCGCTGAGTAATTATGGACAAGTACTTGATTGTAGGCTTGGGTAACCCTGGTGATGAGTACGCCGAGACCCGCCACAACACAGGATTTATGGTATTGGACGCTTTTGCTAAGGCGTCCAATATCGTTTTTGCCGATAAGCGTTATGGCTTTGTGGGCGAGACAATGCTGAAGGGTAGGAAGGTTTTCTTGCTCAAACCTACCACGTATATGAATCTAAGCGGCAATGCTGTGCGTTACTGGTTAAATCAGGAGAATATCGACCAGAGCCGTTTGTTGGTGGTGAGCGACGATGTGGCCATTCCTGTGGGACAGTTCCGTCTGAAGGCCAGTGGGTCAAACGGTGGGCATAATGGCTTGGGACACATCCAACAGCTCATCGGTCAGCAATATGCCCGTCTGCGGATGGGTATTGGCAACGACTATCCGATGGGTATGCAGATAGACCATGTGCTCAGTCGTTTTCCGTTGGAGGAGATGGAGAAACTCCAGCCTGCCATCAATGTGGCTGTCGACATCATCAAGAGTTTTGTCTTGGCGGGTATCGACATCACGATGAACCAATATAACAAATTGGGTAAGGGGAAATGAACGATGCAAGAATCGATAAGTGGCTTTGGGCTGCGCGCATCTTCAAGACGCGCTCGATAGCTGCCGATGCTATCAAGAATGGTCGTGTCACCATTCAGGGCGTCAATGTCAAGCCTTCGCGCATGGTGAAGGTGGGGGAGGTGGTCAGCGTGCGCAAGCCGCCGGTGACCTATTCGTTCAAAATACTGAAGACTATTGAGCAAAGGGTAGGGGCGAAACTCATTCCCGAGGTCTATGAGAACGTGACAACGCCTGACCAGTATGAGTTGCTGGAGATGAACCGCATCAGCGGCTTCGTGAACCGTCAGCGTGGTACAGGTCGTCCAACGAAAAAGGAACGTCGCGCACTGGACGAGTTCGTGGGGCCGGCACTGGAAGGTGACTTCTTTGACGATGACTTTGACTTTGATGAATAATACATGCTATTAGACATTTTCTTAATCGTACTTGGCGTGACTATGGTGCTGTACGGCGCTGACCGCTTGACGGAAGGAGCCTCGGCATTGGCCCGACGGATGAACGTCCCTGAGATTATCATTGGTCTGACCATTGTAGCGGCAGGAACGTCGGCCCCTGAGTTGTTTGTCAGCATGGTGTCGGCCTTGAAGGGTACGCCCGACTTGGCTGTGGGCAACGTAGTGGGGTCGAACACCATGAACTGCATGCTCATTGTGGGCTGTGCGGCAATGGTCGCACCTATGACCATCAGCCGTAGTACGGTGAAGAAAGACATACCTTTCTCGGTAGGCGCTTCGGTATTGCTAATGCTGTTGGCATTCAACGGCTTTCTGGGACGGTTGGACGGTCTGTTGTTGCTGGTAGGCTTTGTAGCCTTTATGGCCTATACGTTGTCACAGGCAAAAAACGGACAGGCTGAAGTCGTCGACGAAAACCAACAGTTGTGCCCCGTGTTGAGCGTGCTGTATGTGCTGGGCGGTTTAGCGATGCTGGTCGTCGGCAGTAACCTGTTTGTCGACTCTGCTTCCAGCGTGGCCTATGCTTTAGGTATCAGTGAGGGTGTCGTCGGCCTGACCATTGTGGCAGGTGGAACGAGTCTGCCTGAATTGGCTACCAGCGTCGTTGCTGCCCGTAAGGGTCAGTCGGCTATTGCCATTGGCAATGTGATTGGCTCGAATGTCTTTAACATCCTGCTGATTCTCGGACTGACGGCCACCATCAGTCCGCTGGAAATAGAAGGCATCACCACCATCGATTTGGCAGTGATGCTCTTGTCGGTAGTCCTCGTGTGGCTCTTCTCCCGCACCCGATATACGGTGGATCGCTGGGAAGGTGCTGTACTCGTAGGGGGCTATCTGGTATACCTTGGGTGGTTAATCACTTCTTTGTAACCTTCTCCTATTTATCCCTCTTATTTGATGACTGTAGCGTTAGCACCTGTTAGGGTTTGTTGACTATTTTGATGCCGTTATGTATCAGAATGCCCTTAGAGGTAGGTGTAACATGTTGCCCCAATAGGTTATAATAGGTACCATTGGCGTGTTTAGCACTTGTCGTCAGATTGCTAATACCGTTTGTTTGCTCATTAGGTTCTTTGAAGTCGGGTGAGGTAGGGAAGTCTGCCTCTGGGTCAAGCGTGATGGCACCGAGTGGATAATACTCCTCAAACGTTGCTGTCGCATCAGTACGCTCATACTGTGTAATAGTCTGAACCAAGTAGTTGGCATATACCTCCAAGTCGGTATAATAGCCTCTTGTATCAAGATTGAATGTCTTGCTGTTGTTCTGTCCGACCGTCAGCCCGTGCGCCTTTTCCCACTCATCGGGGATACCGTCATTGTCGGTATCGGTCTGTTTACCTGTATCTTGAAGGGTAGGCCAACCGCCGACATCCTCCTGCGAGTCAATCATACCATTCTTTGAACCGTTAGATCCGTTGTAGTAGGCGATGCCCTTCAGGGCTTCCCAACGTAGGCGTTTGTCGACCTCGTCACGTCGGTAGCTGGCACCGGCATACTTCAGTACTTTGTTAAATGCAGTTTCTGCTGTATGCAGAGAAATAACGTTATAGCTGTCGAAGTCTGCATCTGTAGAGATATGACGTTCCGTAAAGATACACTGGCTCTTCCAGTCATTATAGGTCATATTGTTATCCGGATCGATGGCTGCATCGCAGAGATTCTCGTTGGTAACAACTTCTGAACCGTACATATAGTTGCCCGAGATATAGAATTGTCCGGGAGTGACATAACCTACTGAAGCTGAGAACTTTGTCTTATCCGTGCAGTTGCCGCATTTCGTTGTCGGATTCAGCAAACGTGTCTTATGACTGGATGCAGGCCCAGGCTTATAGTAGTTGTTGATCATATTGATCTTCTTTGCAATGCCATTTCCTGACTCTCCGCCATAAGTTGAGTTTCCTCCCCAATTGTAAACTACATTGTTGACGTAGTCGATAGGGCCTTTCAATGTACTTACGAAGTCGTGGTCGAAGCGAGGATTGCGGGAGTCGTGATGCATAATCATGTTGTGGTGAAACGAGGCGCTTTGACCACCCCAGATGCCACCATATCCATGACTCCCCTTGGCATGTATGGAATTTTTCAAACTCTCAGCAATAATACAGTATTGTAACGTAAAATCTTTAACACCATAGAACGAGCAGCATTCATCAGTAGACCACGATACTGAACAGTGGTCGATGATGATGTTTTGCTTACCCCTACCTCCACCAAGGGCATCGTCTCCTTCATAGTTGCTATCTGCCTTCGACTTGGCTTTTGAACCCACGTCGCCCATTCGGAAGCGGATATAGCGTATGATAACATTATTGGCATTGACATATACAGGGTAATCGGCAATACAGATGCCATCACCTGGAGCTGTCTGGCCCAGGATGGTGATATTGTCGTTGTTTATCTTCAAATCTGATGTCAGATGGATTGTTCCCGATACGTCAAAAACCACGATACGCGGCCCTGATGATATGATGGCACTCCGTAAAGAACCGTTTCCTGCGTTGTTGAGATTGGTAACATGATAGACGGTACAATTATCATCTCTACCTCCCGAGGTGTAACGGCCAAAACCTTCTGCACCAGGAAAGGCTGGAGCATCATCAAATTGTGCAAGGGACGATATGGTATATAAGACTACTGCGAACAGAAGCAGATGTTTTTTCATATGAAATGTTTTAATATGAAAGATGAGGATAAGTTATTCATCAGAACAACTTATCCTCATCATTTGACTAATTCTTATTGTCCAGCGTTAGTGTCGTTTGGAATAAATACAAATCCGTAGAAGTAGCAAGACTTAGAAGCTGTTGGTGCCAGTTTATACTTGCCATCTGTTGCACCTGAAAGTTTTATCTTAACGAATTTGAAGCAGTTACGGCTAGAGCCTCCGTCATCGACAATTGAAATCTTGTCATCTTTTTTGACGGTTACTCTCTGAATCTCTTCCCAGACATCTTCTTGAGTGTCTGCATCGATGCCCATGTACTTAGATACAACATAGGTCGTCGGACTACCATTAGCATAGAGATACAAGCGGCCATCCTCAGGAACCTTAACTTCTAGCGTATTGGTATTCTTGCTCTGTACACGGTAAGGAGACGTGTATACCTTCTTGTCAGGCGTCTGACAGTAGTATTTTCCCGTATTTGTCCAACCGGCATTAGCAGCCGATTCTTCATTGAAGGTAATAGCGAAATAGTTATCAGAATCCCAAACGGTCTTCGACTCACCCTTAACGCCAATAACATCGCTCTTTTCCCATGAGAGAATAGAGTGGGCAAGACTCATGTTCGGAGCTGTCTCGGTTGCTTTAACAATGGTAGCAATTACATTGTTCTCACTATCGCGCAGCGTGAATGTATATTCTTTGTTAGCTTCCAGTCCATCCCATTTGTAGAACCATACCTTCGTTTTTGTATATTCCTCACTTTGGGTAGCTTCAGAAGCATCTACTTCAGCGCCTGACGCTTCTTCACGAATCTTGGCAACTGTAGCAAAGTCAACCTCGTACCAACTAATGGTAAGCGCATCGGGATCAATGTCGTTGTCACCAACCCATATCATAGTGGGAATATCCAACTTGTAATAGGTGTTCTCTTTCATCTTCTGGGCAGTCTTCTCGTTTCCGATGCCGCCATAGTAGAGCATACCGTTAGTGTACCAATTGCTGACCGTGTTGTCTTTGCCGATAGCTCTGACACGGAAGTAGTAAGTGGTATTATTCTTTACTTCAAATTGGTCGTTCTTACGTGCTATGGTAATCTTTCCATTAACGAAGTCGGCTTCCTTGATATTGCTGATAGTGAAAACTTCCCCCTCGACAGGCAAAGATGCATTGCTTGTAAGCGGAGACTCACTAATCTGTAAGTCATATGAAGCAGCATTTGCTATTGTTCCGATTTGTACTGACAAGTCTAGTGTGGCAGAGTCAACTTCAACGGAAAGACTCGTTGGTGGACGCTGCTTTGTAACTGAAGGATCTGTCGTCCAGTCATTATTCGAATCTTTGCACGATACCAGTTGCAGCAATCCTGTCAGTACTACTGCCACTGTCATGATATATTTGAATGTCTTTTTCATTTTTCTTGTGCTTTTAGTGATTAGTAGCCATAAGAATTGTACAAGCGACCATTAGATGAACTTAATACATTGTTGTATATAGGCATGAGATAACGGTTTTTGACTGCTAATGAAGTGTCATCACAGTCTGTTCCGTCCCATGTGCCAACAAGACCGCCACAAATAGTCGAGAATTCAATGTCAAAGTTCGCATAATCTTGACCAAATGAATTCATTACGTAGCTCTGTCCGTTTAGATCTTTATTATCCTTGCCAATACCGGGTAGCGTATAGCCGTCTGCTGCGGTCTTTGCATAACGATAGCCATTGGTGTTAATCCAACCCTTATCCTTGCTGGGGTCCGATCCAAGAGGGAGTTGATTCGTACCGTCTGTACCGTACCATGTAACAGAACTCCAGTCAATACTCTTTTCTGGAGCTTTAAAGCGAATAACGTCTCCATCAGTATTGGTGACTTCTTCGTAATCCTTATACTTGAAATAAACTTTGTCCTGGAAGACCTTCGTGTCTCCAGACTGCATAGCCACGTAGTCTTTCTTTGCCTGTACAATGGCATCGTGGAGCGTGTTCCAACGGATGAGGTCCCACTTGCGGAATCCTTCACCGCAGAACTCCAGCGCGTTCTCCTTGCTGATAAGCTTTTGGAACTCTGCCTTGGTTGTTGCGTTATCTACTTCGTCATTGAAGTCACTTACCTCACCAATAGCTGTTGATGCTCCATTGTACGACTGTGCCGGTGCATCATTATATGCTCTTGCGTGTACTTCCTTCAGCGCATTTTTTGCAGCATCTGTAGGACCATTTAGCTCATTCTCACATTCTGCATACCAAAGTAGAATCTGGGGGTAGCGCATGCGTACCGTATTAATACCATAGCCGAACTTCAAAGATGCAGTCCTATTCTGAACCTTCCAACGGTCGCTCATCTTACGAACATCCCACTTACCTAAATAAAGTGAAAACGGTTTGTTCTTGACAAGGCTTTCTGCTGTAACGGCATCGCCCGTCTCAGTTTCTACAGGAACGGTAGTGCCATTGATATCTACAGTCATGTTTGATTTTGCCAAATCTGTACGATCAAAGTTTTTCAACTCAAAGGCGACACAGGAAATGTCACGGCGAGTGTCGCAGGGAGCATAAGAATAAAGGTGAACAGCAGTCGTCTTAACCTTACCAGAAGAGTTGGAGAAGCCATAGTCTGTTGTCGTTCCGTTCATACGAACACCTATAGAATAACCTAATTCTCCAGAGATGCCAAAGCCCATGGGAATCTCAAACATATTCTCGTAATAGGTTTCGTCGAGCTCCAACTTGTTGATCTTTTCCCATTCGTTGGCAAAGGAGGGGTTCATCTGGTGAATACCCTTTTCCTTCACAACTGTCAGATGGGCAAGTGCTTTGGTATAGAATTTCGTACGATCTGCATCTGACGGACGCAAGGTCTGGAAACTATTGTCAGAATAGGTGTCTACACCCGTGTAAGGATCTGTTTTAGTATATCCTGCAGCAAGTTTCTTTGCTGAAGAGTATCCACCGGCAACGGCTTTCGCATTCTCATCTTCACGCAGGGCAAAGCCAGCACGTGTCATATAGATGTTGGCCAGTAATCCCCTTGCATATCCCATATTAACATGTTCTGAGGTAACACCATTGCCACACCAAGGCAGTTTGTCCTCAGCAACGACATTCTCTAAGTCTGCAATGAGCGCATCAAGAATCACGTCTCGGTCAGTCTTGCCAATATTAACATTTGAAAGATCTGACTTGGCACCAGAGAAGTGGAATGGGATGTCGCCATAAACGCGGACAAGATCAAGATAGACCATAGCACGGATAACACGTACCTCAGCAGAGTATTTCATCACATCAGCATTGGTCTTCAATTCGCTGGCATTGATGCCGTCTACAATGCGGTTGCAGTCCTCAATCGTTTTATACTGCTTCTCCCACAGCGTTCCTATTTTTGCCCACGAGGTAGTGGCATTGTAGTTCATACCACCGCGCTCATTGTCGCCAACGGCAGTCTGACCAAGGCCATCAATCAGCTCAATATCTGTACCGGCACCTTGGTGGATGGTCATGAGCTGTGTATAAGGTTCGTCACATAAGTCAGCGTAAATACCATAGGTAGCCAACTTGATGTCCTCAGCACTTTGGTATAATACAGACTCTTCCTTCAAAGAGTCGGATTTTGTGTCGAGCCAATCACTACATGAGATAATGGTCAGCGCACCAACACATATCATTGCTGTTTTGAATATCTTTTTCATTCTGTATGTCCTCCTTATGATTAGAATTGTAGATTAAGACCAACTGTGTAGGAACGAGACTTTGGATACATGGCAAAGTCTATGCCGGGACACATAGGGTTAGAACTTGCACTAACTTCCGGATCATATCCTTCATACTTGGTGAAGCACAATAGGTTGTGACCGGTGAAGTAGATTCTTAGTTTCTGAGCATGGATTTTCCTTAACCAAGCTTTAGGTAGTGTGTAACCTATGGTTACGCTCTGCAGACGCAGGAAATCTGCGTCTTCAAGTGCCCAGTCGGAAATAACCATAGCAGTGCTAGCTGCCGGACACCAAAGCGCTTTTCCATTGTTGATCTCTGTCAGACGGTTGACAATTGCATTAACACCACCATAGGCAATGATAGTATTTGGACTTGGACGACCGATGTTCAGACCTGTTGCAGGGTCTATCCAAGTGTAGCGGTTGTCTACATTAAACTCTGACACGAGGTTGTAGCCTGCGCTAGAGCCTGCATAGAACGAGTTGGCCAACTTGGTGCCGTTCAGAATCTTGTTGCCCAAAGAGTAGTTGAAGAAGATAGAAGCATCAATAGTACCCCAAGACTGCTTCAGTGAAGCGTCCAGTCCAAACCCTCCAGTCCAAGTGGGGATTGTATTGCCAAGGCGAACCTTATCGTTAGCAGCGTCGATAACACCGTCACCATTCTGATCTACGTACTTTGGTGCACCAGGGTAGAGCGTTGCTGAACTATATGTATAGTTAGTCCCGTCTTTAGTTGCCCATTTACCGTCAGCGCTAAGAACCAATTCATCAGCAGTGTAGTAACCATCATATTTGAAACCCCAGATTTCGCCCAGTCGACCACCTTCTGTTACGTAGAAGTCGTTATACTCAGAGATGGTTGAACCTGCGAAACTTGAACTCTGATAGGGGTCGTCGTTAGTCAGTTCGGTAATCTTGTTTCTGTTATAGGCAATATTGAAGTTGCCGTTTAACGTAAAGTTCTTGCTGTCGAGAATAACAAGGTTTGTCGAGAATTCAACACCCTTGTTCTCTGTTGAACCGAAATTCTGGTATTGATACAGATAGCCAGATGAACTCTGTACACGTGTCTTCATCAGTAGGTCGTTGGTGCTGTTCCAATAGAAGTCAATGCTACCCGAGATGCGTCCGTTGATAAAACCATAGTCAATACCCAGGTTGCGGGTAATAGTAGTCTCCCATTTCAGGTTTGGATTATACAAATATCCATTAGTCTTCAGATAGGTAGTACGCTTCTCGTCAAAATAAGGTGCAGAACCAGTCGTACGTGACTGTTCGTACTGAGTGATTTGCAAACCAGAGTCAATACGGTTGTTACCAGCAGTACCTAATGAGAGACGCAGCTTCAAGTTATAGATCCAGCTGTACTTCTTCAAGAATGCCTCGTCAGAGATACGCCATGCCAATTGGGCTGCTGGGAAGAGTCCCCAACGGTTGCCTGCACCGAATTTTGAACTGCCGTCACCACGTAATGTAGCGTTCAAGTAGTATTTGTCATTGATAGTGTAGAGCACCTGTCCGAAGAATGACATCATTCTGTCATCAGGATAAGTATAATACCATGGATCCATACGGTTGGCAGCTGCGGTGTTGCCGAACAACTTGTCGAAAGTGTCATATTGGCTGCCATAGCCAGTGTAGACGTCTTCACTCTTGTCCTGCTTGGTCTGTTTCCACTCTTGACCTAACAGTGCTGTCAGTTTGTCGCCTTTGAAGAATAGCTTCTTCTTATCGTAGGTGATAGTATTGGTATTAGTAATACTTTTTTTGTTGTCTGTCTGGAAAACAGTAAGACCCATACCAGCGTTTTCGTACTTCGAATTGTTGTTGGCACGAGCTAGCCAGGCTTCATCGGTATCTTTGTTGTCCCAACCCATAGAGAACTGTGTTTTGAACTTCCAGCCTTTCCACGGCTTCCATGTCAATCCAAAATTGTAACTGTGCTTCAGTTGCTTAGAGGTCTTTGACGTTCCAAGTACACTGGTCAGCGGGTCAACGCGTGTGCTGTATTCCTCGTCGAGTTCAGAACCGTCATCTGATATGGCGTTGATTGGAGCATAGCGAATACTCTTGTTTGACCAGGAATTGGTGGCGTTCGACTCATTGTTGTCGGTACCTTTAGCCAAACCCTCAACCTTTGTGTGCGACAGGGCGAACTTAAAGTCTGCCGACAACCATTTGTTTAAAGTAGCACCCAGCTTGGCTGTGATATTGTTACGTGCCAGACCCGAACCCAGCATGATGGCATCCTTGTCAACATGGGCGTAAGAAACAGAATAGTTCAACTTCTTATTGCCACCAGCTACACTGACGTCGACAGTCTTCTGATTGCCTGTACGGCCGAAAATCATGTCTTGCCAGTCTTTGCCCTCAATACCTTTCAACTGCTCCAGTTCAGAGTATGTGCCGTAGCTTCCCTTCTCCGTGCTGAACTGTGTGCCAGAGGCCAGTTCATACTGATATAGGCCAAAGTTGTAGGGATTCATAACGCCAATCTCTTTCACAACTTTATCCCATCCAAAAGAGGCGTTGAAATTGATTTGCATACTACCGTCGGTCTTGCCACTCTTGGTAGTTACGATGATAACACCGTTAGCACCACGAGCACCATAGATGGCGGTAGAGGCAGCGTCTTTCAGTACGTCGATGGTCTCAATATCTGAACTGGGGATATCGTTGATGCTCGATACCTCAAAGCCATCAACAATGTATAGTGGAGAGTTATCTTGCGAGATTGAACCACCACCACGTACACGTATCGAAATCTCAGCATCAGGCGAACCTTCTGTTGTTGTCACATTTACACCAGCCATCTTACCAGTCAGAGCCTCGGTGACATTGGTAACGGGGATGTCCTCAATCTGTTTGCCACTCACTTGGGAGACGGCACCTGTCAAGTCTTTTTTGCGAACCGACATATAACCGATTTTGACAACTTCGTTCAGCATGGTGTTGTCCTCTTCCAACTTGATGTTGACTTGCGACTTGCCCTTGATATCAACGGTCTTGGGCTTCATGCCGATGTACGACACCACGATGGGGTTCTTGCCCGACACCTTCAGAGCGAAGTTACCGTCGTAGTCGGTCACTGTGGCATTCTGCTGATTGCCTTTTTCCATGACGGTAGCACCGATGACAGGATCGCCATTGGCATCTGTCACCGTACCCTTAGTTACATTCTGCGCTTTCACGCTGCCTACAACTAAGAGCAGACATAGCAGTAGCACTGTCTGAAAGATACTCTTCATTTTAATAGACATAGATAATTAGTAGTTTAATTAATAAATAATAAATGTTATTTGGTTGCAAAGATAGCAAATTATTCTTAATACTACAAAATTATCTGTTGATTTTTTCCGCAAACGATTGTATGGGTGTACGGCAGACATTTTATAGAAACGTAAAAAGGACACCCTTCGGGATGTCCTTTTGATTATTTAGAGTGATTGTCAATCAGAATGTGCTTCTGAAGCCGTAACCGTTGGTGAAGCCACCAATCAAGTGGTTTTGTGACAGGGGAACGAGATAGATAGGAGCAGACTTGAAGTCCCAGCCCTTGAAGAGATCCTCGTAATAGAAACCGTTCGACTCTTCAACTTCCACCAGTTTCTTACCCCATTCCTTCTGAGTGTAACCCTCGGGAGTAGTGGAGATGTTGGTGAACAGGCCCTTGATGGCGATGTTGCTGTTAGGGAATTTGCCGTTTTTGTAAGTCTTGTATAAATCCCAGTCATGCTGACCACGCCAACCAGGGAACTGCATTGCCTCGATGTCGTTAGTAGGCTCGTAGCCACCCACCAGCATGGCATCAGGTGTCGGACCGGTCACACGAGAAGCCTGGCTACCCATGGCAGCAGATGTGGGGTCTACACCCTTGTAGTAGATGTAGTTACCAATAGTATTGTTGTTGGCGAAGGTGTAGTAGCCATTGGCCTTCAGACCATCAATCATCTTCTTGGTCAACTCCTTGACAGCTTTCACTTTCTTGCCAATGAAGCCGGTACGAATCAGTGTCCAACGACGGTCACCTTCACCAGCATATTCGAAGCCACGCTCGTCGACAACATCCTCCAGTGTGACACCGCTCTTGGTGCCCAGACCGGCACGCTGGTGCGTCTTGTTGTAGTACTGGTCGGCAGTTGTTTGGTCGACAGTGCTCTTCAGCAGGGAAGCCTCAGCCAATGCGAGATAGATTTCAGAGAGACGCAGATAGGGATGATTGATACCTGAACGACGCTGAGCAGTGATATAGGGTTTTACCTGACGGTTCTCGTCCCACTTACCGCAGGCGATACCAGCACCGTCGGCAGCAGTCTTCATCTCGAAACCGAGGATGACCTCGTAGCAGCAGCCCTTACCGTCGTAGTCCTTCAAGTCAGAGCGCTGGCTCTTAGCAGCCAGATACGAACCAGTTACTACACATGAGATGTCGCGACGCTTGTCCTTAGGATCGAAGATACCATAGTAGAAAGCGGGGTTGATGCGGCACTGACCGTATGACTTGCAGACACCATACTTGTTCGAACTGGTAGCAGGGCGACCGATAGCGTAAGGACGCTCACTGTTCTCACCACCATTCTGTACGTTTTCATCCTCAAAGATGGATTCACTGGCAAAACCACCGTCAATGGCGTGCATCTCAGTGAAGAAAGTCGAGTAGTCGTTGGCATCGAACGTAGCAGTTCCAGGATTCTCTGCTACCCACTTCAGTGCGTCGTAGGCAGTATCGTAGTACTTCTTGTAATCCTTAGAACGGGCATAAGCAGCACCATTGATATCGGTGTAGTCAGGATGACGCTCCAAACGGGTGTCGGGTGTTACATCCAGGCGATAAGTTTGATAGCTACCAGCCTCCATGGCGAGACGGCCCAGCAGGGCATAGGCATACTGACGGGTGAACTTGTTCTTGTTGGCATTGGTCAGCTCAGGAGCGTTATCCTTTATCTTGTTCACCTGCTCAATCAGCTCGTCATAGATGTCCAGACGGGAACTGAACGGAACAACTCCGTCACTTGAAGAGTGGATGAGGAATACGTCACCATAGTACTTGATGAGCTCGCGATAGCAGGTAGCTCGCATGAGAATAGCTTGGGCTAACACACTCTTGTATTCTGCGCCCTGGTTGTTGTCGGCCATCTTGTCTTCAGTGATACCGTTGATGAGTACATTCATCGTAGAGATGATGCGGTAAAGCAGCGAGTAAGCTGTCTTTGCATCAGAAGTACCCAGGTCGGTCTCTACAGAGAAGTTAGACAGAATCTCGCTGTTACCACCATTGTAGAATGTCTCAGCGCGCAGACGGCCTACATTCTGCTCACCGCCGTGACGCTCGATGTCTGAGCCGGCAGCGTCAAGCGTGTAGAACAAACCATTGGCAAAGATTTGGTCTCTAAGAACCGCATGGAAGTTTGTATAGGCACCATCCAGTGTGGTCTGACAGCCTGACAGTGATGCTGCAGCCACTTCTGATGTGATGGTCGATGGAGAACTTGTCTCAAGGTAGTCGCTACAAGAACTTACAGCAATCATGCCTGCAGTACAAAGTGCGATACTTAATATCTTGTTTCTCATTGTTATAATCATTTTAAGTATTGCTGATAGTATTCGAAAGTATTAGAAAGTAACATTCATACCAAAGGTATAGGTACGGCTACGCGGATAAGAGTTGTAGTCGAATCCGGGCGTTGGGAAACCAGAGTAGCTAGCGTCCATTGAACCATCGGTGTTGACGTCTGGGTCAAGACCTTTGTAGCCTGTGATGCAGAACAAGTTACCACCGGTGAAGTAGATGCGTGCGTTGCTGATACCAATCTTCTGGGTCAGGTTCTTAGGCAGGGTGTAGCCGATGGTTACTGACTGCAGACGCAAGAATGCAGCATTCTCGATATAGTCATCGCTGACCACAGGAGCGTCGTTCTTGCCATAACTCAGCACACCATATTGAGCATTGGCGTTGAGTGCGCGCAGAGCATCAGGATCTGTAACGAATACCAAGTCACCATTGGCATCGATATCGTACATGCGCCATTGGTTGTCAAGATCAGTCTTTAGACGGCTCATGGCTGACCACTTGTCTACGTTACCGCTGTGTATGCTGCGTGCAACATTGGCATTGAATACCTTGCCATCGAGCTGATAAGCGAAGTTGGCGTTGAAGTCGAAGGCTTTGTAGCGACCGCTGAAGTTGAATCCACCGGTATGCTTCGGAGCCATACGGCCGATGATGGTGGCATCGTCGCTGTTAATCATACCATCGCCGTTGGTATCCTCATACTTAGGCATGCCAGGGAATGCATTTTGAACAGCCTTGGTGTCCGAACGCTTGGTCTTGGTGTCAAGCTTGTACTGGTGGGTATAGGTCGAGACGTTACAATCGGGAACTCCTTCTTTCAGTATCCACTGACCGTCATGGAGGGCAGGATCGTCGAAGTCGTCAACGGTATAGAAACCAGCAGACTTGTAACCCATAATCAAACCGACAGGCTCACCCTCGCGGATGACGTATGGCTTCTGGGGGTTCATTGATGTTGAGGCAAAGCTCATCGAACCGTTCATGTTGGCATCAGCAGGAACGCTCTCTACCTTGTTAACGTTGTAGTTGTAGGTTACACCAAAATTCAGATCGAAGTCCGCCTTGCGGATAATGTTGTAGTTGAATGCGAACTCAATACCCTTGTTAGAGGTCTTGGCGGCATTCTGGAACTGAAAGTCGAAACCACTGTTCGAGTTGATAGGAATCAGCATCAGACAGTCTTTCGTGGTGTTCCAGTAGAGGTCGATAGAACCGTTGAACTTACCATTGAGGACGCTGTAGTCCAAACCGATGTTACGAGAGATGGTTTTCTCCCAGGTCAGATCGGGATTACCCTTGATGTTACCAAGTGAGTATCCGTACATACCGTCGGTTTTGTTCTGGGTAGAGGTCCATGCGTCAATGAAGGCCGATGCGTCGATGCCATCGTTACCAGAGGTACCGATAGAGAGGCGGAGCTTTAAGTTGTCCAGCCACTTCTGGGTTCCCTTCAGGAACGGCTCGTCGGAGATACGCCATGCGATAGCACCTGCAGGGAAGTAACCCCAGCGCTTGCCGTCAGCAAACTTAGAAGAACCGTCAGCACGCATGGTGAAAGTGAACATATAGCGACCCAATAGGTTGTAGTTGACGCGGCCGAACCATGACAATGTGTGAGATGAAACACCAATGTTGTTGGTGAAGTTACTCTTATTGCGGTCCTGGGCCATCTGAATCTGACCAAAGGCCGTCTCCTTGTCCCATGAGGTTGGATACTGTGTACCAGTGATGGTAGAAGTGTTCGAGCGGCTGCCCAGTATCTCGTTACCAACCAGTACGTTCAGTGAGTGGTCTTCGCTCTTCAACAGGTCTGCGAAGTCGTAGTTCAACGTATTCGTCCATGATACGTTGTAGCCATCGCCCTGAGCCAGCTTAGCCTCCGATACGAGGTCGCGGCCAGTGTTAGGACCAGCCCAGGTCTCTGTCTTTGACCAGTTGCGCGATACACCGAGTTCTGTCTTGGCAGTCAGTCCGCTGATAATATTCCAAGTCAGAGCGGTGTTCAAGCGGATGCGCTGTCTCCTGCGCAGGTAGCTGTTGTCATCAACTACTGCTAGAGGGTTGTACTGATCTTCAGCAAAGAGGTTACCCTCGCCGAAGTCGGTCTTGGCACCGTTACCCAGTGGGTTGTCAATCATGTTGAACATCCAAGGATATACAAAGGTGTTGTTGTGGGTGTTCTGGAAGAACTTATTCAACTCTGTCTTCGACTCACCATAACGGGTGTCGATGTTCAGAGTTAGGTCTTTCGTAATCTTCTGTTGCAACTTCAGGTTAACGCTCCAGCGGGTGAAGCCCGTCTTCTTCATCGTGGCGGCATCGTCGCTGAAGTTGACGCCTGCAAAGTACTTGGTCTTGTCATTACCACCGCTTATAGAAAGATCGTGATTCCACATGTGGCCAGTCTCAAACAAGTCTTCCATATAGTTGTGGCCAGAGACGTTGTGATACTCCTCCAGATGGTTGCCGTTAGCTGAACCGAGCCCATAGTAGCGGCCCAAGTTACCCTTTCCAACAGCCGTCATGTACTCCCATGAATTGCGGACGTAGTCGTAGGCACTCTGCTGCTCAAGCACTTTGGGCTTAGCCTTAATCTGATAGTACATGTTGTACTTTATCTGAGCCTTACCTTCCCTAGCACTCTTGGTAGTCACGAGGATAACACCGTTGGCACCGCGTGCACCATAGATAGCTGTTGACGAGGCGTCCTTCAGTACGTCGATTGACTCAATCTGGTCTGCTGGGATGTCGTCAATGCCGCTGACGGCAATACCGTCAACGATGTACAGAGGCTCGTTTGACTGGGTGATAGAACCGCCACCACGAACGCGGATAGACATCGTGGCTCCTGGTCGACCGTCCTGTGCGATGACGTTTACACCCGAGAGCTTACCCTGCAGGGCTTCAGCAACGTTCGAAACAGGTACACCAGCCAGCTTTTCACCAGTTACTGACGATACAGAACCCGTCAGGTCCTTACGCTTCATCGTACCGTAACCGATGGCTACCACCTCTTGCAGTGTGGTGGCGTCGTCTTCCAGTACAACCGTTACGTCGCTCTTGGCATTGATGGTCTTAGCCTTCATGCCGATGTAGCTGACGACGATAGGCTTTCCAGCCGTTAACTTGATAGTGAAGATTCCGTCGAAGTCGGTCACACCGCCGTTGCGCGTACCTTGTTCGATAACGCTGGCGCCGATAACTGCCTCGCCCTGAGAGTCTTTCACGGTGACCTTTACGGTCTGTGCACTGAGGCTACCTACAAACAGCAGGAATGCCAGCACCAGCACACTACGCATACTCTTCATGTTGAATGACATAAAATTAGTAGTTTTAAATTAAAGTAGTTAAAATGATTAGATAATATTATGATGCAAAAGTAGTAATATCTCTTAACACAGCCAAAGTTTTATTTACAATTCCTTGCGTAAACGTTTACGTCTTTCCGCCTTATCTGTTATTTAAATATCTTCTGTGCAAATTCCGTCAGGTAGATGCGCCAGTTACGCCAGATGTGTCCACCATCAGTCTCACGATACTGGTAGGGATAGCTCTTGGTGTCCCAGTAGGCGCGTAGGTCGACGCAGCTCTGATAGAGGAAGTCGGTCTTACCCATGGCAATCCAATAGAGCTTAGGCTTGCTGCCAAAGAGTTTGGCTGACTGTTGGGCGAAGTTGGGGTCGGCCTTGATCTGGTCGGCAAAGGAGCCTTGCATAATCTGACGGTTGCCGAGGTGCAGGCCTGCAGAGAAGAGACCATAGTAGTCGAACGTGTTGGGGTAGAGCAGGCTGACGTGGAAGGTGTGACCGCCACCCATGGAAAGACCGCAGACAGCACGTCCGGCACGGCTCTTGATGGTGCGGTAGTTGGCATCTACATAGTTGACGATATCCATGAAACTCTCAGGAATCGAAGCAACGGCGGGTGTGGTAGGTCCAGTGCCAGCATCACGGAAACCTGGGGTGTACATGCCGAACGACCACTCGCCAGGGGCTGCCTGACAGTTAGGATTGCCATTAGGCATCACCACAATCATCGGCTTTGCCTTGCCTGTGGCAATCAGGTTGTCGAGAATCTGGGCTGCACGGCCTAATTCGCTCCAGGCGTTCTCGTCGCCTCCAGCACCATGCAACAGATAGAGCACAGGGTACTTGCCACCCTTGTCGTAACCCGCAGGGGTATAAATGGTCATGCGGCGCTGCATCTTCAGCGTAGGACTGTTGTACCATACCTTCGACAGATTGCCGTGGGGAACCTCGTTCACTTTATACAAGTCGCCTTTGTCGCCTTTTTGGTTGCTGACGATGAAGATGTTAGTAAACGAGACAATGTCGCGGTTAACGTAGATGTTGGCGGGGTCTTTGACGCCTGTCATTCCGTCGATATTGAAGGTATAGCTGTACATCTCAGGGGCGAGCTTGTCGCTGGTGTAGCTCCATATGCCGTTTTTCCCCTCTACGAGTTCTGCCACGCCGGGAGCATCATATTTCCCGTAGCCTGGGACCTCAATGGTTTGGGTGGGCAGGAAGTCGCCAGTCACCTCCACCTTGATGGCCTTGGGGGCAAAGAGGTTGAAGGTCACTGTACCGTCGTTGTTGATAACGGGTGATTGTACACTGGCACTGTTGAAGAGTTTCTCCTGTGCTGAGGCTCCGAGGCAAATCATTGCCGTGGCCATTAGTAAAATAGACTTTCTCATATTTGTCGTTCTTTGTGGAGTAAGTATGATTCACGGTCGGTAATAATGCTGCAAATATACACATTTTTTTTGATATACTCTCAGAGACGTACGAAAAATTGAAGAAAAATAGAGCGGACAACCACTGGGGCTGTCCGCTCTATATATAAAAAGGTACGCGATTACTTAAGAATCATTTTCTTGCCATTGACGATGTACAGACCCTTCGTAGCCTTGTTGACACGCTGGCCAGAGAGGTTGTAGATTTCGCCATTTACGTTGTTGACTGCTGTCTTTACGTTGTTGATGCCAACAGTACCAGGAATAGCAACTTCAGAAACTTCGCTCATGCCACCCATTTCGTTGGCAGCACGTACTCGATATTCTGCCGAAGCATCATCAACGTCATACTCGGCTTCTGTCGTAAAGGCGATTACCTGACCGTCTTTGACAATGGCAAACAACAGTGCATAGTTGCTGTCGTCCCATGCCAGCTTCGTACCGTCAATCTTTACATTCGTCGGAACGGGAGCTTGCTCGGTAGCCAGTGTCGGATCCCAATCACCGAACATCAGACTCTTGTCGCTGTAGGTAGCAGCCTCTTCGGCGGTAAGCACGGGAACGTTGGTTTCGTTGCGGCGGTTGATATAGACAGTCTCCTTCTCTCCAGTCGTTTCGTTGGTGACTTCCTTTTTCTCGTCGTAGGCATCGAAGGTGTTCTTACGTTCGCTCAGGCCTATGACGGCACCGGTCTTCGTGGTGGAGTTGTACTCAGCAAATTGCTTCGGGAAACCGCCGCTCATCTCGCTCCAACCGATAGCTGAAGGGATGACGTTCATCTTCGTGTCGATGAAGTAGGCTGTAGGAGTGCCCTTACCCCATGGACGGCCGAGGGTGTAGTTGCCGTCAACCTTTTCTGCAGGAATAATATTTCCTTTATCGTCCTTCACGGCAGGTGAAGCCTCGCCGTTGATAGTGCAATCTTTGAACACCCAACCAATCTTAGCGGGCTTTGAAGGTACGGCAGCGTAACCTCCCTGAATCTGGCGCAGCTCCACTTCATTAAAGTAGATGTCACCTTTACCGCACATAAAGTCGGTGCGTCCGCGTAGGTAACCACCCTCGAAGTAGTACAAGCCATTGTCGTTGTTTGAAGTCCAGGTGTCCTGGTAACCCCTCAAGGCAACATTCTTGTAGATGTTCTTCGTACCCTTGTCTTGGATGGCGATATCGCGACCGGTTCCGTCTTCCATACCGGTTTCAACGGTCAGATCCTGCCAATAGAGTCCGCTGGCATTGTTACTAATCAGGAAGACATCGCTGTTGCCGATACCATCGTATTTCGATGTTGTGCCATAGGTGCCAGCGAAAGTTTCGTTCTTGTCAATTCCGTTGGTGATGATGACTTCGTCTCGGTCTTCACCAATGAACGAGATGTTCTTACCCGTGATGAAGGTGATACACTCCTTGACATCGTAGCCGTTGACGCTCTTCGTGGTTCCATAGAGGGGAATGGTATAGTTGCCCTTCTTGATGAAGATGCGGAAGCGGGTGTTCTGGTCGCTGCGGCTGTTGGCTGCGGTGATAGCGGCTAACAGTTCGTCAGCAGTAGCAACGACAGCGTCGTATTCACCCTTTGTCACCGTAGGACGGGCCATCGTTGTGAAGTTGATGGTGATAGCCTCTTCGAGTACAACATCCGACAGGTTCTTTACGCTGTTGGCTGGCAAAGTGAAGGTGTAAGCGGTTTCATATTCCAGACCCTTATATTGGAATGTAATGGTTTTGCCGCTGACGGCAGGTGTCAGTTCCTGCTCGCCTAAGGTTGCCTTTGTACCTTCGGCCAGTTGCACTTTCTTATTGAAGTTCAGCACAATCTTACCGTTTGCAGAAGCACCTGTAGCATTGTTGGCAGGAACTGATGAAACGAGGGCAGGAGCCACTTCGTCGTAAGCAGCCTGCTGCGTACCGGTAATGAAGAACATAGCCAGCGTAATACCATCGTTGCCTGCTGTTCCTACTACTTCCTTTGTCTTGTCGGCAATCATGCGGATGTACAGATCGCTCTGGTTGTTGGCTGCAGCGGGCAGCGTTCCGCTGAACGAGGCTACAGCTTTGGCACCCACCATTGTGATGTCGCCAAACTTAGTCCATTCCTCACCATCGAGTGAATACTCGGCGTTGTAGGTTGGATAAGCGTTGTAGTTGTAGAGCATCTGGAACTGAACCTTGATGTCTTTGAAGGCCTCGGCATTAATCTTGGTCTGCCAGTGGTGGGTACCAGGAGTGCTCTGCCAGCTAACGGCAGCACCCTTGAAGCTCTCATAGCCACCGCCTTTCTCAGTGCTCTTGTCCAGCCAGCCAGCAGTAGTGCCGTCGGCAGTCTTGACGAGGCTAAGAGCTGCAGCGGTATTATCATCGCTGGCGAAGTCGGCTACGCGGCCGTTATTGCCTGCCTTGTAGAAGTCCCAACCGGCAATGATGTCGGCTTCAGAGTAGTTTGCCGTAAGCGTCTTGTTCTCATCCATCGTGATGGTCTTTTCGCTGCCAGTTTCACCATCGCTCCAGTTGGTGAAGGTTACCAGACCCTCATACTCGTTTGCTGTAAGCACAACGGTGCTACCAGCCTCATACATGTTTTTACCGTCAACGACTGTGGGAGCAGGACTTACAGTTACCATATAGCTGTTGGTTCCGTCAACAGAGTATTTCAACTCGTAGGTTTCTACCTGCTTGAAGTTTGCAGTCAAAGTCTCGTTGGCAGTAACGGTATATTTGAACTTAGCATCCTTTGAAACCTCTTCGCCAGCAGCGTTAGTCCAGTTTACAAAGTCGTAGCCGAAGTTTTCGGTAGCGGTGAGCGTCACCTCAGTGCCGTCTTCGTACTCGTCAGAATTTGGATACTTCGTTACACTACCGCCAGCTTCTGGAGAAGCAATCGTTGCGAGTGTATATTTTTCAACATCAACAATAGTACCATTTACCTTACCATATACGCGAACATCGGAAAAACCGCCTGCTTTGTCGGCTGCAAGACCTGTAGTTGCATATAAATCGAAGCCATCCCCAGAGGTAAGAGCTGTCTGTTGTTCAGCAGTCAGGTCGATGACAATTTCGTTGACAAGAGTTGCAGGTATTGCATCCCATTTGAATTGTTTTTTTTCTTCGGCATCATCCCAATTGGCACGTCGTGCAGTATAGGTGCCCAATGAGGTTTCTTCTCCGTCGCCGACTTTAGCTGATACAACAACGCCATTCTCTTTGTTGGTTGCGAAACGCTGTACGTACATTTTAATTTGAGTAGGAGTGAAAGTCAGGCCTTTTGCAGGTTTCACATTCCAATGTAGCTTTACGTTATTGCCCTTAAAAGTTACAAATTTTAATCCGTTATCTGGATCTTTAGATCGTGACCCCGTTGAAATAGTTGCATCAGCAGGTGTGTATTCAAGAGAAGCAACGGAAATAGCTGATTCTGGTGATACAGTCTTAGATTCAAGGCTTACATTACCATTATCAAGCATTGGCCATTCAACAGAAGCGTCAGCATTGTCGAAAGATTCGCCGCCTGCACTTTGGATTACAGGAAGCAGAATCTGGATATAGCGCATGTATTGGCAATCAGATTTGTTGCTATTAGAAGGCGATGTGCCAATGACAATGTCAATCGTTTCTGAATTACCTGCTAATTCATAATTGACGGTCTTACCTGACGTGTAGTCTGTTTGGCCATCAATGGTTGTTGTGCTGAATTCGGCATAGCCTTCCATGCTGACAGTAGCCCCCTTGCAAGCAGGGATAGTAAAGGACGTTCCAATATTTGTTTGAATCCAGTCGTTGTTGTTGGCATTGTTGAATTTGCCGGGATTCGTGTTGACGGTCATTGGGACATCAATAGCCTTATCTCCTATTACTGCCTGGGCAACCCAAACGTCTCCTTTCCTATTCTGCCATTGAACAATGGGTGCACCCAGGTCGCGACGGAAATTCCACTTTAAGGTTACAGGCTCTGTGCGGTCGGTCAAAGATACAGTATTGTCGGTGAATACTGGCTGGAGCTCGATATCTGCCTCCGGGACAACAAATTCTGTACCTGGAGCATAGCTGTTCGTGCCGTCACTCCATGCTGTGAGTGTCTTGCCCTCAACATACATGGTATAGTTCTTTGGCAGTGTAATACTTTTACCTACTTCGTCTTTGATAGAAGCTGGTGCAATACCAGTAGCATCGCCAAGTGCGAATGATACGGTCGCTTCAGTTTTGAGTTCTGAGGGATTAGCAGTTGCAATGGCAATATAAGTAGGGTAACCGCCACCGTCAATAGTCAGTGTTGTTGCCTCTGCGCCTTTGTAGTAGCCTGATACTACATTTTCGGGTGCACTTGAAGTCCACAAAGTCCCTTTGTTGCTAAACGAAGCAACTGTTTCACTTCCATTCATGATGGTAACGGCCTTGTTGTCCCAAGGCTGTGTGCCACAAGTTACTTTTACCGGTCCGTCAACCTTTACAGTAACACTCAGTGAGGCCCAGCATGTAGCGCTATGCCATTTTCCGCTGAGGACTGCAACAGCAGTTTCTGCATCAGCCGCTACACGACTGACTTTTCCTTCGGCATCTACTGCTATTCCAAAAGCGTTGATAGTACCCCATTGTACTTTTTCGCTTTCTTCCAGCAAGTTGCCGTTGGTTAAATCGACGGCAAAGTCCTTGAAGTCAGCCAAAGCGTTCTGGCTCATAGCCAACAAGGCCATGAATAATCCCAGAAACAATTTGAGTTGTTTTTGTTTCATAAGCGTTATTAGTTTTTATTGTTAGTAAAAATTTTGATTTGTCTGAACCGATATGTATTAGCCTTGCAAAGTTACGAATAAAAATGTGAAGAACGGACGTTCGGAGTGTGAATTTTCTGTTAAATGCCACGTAAACGATTACGTCTGTGCATTTTGAAAACTATGTTTTTACCGCGTCAAAACTATGTTTTCACATAGTCAATGCATAGCTTTGACGATGTCAATCCTACGCTTTAACAGTGTTAATGTGTAGGATTCACAGTGCTTAGGTACGACTTCAGTTGTCGAAATCCTGCATTTCCTACACTTGCTATTGATAGTCAGATACTTACACGAAAAATCCTACACTGATTCCTACACTGAAGTTGCACTGTAACTCGCACCGCTTCAGTGTAGGAAAAGTGTCACTTTCAGTGTAGGAAATTTGAACGTAATTTGTTGATAATCAGCACCAAGTGTAGGAAATGCAGGTTATTTCATTGTTTTCCTGGTCAGTGTCGTTCCGTCCGCCATGCGCTGGCGAACGATAACTACACCCTTGGCATCGCTGCCAACTTTCTGTCCTGCCAAGTTGTAGTACTCGGTAGAGAGGGCAGGGGAGAGGGTGACAGGCGTAGATATGCCAGTGGGACTAATAAGCTGTCCTGTAATGATGATGTTGCAGAAACCATAGTCCTTATAGTTGAGATTGGTAGTTCCCGATTTGTAGGAAGTCGTAACGCCATACATGTTAATGATAAGTTTGCATGTACTCTCGCTCGCCGTAGCATCATTACTAAGATTGAATGAATATGCAGTGTAAAACGGTGTCTGGTCTTCCAAGCCTGTCTTGTTTTCGTTACGTTTTGGTGTACTACCTTGAATCAAGGATATAGTACCGCCATCATCTATCCAGCTGATGTCAAGTTTTCCTGCATCCGTTCCAAGACGGGTAGCAGTAACCTCTACGTTTTCTGCCTGGAATTTATATCCGTCGGCAATGTTGATAGTAAAAGTAATGGCATTTTTTTCTGATGCAGCTGTTGATTGATATGCCAAATCCTTGATTTTTGTTTCTTTAAATGAAGCGACCGATTGTGTGCCGTCATAATCGAGGTCACTACCTATGGTTACGCTGGTTGAAGTAATTCCTTCGCTGATGGATGGCAATACGGTTGCTGTCTGTCCTGCCACACCAGTATTGAATGGCCACGTAATAGTTCCCGTTACGCCCGTTGATGGGTCTTCCTGTGGATTGACGTCAACCTTGACACATGTGGGATAATATTCGTTGACAGCAGAGATGGCGCCAGCGTTTTCTGCTTTCACGATGTCCTCCACAATACTGTTCATGTATACCTCAAGGTTGGTGTACCACTGGTATTCGCTGTCCAAAGTATAGGCATTAGGATCAAGATCTCCTCCATTGGCCTGTTCCCATTCGTCAGCCATTCCGTCTTTGTCGGCGTCAAATGATGAAGAGCGCATGTTCGATGCAAGTGTGTATTCTCCTTGATCTTTCACAAAGTCAATGATGCCAGGATAGTGTGTAACACTTTCACCCTCGCCTGTTTTCGAAGCACTACCTGTATAAGTGGTTGTTCCGTTATTTGCTTCTCTAACATATCGTTTGTCAACGTTGTCACGGAATAGGGATGCTCCTACGTAATCAAGAATCTTCTCGTAAGCAGTCTGTGCCGAATGTGTGGTCACGTCTGCATTGACAAAGGTGCTAATAGGACTGCTAAGTTTAATGGTATCAGGAATGCCGTTTACACCGTCAACAATAACTCCCTTCCAGTCGTAGCTCTCTGCGTCGTTTCCAGCGGCAGTAACATAGTTGCCACTGATATAGAAATGTCCGTAGATTCCTTTTTTCTCAGGGTCGATAGCCTGACCTCCATCAGCATCTTTTCCAGATGTCTTTCCGCATTGGAATACGCGAGTCTTGTTTTTGGTAGCAGGTCCTGCCTTATAATAGTTGTTCACAATGTTATGATAGCCTCCCATAGCGCCATAAGCGCCATTGCCATTGCCCCAGTTATACATGAGGTTATTTCGCAGGTCTACCTGCTCTGCATTGATAGTTCCTCCAGGGTATTTTGTCTTGTTATAACCTGTCCAGCCATAGCGTGCACCATTCAGACGAGGTGCTCGGTTCTGTACATGGCATATCATATTATGGTGGAATGAGGCGCCCTTTCCACCCCAAATACCTCCATAGCTGTGTTCGCCTTTGGAGTGTCCGGGATTGGCCAATCCTTCGCCTATAGAGCACCACTGCATGGTGAAGTCACAGTTGTCATAGAACGACGATACTTCGTCAATACTCCATGAGAACGAGCAGTGGTCCAGTATAATGCCTGTGAAGTTCTTAGCCCAACAAGCATCAGCCCCATCATGGATGTTTTCCTCTTCACCACGTCGCACTCTTATAAAGCGCATAATGATGTTGTTGCCATTGGGACGTACCGAATAATAGCGCAAGGTAATACCGGGTGATGGCGCTGTCTGTCCGGCAATGGTGGTATTGGCACCAATGACTAGATCGCTTTTCAACACAATGACACCTGCCACATCAAAGACCACAGTCTTCTTGGCAGAGCCATTGACAGCTGCACGCAGCGAACCGGTTCCAGAGTCGTTGAGGTTGGAAACGTGGACAATGTTTCCTCCTCGTCCGCCAGTGATATAGCGGCCATAACCTTCTGCACCAGGGAATGCGGGAGTCTGTCCCATTGCTAATGTTGCGATGAATGATATCGCAAGTGTAAGTAGAGATTTCTTCATATTCTTTTGTTTTAATTGTTAGCTTTATCTGGAAAAGAGAGTAGCTCCTGCTTTTGTCTTTACCACAGACGGCACGTCGCTATAGGGGGCTACGGAATAATCGTAAGGTACGGTGACAGGAGTGCCGATGGATGTCGGCTTTCCTGCTTTGTTGGACTCTTCGGCATGGTTGCTATCAGCCCATGTCACTGCCATGGCGTCATTCTGACTATAGTATCTTTTAACTCCTTTTTCGAAATAGTTGCCTTCAATCAGGAACTCTGACTTAATGCGGGGATTGATACAGTTACTGGCAGTCGTACAGCTATAGTAGTTGTTCAGCATGTGAATCTTGCCTCTACGCACCATTGGCATACGCTGGTGACAGCCTGTTCCCCACCAGTTAAAAGCAAACGTGGTGTTTAGGAAACCATCTGGCTCTCTGTCACTATAGCCCACGAGATTGGTGTTCTGGTGCATATACGAGCGGTCGGTATAGCTGAACGTACACCAGCTGACGGTAATGAAGTCAGAGCTTACCGTGATGTCGAAGTTGCCGTCCATGCCATCTGTAAAGGCGCAATGGTCTATCCAGCAGTTCTTGGCATTGTTGCAGGTCAGAAGGTCGCTTCCCCCCACGTCTACAGATCCCGGACCAACAAAGGAGATGTTGCGGATGATGATGTTCTGACAGTTCTTTATCGTCAGGACTCCCGAGCTACGATATCTTTCGTCTTTGTCGTCCGTCATCTCCAGGATGATTTTGCGTGTATTGTATTCTGCCTCTTCACTTACTCTCCGGCCGTTGTCTAAAGTGCTGCCTGTCCCTCTGCTGGTACGCATCTGGGGAACCCCCACAGCGTCAAGTAAGGACTTGATCTTGTCCGTTATCTTCCAGATGGTACAGATGCGGGCATTGTTGATGCCTATAACGGTCCTGTTGCTGTTGGTATTTACAACATTGCTTGATACGTAGAAGTCACCTTTGGAACCATCGAGAATCACGACCTCGTAGTTCTTTAGGCTATTCCGTATTTTTTCTTTCATATCCACGTCAGGTCCTTCAGACGTGAGGATGGTCAGACTGCCGGAAAAATCAGTGGGTACAGGATAGGTGTAACAGCCTCCACCAGTAATGTTGTAAATACTGTCGGCATTAGTGCGTGAAGCACGGGTACAGAAACCAAAGGGCTTGTCTTGGTCATAGTCGTTAGCAGCTACTGTCAGCGACAATAGGGTAACAGCGATAGATATAAGCCCTCTCTTCATCTTTCTTATCTTTTTCAATACTCGCTGTCGGTCGTATAGCCTAACTGCTCCATCTCCAATGAAGCCCAGAGGAACGGACCGACACCCTTGGCGTCGTTGTCGCGGATGGGTTCAGAGAGGTAGTAGGCGTATGAGCCGTCGCGACGACGGTTCTCCTTCACCTTCGGGGCGGCCTTGCGTACTTTGTCGCTCAGTCCCGGGCCCAGGCCAGCCACTTCGCAGCACTGTGTCAGCGAGATGGTCTTGTCGGGATTGATGCGAATAAAGTTGTTGATGATTCCTTTGTAGGCTTTGATGCCTGCCTCGCGGTATTTCTCGCCTAAGTAGCCCATGCGGTTTGCTTTTAGCAGTACATAAGCGAACATGCTGGAACAGGTGGATTCCAGATAGTTACCATCGCGCCCAGGCTGGTCCATTACCTGATACCACAGGCCGGTTTTCTCGTCCTGATACTTGATGACGGCGTCGAGGTCCTTACGTAGCAGTTCTATGACTTCCGTTCTGCGGCTGTAGTCCTGTGGCAGTGCGTCAAGCAGTTCGATGAGTGCCATCGAGTACCAGCCCTGAGCGCGTCCCCAGCAGTGCTGCGACAGTCCCGTCTCTTTGTCGGCCCAGAACATGTCGCGTGTCTCGTCGTAGGCGTGGCGGTTCAGTCCCGTCGTCGGGTCGAAGGTGCGTTGATAGGTGATGCTGATCTGGTTGACAGCGTCGTCGTAGATTTTCTTTGCCTCTTTCTGTGGCAGCAGGTCGCGGGCGGTCATCGTATAGAACGGCAGTCCCATGAAAATACCGTCGAGCCATACCTGATACGAGTAGATAGCCTTATGCCAGTAAACCTTGTCAACCACGGTGCGTGGCTGGTTCTTCAGTTGCTTCATCATCAGTTGCATGGCCAGCAGGTTTTTCTTCTCGGGCCACTTCTGGTACATGCGGGTCACAAAATGGCCCGTGCGGATATTGTCCAGATTGTAGTCCTCGATATTGAATCCGCGGATGTTGCCGTCGGTATAGATCATAGTGTCGGTATACTCCTGGCAGTACTGGCGTATCTTCTCGCCGCCATAGCGCAGGTAGGTGTCGAGCATACCTTCCAGCTCGATACCCATCACATAGCTCCATTTGGGAGTGTTAGAGAAGTCGAGCAGGTATGACTTCGGCACACGCTGCATCTCCGAATAGGTCATCCACTCCGAATAGTGCTTGTAGGGCTTCTCAAGCAGTGCCAATGCACCATTGATCTGCAGGTTGTCGAAGCGGATGTCGCGCCACTGACCCGTCAGTTTGTTACCCTCGGCCACACCGTTGAACTGGCAATTTTTCACGTCGACGTCATACACTTGGCAGGCATCGGGCATGCCGACCACCAGTACACCGTAGCGAGACTTCTGGCAGGTTACGTTCTCCATCCATACGTTACGTACTGTGGGGTTGAATCCTCGGCAGCATACCTCGCGCGGCTCATAGTCGGTATTGATCTTCAGCACGGCTTCCTTACATTGTCCAACAGTGATGTTGCGCATGTTGATGTTCTCGATGACGCCGCCGCGACAGGAGTTGGTTTTTATGCGAAGCACACGGTCCAGTGAGGGAGAGTCCATGCGGCAGTTCTCTGCATAGACGTTCTGACAGCCACCGCTGATCTCCGAACCGATGACCACACCACCGTGACCGTTCTTCATCTCACAGTTGCGAATGATGATATTCTTCGATGGACGGCCTGCATAGCGACCCTGACCGCCCTCGCGGCCGTCGTTGTTGCGGGCCGACTTGATGGCAATACAGTCGTCGCCAGTATTAAAATAGCAGTTTTCGATAAGTACACGGTCACACGACTCTGGGTCACAACCGTCACCATTGGGACCGTCATTGTTGATCTTGACGCCACGAACTGTGATGTCTGTCGACAGCAGTGGATGGATGACCCAGAACGGCGAGCGCAGCAAAGTGACGTCCTCGATGAGAATGCCCTCGCACTGGTTGAAGTTGATCATCTGCGGGCGCAGTCCGTCCTGCGTACCAAAGCGACGCTCATCCATGTCGATGCCGTCCTCGGCAGCCTTCAGCAAGCGGGCACGGCTGCCGTTCCACTGGTGAACGGTCATCCCTTCCTTGAAGCCGAACTTCGGGGCGCTGACCCATGGCCACCAAGTCTCGCGCGAACCACCACCATCGATGGTACCGCGACCTGTGACGGCCACGTCTTTCTGTTGGTAGGCGTAAATCAATGGTGAGAGATTCCAGCAGTCCAGTCCCTCCCAACGGGTAGGAACGATGGGGTAGAGCTCGGGTTCGAAAGCAAATTCCAGCACAGCACCCTCCTCAACGACAAGGTTGACGTGGCTTTTCAGCTGGATGGCTGCTGTGAGGAAGTGCTGTCCGGCAGGTACCACGACGCGTCCGCCACCTTTCTTTGAACAGGTGTCGATAGCCTTCTGTATTGCTTTCTGATTTTTTGCGGCAGTATTGCCAGGCTTTGCACCATATTTGGTGATGACAAAAGCCTTGTCGGGGAACTGTGGCAGGCGGATGCTCTGCTCAATCTGGCGGTACTGCTGCTCGTCCCAACCCTTCGCCTGGGCTGTCATTACTATGCAGAGACAAAGCAATGCTGTCTGGAGGATTCTCTTCATTTTGATTTGCGTTTAAGTAGTTTCTGTGTGCAAAGATAGCAAAAAAGAATGAAACAGCCACCGCTTTTACATTATTTTGTTATGTAAACGGTTGCGTAATCGGATATTTTTCGTACCTTTGCCGCCTGTAAAACTGAACGACGACGATATGAGTATCAAGGAATTGTTGAATAAGAACGACCGCTTTGCTGCACAGGCAGGCTGTCAGATTACAGAGGTAGACAATAATCATGCTATAGCGGTGATGACCGTAACTAACGCCCACCTCAATGGAGGCAATGTGTGTCAGGGTGGTGCCTTGTTTACGTTAGCCGATCTGGCTATTGCGGCACTGATGAACCACGGCGGACAGCTGACCTTCGGCATCCAGAACAGCATTATGTTTGTGTCGAGTGCTATGGAAGGCGACGTGCTGACAGCAGAAGCTACCTGCGTCTGCGACCATCATAAGATACCCTCTATGGAGGTGCGCGTCACCAATCAAGAAGGACGACTTATCTGCCACGTTACAGGCATGGGATATCGCAAGCAGGCTACGGTTCCTGGGAAATGATTTTGTAACTCTCAACATCTTTCATTCCCTTAGTGCAAAGATAGTCTTGTTTGACACCTTTTATCTGAACACGTATGTTCTGATTATTAGGATGCTCTTTAAGATTGAGTACATCTTGTATCTTTTTGTTGCCCGTGAGGCATACAGGGAATATGTCTGAGAAAGATTGTAAGTCGAATTGTTCTTCAGGAGTCTTGTTGATATCTATTGGTTTGTCAGCAAGTAAGATTGAAGATTTGCTTGTAAACGGACTGCTGAAATATTTAGTTATTTGGATGCCATCATCATAGGCAGCACCGACAATATATCCCTCTACTGTAATAGTTTGGTAGTTTGATACTAGTTTGGCTTGCGCCACTGTCAGTACGTCGGACGTTGGCGTGGGATTATCGGGTGTTACAGGGTCATCGGGTGTATTGGGGTTGTCTGGTGTTACAGGGTCATCAGGCTCAGGCTCTGGGTTTGGTGTTACTGGATCGTCTGGGGTTTCCGGTGTATCGGGCTCTTCGGCTTGGTAGGCTTCGCCAACCTCTATTGCTGTTACTTTCTTTAGCCCCGCCATACTCAGATAGTCGGCACGCGTACCTATTATATATACCATGTGATTCCAGTATTCGGGATGGTCAACTAAATTGAAGTTGTTGCGAATACCCTTGGAAGCATCTGTCAGACAGACGGGAAACAAGTCGTCGTAGTCTATCAAATAGTCGCTACCCTTGATTGGCTCTTCTGCTAAGACTATAGCGGTGGTGCCTTCGAACGGTGCTGAGAAGATTGCATTCTGAATGCTACGCTGTGTAGAGGCAACCAAGTAACCCTTTACGCAGACAACAGTGCCATCGGCTACTTCCCATGCCTGGCTGATAGTCAGCGCGTTCTGCTTGTCGGCATCACTGATGCCAGCTGTCGGGGTGTCACCACCCGAGGTGCCATCCTCGTCAGTAGCGATGCTCTTTTCACAGCCTGTAACGAGCAGAAACAGTAGGGTGAACGCTGTCAGTATGCGGTATTTCATCAGTTGTTGGAGTCAGTTAAAACGCAGAAAAACGAAAAAAGTGGCAGGAAAATTTGCTTTTTATCAAATTAATATCTAAATTTGCCCCCGATAAGCATTTGCGTAGACTTTCTTTTTACGCTACTTATCATTAAAAGATGAGGTTGGTAGCGTCCTGCACCAACCTCTTTTTAGTTCGTTACTGTATTTCCCAACCAATGGCTGATGCTCCGAGTACGGCAGCCGACGCTCCGTCGAGACCGCTGACCAGGAACTGAGCCTTGCCTTTAAAGATGTTCATGACGTGTTTGTCGTAGGCTTTTTTGATAGGATCCATAATCAAGTCGCCAGCTTTTACCATACCTCCGAAGAAGATGAAAGCTTCTGGTGACGAGAAGGCGGCAAAGTCTGCACATGCCTCACCTAGCATCTTGCCCGTGAACTCGTAGATATCCTTAGCCAGTGCGTCGCCCTTGCCGGCAGCAATCGCCACGTCGAGTGACGTGATGTTTTCAGGCTTCATGTCGCGAAGAATGGAGGGCTGGTTGGTGGTAGCCAACAACTCACGGGCAGTACGTGCTACACCTGTTGCCGAGCAATAGGCTTCAAGGCAGCCTGTTCGGCCACATCCGCAAGGACGTCCCTCGGCACCACGTACCATGGTGACGTGTCCCAACTCACCAGCGAAGCCATCGTGTCCATAAAGCAGTTGTCCGTTAACCACGATTCCCGAGCCTACACCTGTGCCCAGCGTAATGACGATGAAGTTCTTCATACCGCGGGCTACGCCATAGACCATTTCACCCAGAGCGGCAGCATTGGCGTCGTTAGTCAGTGCCACGGGGATGCCACCAAGTTTTTCGCTGAACATTTTAGCTAGAGGAACAATGCCGTCGTGGGCCCATGGCAGGTTGGGGGCAAACTCGATAGTGCCATTGTAGTAATTGCCGTTAGGCGCGCCAATGCCCATCGCTTTAATCTTTTCGAGGCCTCCCACCTGTTCGATAATTGGCTGGAGCGCTTCAGTAGCCGATTTGACATAGGCCTCTGCACTAGTAAACCCGCCAGTCTTGATGGCGGTAGTGGCCTTGATCTCGCCACGAGTGTCGACAATGCCGAATACAGAGTTGGTTCCTCCTAAGTCCAAGCCGATGACGTATGGCTTGATTCCTTGCTGTTCTATCATAATAGTAATATGTTTTGAGTGTTGATATTAAGCGTTTTAATGCTACAAAGGTATGAAAAAAGCATGATAACTCAAAGTTTTATGAAGAAAATCTGATGTATATCAAGGAAAATTCGTAAATTTGCAGTCGATATGCCGTTTCCTATACATATTAACATAGTCGACCTGGTGTTTAAAGGCATGCTGATAGGCATGATAGCCTCGGCGCCGATGGGGCCTGTGGGCGTGCTCTGTGTGCAGCGTACGCTAAATAAAGGACGTCTCTTTGGCCTGGCCACAGGTGTAGGTGCTGCCGTTAGTGATATCATCTATGCTGGAGTGACTGGATTTGGTATGGCCTTCGTGATGGATTTCATCAACAACGACCAGAACAAGTTCTACTTGCAGATTATCGGTTCTGTGTTACTGTTGGCCTTTGGCATCTTTACATGGCGTAGTGACCCTACGAAGAATATGCACCAGTCGGGTCAGAAAAAGGGGTCCTTGTGGTATAACACGTGGACCGCTTTTCTTGTCACCTTCTCCAATCCGCTGATCATCTTTCTGTTTATGGCGCTGTTTGCCCAGTTTGCATTCGTCATTCCCGACCATCCGTTCGAGATGCTCATCGGGTTTACCAGTATCGTCGGTGGGGCCCTGCTTTGGTGGTACGGCCTTTCGTGGCTTGTCGACAAGTTGCGCGTCATCTTTGACAATGCTGGAATCCGCATCATCAACCAGATTATCGGTGCCGTTGTAATCATCTTCTCCATTGTGTCGCTCTTTGGTACGGTGACGAACCTGTATAGGTTCTTTTGAAAGGTAAATAGTAAATAGGAAAAAATGTTTATAGCACAAGAATTACGTAAGACAAATATCGCCGAATACCTGCTGTATATGTGGCAAGTGGAAGACACGATACGTGCCTTTGGCTGTTCCATCAGTCGTATTCGTCACGAATACATAGACCGCTTCGACTATAGCGATGAGCAGAAAGAAGAAGAGGCCGACTGGTTTGGTAACCTGATACGCATGATGAATCAGGAGGATTGCCGTGAGCAGGGACACCTGCAGATCAACAAGGTCACTATGCAGCAGTTGCAGGAACTACACGCTCAGTTATTGTCGTCGCCAAAGTTTCCTTTCTATAATGCTGAATACTATAAGGTGCTGCCCTACATCGTAGAGCTGCGCAACCATGGTGCCGACAAGGAGGAAAACGAGGTGGAGACGTGTTTTAATGCTCTTTATGGTACCATGCTGCTGCGATTGCAGAAGAAGGAGATTACGGCTAACACCCAGGCTGCTGTCAAGGAGATTACCACCCTTGTGGGCATGCTCTCTGACTATTATAAGAAAGACAAGGAAGAAGGTTTGAACTTTGAGTAAGATGAATATATTAATCACTGGCTGTAACGGCCAATTGGGCAACGAGATGCAACTGCTGGAGAAGGAGAATCCCCAGCATACCTATTTTAATACTGATGTAACTGAGCTCGATATCACCGACCAACAGGCTGTTGAGTCCTTTGTCAACGAGAACCAGATAGATGGTATCGTCAATTGTGCCGCCTATACGGCTGTTGATAAGGCAGAAAATAACGAGGCGCTGTGCCAAAAACTGAATGCCGAGGCACCTGCCTATCTTGCCCATGCCGTAGGACAGCGGGGCGGCTGGATGATACAGATCTCTACAGACTATGTGTTTGACGGAACCAATCATACCCCTTACAAGGAAGACGAGGAAACCTGTCCGAACAGCGTCTACGGACGTACTAAACTTGTGGGCGAACTGAACGTTCAGAAACTTTGTGAGCGCTCGGTGATTATCCGTACGGCATGGTTGTACTCTACCTTTGGCAATAACTTCGTGAAGACCATGATACGTCTGGGTAAGGAGAAACCCGAGTTGGGCGTTATCTTCGACCAGATAGGAACTCCGACCTATGCCCGCGACCTGGCTGTGGCTATTTTTGCCGTCATTAATCAGGGTGTTGAGCCTGGCATCTACCACTTTAGCAACGAGGGCGTTATCTCGTGGTACGACTTCACCAAGGCTATCCATCGGTTGGCAGGCATTACCACATGCCACGTCCGTCCGCTTCATACGGAGGAATATCCCACGCCAGCTGCCCGTCCGCACTATTCGGTGCTTGATAAGACGAAGATAAAGCAAACCTATCATATAGAAATTCCCTATTGGGAAGAAAGCTTAAAAGATTGTATTGAGAAATTATGAATCAGGAAATAGAAAGAAGAAGAACATTTGCGATAATATCGCACCCGGATGCCGGTAAGACCACGCTGACAGAGAAGTTTCTGCTCTTTGGCGGACAGATACAGGTGGCTGGCGCCGTGAAGAACAACAAGATTAAGAAGACTGCCACCTCTGACTGGATGGATATCGAAAAGCAGCGTGGTATCTCCGTATCGACCTCTGTGATGGAGTTCGACTATACACCAGAAGGCTCAGAAATAGAATACAAGGTAAATATCCTCGATACTCCTGGTCACCAGGATTTTGCTGAGGATACCTACCGTACGCTGACGGCTGTCGACTCAGCGATTATCGTCGTGGATGGTGCGAAGGGCGTGGAGACGCAGACTCGTAAGTTGATGAATGTCTGCCGTATGCGCAACACCCCTGTTATCATCTTCATCAATAAGATGGACCGTGAGGGTCGCGACCCGTTTGACTTGCTCGACGAGTTGGAGCAGGAGTTGGAAATCAAGGTACGCCCGCTGTCGTGGCCTATCAACCAAGGTGCGAAGTTCAAGGGTGTCTATAATATTTACGAGCAGCAACTCAACCTGTTTACCCCTGACAAGCAGCGTGTCACAGAGAAGGTAAGTGTGGAGGTCGGTTCCCCTGACCTTGATAAGCGCGTTGGGGAAACCGATGCGAACAAGCTCCGCGAAGACTTGGAACTGGTGGATGGCGTATATCCGGAGTTCGAGGTGGAGACTTACCGCTCTGCTGAGGTAGCCCCCGTATTCTTTGGCTCGGCCCTCAATAACTTTGGCGTTCAGGAGTTGCTCGACTGCTTCGTCGAGATAGCTCCAAGTCCCAAACCCACTAAGGCCGAGGAACGAATGGTGCAACCCGAGGAGCAGAAATTCATCGGGTTTATCTTTAAGATTACTGCCAATATCGACCCCAACCACCGTTCGTGTATCGCCTTCTGCAAGGTGTGTAGCGGAAAATTCCAGCGCAACCAGCCCTATCTGCATGTGCGTCAGGGCAAGACGCTGCGTTTCTCTTCGCCTACACAGTTTATGGCTCAGCGCAAGTCAACCATCGACGAGGCTTGGCCTGGTGATATTGTAGGTCTGCCCGATACTGGCGGCATGTTCAAGATTGGCGATACGCTGACTGAGGGCGAACAGCTACACTTCCGCGGTCTGCCCTCGTTCTCACCAGAGCTCTTTAAGTATATCGAAAACGACGACCCGATGAAGTCGAAGCAACTACAAAAGGGTATTGACCAGTTGATGGACGAGGGTGTGGCCCAGTTGTTCGTCAACCAGTTTAACAACCGTAAGATTATCGGTACTGTGGGACAACTGCAGTTCGAGGTTATTCAGTATCGTTTGGAGAACGAGTACAACGCCAAGTGCCGTTGGGAACCAGTTCACCTCTATAAAGCCTGCTGGGTGGAGAGCGACGACGATCAGGAATTGGAGAATTTCAAGAAACGCAAGTACCAGTATATGGCGAAAGATAAGGAGGGTAGGGATGTGTTCCTTGCTGACTCTGGCTATGTGCTCAGTATGGCACAGGAAGACTTCAAACATATCAAGTTTCACTTTACCTCTGAGTTCTAATGACACGGGAAGAAGATATCAAGAAGGCAGTGGAAGTGCTGCGAAAGGGTGGGGTCATTCTCTATCCGACGGATACTGTTTGGGGCATTGGATGTGATGCAACGAATGTTGAGGCTGTCAGGCGCGTTTATGAGATTAAGCAGCGCGACGACTCGAAGGCACTAATTTGTCTGGTCGACAGCGATGCTCGTATGCAGCGCTATATCCGCAATGTGCCAGACGTAGCGTGGCAACTGATTGACAGTATGAAGGAAGGCGATGTCAAACCTACCACGCTGATTCTCGACGGTGCAATTAACCTTGCTCCGAACCTGATTGCCGAGGATGGCTCAATCGGTATCCGCATCACCGACGAGCCTTTCTCTAAAGAATTATGCTATAGGTTCCAAAAAGCCCTGGTGTCGACATCTGCGAATATCAGTGGCGAACCTGCTGCACAAAACTATTGCGATATTGATCCTCGCATTATTGAACAAGTTGACTATGTATGCTGGGCACGCCGACAGGAGCATAAGCCCCACCAGCCCAGTAGCATCATCAGACTGCGCCCCGACGGACAAGTGACGATTATTAGAAAGTGAATAGAGAGGAGTGAAGCAATGAACGATAACCGACCACATTGGCTACAGCGACTGCATGAATGGCGTGTCAAGAATGTCAGCGACAAGATGTTCATACTTATCCTGGCGTTTGCTGTGGGACTGTTGTCGGCCGTGGCGGCATTTGTACTCCATGGACTGATAAACCAGATCGTGGCGCTGTTGACGGGACGTTTCCATGCCGATACCTATAACTGGTTGTATCTGGTATATCCTGTGATTGGTATCTGGCTTACGTCGCTTTTTATCCGTTATATCGTCAAGGACAATATCTCGCATGGTATTACACGCATCCTCTATGCTATCTCGTCGAATCGCTCACGGTTGAAGGGGCATAATACGTGGTCCAGCGTCATAGCCTCAGCCATCACTATCGGCTTTGGTGGTTCTGTGGGTGCTGAGGCTCCTATCGTGCTGACGGGTTCGGCCATCGGTTCGAATCTGGGCAAACTTTTCCGCATGGACAACAAGACGCTGATGACGCTTGTGGGCTGTGGTGCCGCAGGTGCTATTGCAGGCATCTTTAAGGCTCCTATTGCCGGATTGGTATTTACCCTTGAAGTGCTGATGATTGACCTGACGATGGCCTCGCTGTTGCCCATTTTGGTCAGTTGCGTGACAGCCACCTGTTTTACCTATATTTTCAGCGGCAATGCGGTGCTGTTTTCATTCCATCTCGATTCCGACTGGACGGTAGAGCGTGTACCTGCCAGCATCCTGCTGGGTGTCACGTGTGGATTCGTCTCACTCTACTTTGTCCGTACCATGACTGTCTGCGAGGATATGTTTGCCCGTTTCAAGGATAGACCCTATGTCAAACTCCTTATCGGTGGTGCTATCCTGAGTACGCTTATCTTCCTCTTCCCTTCGCTTTATGGCGAGGGCTATCACAGCATCAACCTGTTGCTGAACGGAAAGACAGAAGCCGACTGGAATCAGATACTCGACGGGTCGCTGTTCTATGGCCATCCGGAATACCTTATTATATATATAGGTCTTGTGCTGCTGACGAAAGTGTTTGCAACCAGTGCGACCAACGGAGGTGGTGGCTGTGGTGGTACGTTTGCTCCATCACTGTTTATTGGCTGTTTTACGGGTTTCTTCTTCTCACGACTATGGAATATGCACCAGATTGGTGTCTATGTACCTGAGAAGAACTTCGCCCTGTTGGGTATGGCTGGTGTGATGTCGGGTGTGATGCATGCTCCGCTGACGGGTATCTTCCTCATTGCTGAGATTACCAGTGGCTATAATCTGTTTATGCCGTTGATGATTGTTGCCGTGTCGAGCTACCTGACCATCAATATCTTTGAGCCTCATAGTATCTATGGTATGCGACTGGCTAAGCAGGGACGTCTTGTGACCCACCATACTGATCATGCTGTGCTCACGCTGATGAGTCTCGACTCTGTTGTTGACCGTGACTTCCAGGCTGTTGCACCTGATATGGAACTGGGACAAATCGTCAACCAAATCAGCCGTTCGCGCCATCGTGTGCTGCCTGTTACCGATCCGGCAGGGGCGTTGCTGGGTGAGATTAACGTGGTAAAAATCCGTCATGTGGTGTTCCGTACGGAGTTGTATCATCATTTCAAGGCTTCTCAACTGATGGTAGAACCTGCTGCAACCCTAAGCGATTCGACGCCTATGACCAAGGTGATGCGCGTCTTTGAAGAAACACAGGCCGAGTGGTTGCCCGTCATCGATACCAACAACCACTTGAAGGGCTATATCTCCCGTCGCCGCATGTATGAAATGTATCGAAAAATGGTACATGACTTCAGCCAAGACTAATCAATGAACGAAGTTTCGAAATCTCGATGTTTCGAGATTTCGCTATAACGAAATAATAATATGACGAAAAACGACCTTAGAATTGTTTTTATGGGAACGCCGGAGTTTGCAGTGGAGACTCTGCAAGCGCTGGTGGAGAACGACTATAACGTTGTGGCTGTAGTGACACAGCCTGACAAACCCGTGGGCAGACATCAGACGGAGATGCAGCCGTCGGAAGTGAAGAAATATGCGCTGGAGCATGGTTTGCCCGTGTTGCAACCGGAAAAGATGAAAGATCCGACATTCGTGGAACAGCTACGTTCATACGAGGCAAACCTACAGGTGGTAGTAGCCTTCAGAATGTTACCCGAGGTGGTGTGGGCCATGCCTGAATACGGCACATTTAACGTACATGCCGCCTTACTGCCTCAGTATCGTGGGGCTGCTCCCATCAACTGGGCGGTGATTAATGGTGAAACGGAGACGGGGGTAACGACATTCTTTCTCGATCACGATATTGACACGGGACGCATCATTGCAAAGAAGACGTTTGCCATACCCGACGAGGCCGACGTGGAATATGTCTACGATGGTCTGATGCATCTGGGTGCAGCGTTGTGTCTCGAAACCCTGGAAGCCATCATTGCTGCTGACGGCCATCCTATCAGCATCCCTCAGGATAGCGTCCTTGATGGTTCAGCCATGAAGCCTGCTCCAAAGATTTTCAAGGAGACCTGCGAGATTGACTGGACGATGAATGCCAAGAGGGTATATGATTTTGTTCGCGGACTGAGTCCCTATCCAGGTGCTTGGACAATGTTACTGGATGCTACAGGAAAGACCACGGTGCTGAAAATCTATAAGACCCGCAAAACGGGACGTCCCGTTCAACAGCCTGTCGGAACTATTTCTGTAGAGCAAAAGACGTTCTTCATTGCTGCTGCCGATGAATGGTTGGAGATAGTGGAACTGCAGTTGGCAGGCAAGAAACGCATGTCGGCACGCGACTTTCTGAACGGTATGAAACAGTTGGGTGACTGTCACGTAAAATAAATTTCTCTTTTGAAATAATAAATAGGCGAGCTGTACGTTTCATTAATAACAAACAATATAAACAGTTTCGCCTATGACAAATTTTACCCAAGAAGATTTTACACCTAATCCGTCGACCATTCTGTTTATCAAACAGTTTGCGAGAATGTGTAACGCTACAAAAAAGGATAATCATGGCTACAATAGTCTCTCCGTCGTTGCTTGCTGCTGACTTCCTACATCTCGACAAGGATCTGGAGATGATCAACCGCAGTGAGGCACAATGGCTCCATCTGGATGTGATGGATGGTGTCTTCGTACCGAATATCTCGTTTGGCTTCCCCGTATTGGAGGCTGTTGCCAAGAAGTGTAAGAAACTATTGGATGTGCACTATATGATTGTGCATCCAGAGCACTATATCCAACAAACTGCTAAGTTGGGAGCCATGATGATGAATGTTCATGCTGAGGCTTGTACCCATCTGCATCGTACCATACAGGAGATTCATGCCGCTGGCATGAAGGCTGGTGTGACGCTGAATCCGGCAACACCAGTATCGGTGCTTGAAGACATCATTGGTGACGTAGACATGGTGCTACTGATGAGTGTGAATCCTGGCTTTGGCGGACAGGTATTCATCGAGAATACCATTGCCAAGGTGAAGCGGTTGCGTAAACTCATTGACGACAGCGGATCGAAGGCACTGATAGAGATTGACGGCGGTGTACAGGCAGAAACAGCTCCCCGACTGGTGGCGGCTGGTGCCGACGTACTGGTAGCAGGCAGCTATGTCTTTGGCTCTGAGAATCCTGAAGAGCGTATTAGCGGATTGCGGGCATTATAACGTTTTACTGGTCTAATGTCAGCTGAATTTGGTGCTGCTTAGCCATACGCCGCATGTTAATCAGGGCGTAGCGCATGCGGCCTAACGAGGTGTTGATGCTGACACCCGTCATCTCGGCAATCTCCTTAAACGACAGATCCTGATAATAGCGCATGTAGACCACCTCGCGCTGGGTAGCAGGCAGGGCATCCATCAGATGGCGTACATCTGAGAGAATCTGGGTGTTGACATATTCGTTCTCACGATTGATGTCCATCAGACTGTCACCACTCAGTTTGTTGAGGTCATTGTCTGCCGTGGGTTCCACGATATGGCTTGACCGTTGTTGGCGGTAGTTGTCCATGATGATGTTGTGGGCAATGCGCGTTAACCAGAATGAGAATTTGCCGGAATCGGTATATTTGCCTTCCTGCAGCTTGGTGATAACCTTCACGAACGTCTCCTGGAAAACGTCGTTAGCCATTTCGGGGTCGCGGACCACGAACATAATATACGTATAGAGCTTTTGTTGATTACGAGCTAACAACTCATCAAACGCACTATTTTCTCCTCCTATGTAAAGCAGTGCCAACGATTCGTCGGACTGGCTTGCATAATTCTTCATATCGTTTTCTTTACTTTTTATGAAGTAGAGTTTTCTCGATAGGCGGTAGTTTTTTAAAGGGTTTGTTGTTAACTTTTGTTGTTATATCGCTGCAAAAGTATATAAAAATATCAATCTTACCAAATAAAAAGCAAAAAAAATGCCATTTGTGCAGAAAAAACTGTATCTTTGTGGAAGTTTTTAACATAACAAACTATTGTAAAGATGATAAAACTCTTTGTTCCGGGTCGCTTATGCCTGTTTGGCGAACATACTGACTGGGCTGGTCACTATCGTACGATGAATGCAGATATCTTGCCGGGTGCCTCTATTGTGACGGGTATCGAACAGGGTATCTATGCCGAGGTGGAAAAATCGTCCATCTTTGAACTGCATAGTGATGCTCCAGAAATCAGTAATGTGTGGAACGATTTCTCGTGCAGCATGAATGAAGCGGAGCTGAAATCGGTGGCTAAGTCGGGCTCGTTCTTCTGCTATTGTGCCGGCGTGGCGTCGTATATGCTAGAATGGTACAAGGTAGGTGGTGTGCGCATCAGGATTACCGATATGACACTACCCATGAAGAGCGGACTGTCGTCGTCGGCAGCTATCTGTGTGCTTGTCGCGCGCGCATTCAACTTATTATATAAACTAAACCTGAATACGCTGGGCGAGATGAATATCGCCTATCTGGGTGAGTTGCGCACGTCGTCGCGCTGTGGTCGTCTTGACCAGGCGTGTGCCTTTGGTGTAAAGCCCAATCTGATGACCTTCGACGGCGACGAGATTGAGGTTAAGTCGCTGAATGTCAAGAAGACGCTCTATTGGGTCTTTGCCGACCTGTGTGCAGAGAAGGATACCATCCGCATTCTGAAAGACTTGAACAAGTCGTACCCCTTTGCTACTACCGAGGCCGAGCAGAACCTGCACAAGGCACTGGGTGAGTGGAACCATGAAGTGGTCGAGCGCGCCACCCAGTATATGGCCAGTGGCGACGCTGAGGCGTTAGGCCGACTGATGACCGAGGCTGAGGAGATGTTCGACAAGTATGTCGCACCAATGTCACCAGCCCTTTGGGCGCCCAAGTTGCACGAGGTGTTGAACGACCCGCAGATTCTGCCTTTGGTCTATGGAGGTAAGGGCGTAGGCTCTCACGGTGACGGTTCCGTGCAGTTCCTGGCACGTAGCAAAGATACTCAGCAACAACTGATTGACTACCTGAATGCTCAGGGATTGCGGGCCTATCCGCTGACGTTGCATCCTGTTCATACCGTGCGTAAGGCCATCATTCCTGTGGCAGGCTTTGGCACACGTCTCTATCCCGCTACCAGAACGCAGAAAAAAGACTTCTTCCCCATGCCGTGTCCAGACGGAATGGTACGCCCAGTTATCCTCATCCTGCTGGAAGAACTCGTGAAGAGCGGTATCGAGGAAATCTGTCTGGTGTTGGGTTCTAAGGAGGAGCGCAAGCAGTATGCCGATTTCTTTGATCATTCGTTGTCGGAAGAGCATCTGAGCAAGCTTAATGCTGAGGCTCAGGAGTATGAGAACCATATCTTGGACATCGGCAAGCGTCTACGCTATGTCTATCAGAACGAGAAGCGCGGCTTTGGTCATGCCGTCTATCAGGCAGCCCATTTTGCAGGTAACGAACCCGTGCTGTTGTTGCTGGGCGATACACTCTACCGTTCGAACACCAATAAACCCTGTGCCCTACAGCTGATAGAGGAATATGAACGCTACAACCAACTGCTGATAAGTATTCACCCCATCCCACTGGCAGAGGTCAGCCACTATGGTATTCTTAGTGGTGTTTGGGAGGACAAGGAACGTACCATTCTGAATGTCTCTGTGATGCAGGAGAAACCCAAGGCCAGCTATGCTGAGGAGTTTCTGGGTGTGCGTAATGGTGATGGACAGAAGGAGTATTATTGCGTCTTCGGACAGTATGTCCTGACACCCGATGTCTTTGCTCAGTTGGCCAGCGATATTGCACGGGCAGATGCAGAGGGTGATACCATGCGTGAAATTGAACTTACTACCGCCTTGGAGGCGGTACGCCAGAAGAGTGGCATGATGGGTGTGCGACTCAATGGTGTCATGTTCGATATGGGTAACCCCAAGGCTCTCCGACGCTGTATACTGAATTATGCAGAATAATAAAAAAGGAATGCACACGCATTCCTTTTTTTATTTATTAGAGCCGTTCAGTTTATTTCTCCTCAGCTATACGCAAGAGGTATTTGCCATAGTCGTTCTTAGCCATGGGCTCAGCGAGTTTGCGGAGTTGCTCTTTGTCTATCCAACCGCGCTTGTAGGCAATTTCCTCCAGACAAGCCACCTTCAGTCCCTGACGCTTCTCAATAACCTCGATAAAGGTGGAGGCTTCGCTGAGTGAGTCGTGTGTTCCCGTGTCTAACCACGCAAAGCCACGCTGCAAGGTCTGTACCAGTAAGTTCTTTTGTTGCAGGTACATCTGGTTGACTGTGGTGATTTCCAGTTCGCCGCGTGCCGAGGGCTTGATGTGCTTGGCAATGTCGACCACGCTATTAGGATAGAAGTAGAGACCTACAACGGCATAGTTGCTCTTGGGCTTGGCGGGTTTCTCTTCGATAGAGAGACAGTTGCCGTCCTTGTCGAACTCAGCCACGCCATAGCGCTCTGGGTCGTTGACATAATAGCCGAAGACGGTAGCGCGTCCATCCTCCTCAGCACTCTTCACCGCCTGCTTTAGCATACCCGTGAATCCACCGCCATAGAAGATGTTGTCGCCCAATACCAGACAGGCGCAATCGTCGCCAATAAACTCTTCGCCAATGATAAAGGCCTGAGCCAGTCCGTCGGGTGAGGGCTGTTCAGCATATTCAAAGCGTACGCCAAGGTCGCTGCCGTCGCCCAGCAGACGTTTGAAGGCGGGTAGGTCATAAGGTGTCGAGATAATCAGTATCTCACGGATACCGGCCAGCATCAAGGTTGAGATGGGGTAGTAGATCATGGGTTTGTCGAAGATGGGAATCAGCTGCTTCGAAATGCCTTTTGTGATGGGGTAGAGGCGTGTGCCACTGCCGCCTGCTAAAACGATACCTTTCATAATTCTGTCTTATTTTACAATATTTTGCTGCAAATATACAAAAAACTCTTAACTCTTCACTCTAAACTCTTAACTTTTTTGTAACTTTGCACGCAATTATACTAAATATTTGAATAATGGCATTTTGGAATAAGTTTTTCGGAAAGAAGGAGGAAACACAGAAAGCTGGGGGAATGGAGGACTTCATGACCCTGATACGTGTATATTTTCAGGCGGTGATGGCCAGCGACCTGGGTATCACCAATTTGGCAGCCCTGCCCGACCTGCGTGTGTTCAAGGCTACCTTGAAGGTGCCTACACAGAACAATAAACTGGGACTGGCTGAGAAGTCGCGCTGTAAAAAGATGCTGAAAGAACTGTACGGCATGAACGACGACTTCACCAAGGAGATTGAGGCCAGCATCCGCAAGCGTTGCAAGAAACCACAGGACGTTCAGACGTATATGTATCAGTTCAGCGGATTCTCACAGGATCTGTTGATGCTGACGGGCAACCTGATGAAGTTTAAGTTGCGTCTGCCTGGTTTTCTGAAAGGTGCTCTTCGCACGATGACCGAGAAGACCGTGAACGATATCTTCACCAAGAACGATTTCAGCGACGCAGGTGTGATGAAGACTATAGTGGCCATTCGTCAGTACAATCAGAAGTTAGGCTTCTCACAACAGTGGATTACAGACTTTGTGTACAAGGTAGTCATGCTGGCTAAGAAGGAGCCACGTCCTAAGGAATAACGTTAAAAAAAAATAATTATCTATTGTCTATTGTCAATTGTCAATAAATTTTTTCTACCTTTGTAGAATAAAGTGAGAATGGTATGACTGCTAACGAGAAAACTTTAGCAACGTTTGAGACCCGTCTGCGACAGCTGCTTCTCCGCTTTCAGGAATTGAAGAAGGAGAATGGTGAGCTCTATGCTATAATCGAAGAGAACGAGAAGACGGTAAACGAACTGCATGCGAAGTTGGAACAACAGCAGAACGACTATAACTCATTAAAGATGGCTAAGATGATCGAGATTACCGATGGCAATTTAGCAGATGCCAAAGACCGGTTGTCGAAGCTTATCCGTGATGTCAACAAGTGCATTGCTATCCTCAGCGACGAAAACCAATAAGGACAACAAGCCATGCCAGATCAGAAGAAGGACCGACTACGTATCAGACTGCACGTCTACGACGAAGAGATAGAAGTTCTTGTAAACAGGGACGACGAAGAGTACTACCGCTCTGCAGCCAAGTATATCACTGAGCGCTATAATGCCTATGCACAGGCTTATAAGGGGCGCAAGAGTGATCATACCATTGCGTTGATGACGCTTGTCGACGTAGGTTTGGCGTATCAGAAGGAGCATTCCCACAACGATACTTTGCCCTATGATAATGTTCTTGCACGGCTTACTGCTGAGATAGAAGAGGTACTTCGTGAAAACAAGTGACCCGCTACTTGGAGCGCAAGAACATTAACTCTATATATATAACATTTTATGAACATTATTGTTGCGATTATTGCCATTGCTGCCGCCCTTGTTTTGGGTGGTGTGTGTGGCTTTCTGATTTTCCGCTTTGTTATCAAGGGAAAATATAATGAGATGGTTGATGCTGCCACCAAGGAGGCAGAGGTCATCAAGGAAAAGAAACTGCTTGAGGTGAAGGAGAAATTCCTGAACAAGAAGAGCGAGCTGGAGAAGGAAGTCCAGCAGCGCAACCAGCACATCCAGCAGAACGAGAACAAGTTGAAGCAACGCGAGATCTCGCTGAACCAGCGCCAGGAGGAACTGGGACGCCGTAAGAACGAGCTCGACAACCAGCAGACCCGCATCGACAACGAGAAGAAGCTGCTGACCATCAAGCAGGAAGAGCTGGAGAAAATGCAGCTTCAGGAGCGTGCTAAACTGGAAGAGCTCTCCGGACTTAGTGCCGACGAGGCTAAGGCTCGCTTGGTTGAGTCGTTGAAGGATGAGGCTCGTACTGATGCCCAGGCATACATCAACGAGATTATGGACGAGGCCAAGCTCAATGCCAATGCCCAGGCTAAGAAAATTGTTATTCAGACTATCCAGCGTGTCGCTACCGAGACGGCTGTAGAGAACTCTGTTTCTGTGTTCCATATTGACAACGACGACGTGAAGGGTCGCGTGATTGGTCGTGAGGGTCGTAACATCCGTGCTCTGGAAGCTGCCTGCGGTGTTGAAATTGTTGTCGACGACACTCCTGAGGCTATCGTTATCTCGGCCTTCGACCCCGTACGTCGTGAGACCTGTCGTCTGGCTCTCCATCAGTTGGTAGCCGATGGTCGTATTCACCCCGCCCGTATTGAGGAGGTGGTTGCCAAGGTGAAGAAACAGTTGGAGAACGAGATTATCGAGACCGGTAAGCGTACAGCCATCGACTTGGGTATCCACGGTCTGCATCCTGAACTGATTCGTATCATCGGTAAGATGAAGTATCGTTCCAGTTATGGTCAGAATCTGTTGCAGCATGCTCGCGAGACTGCTAACCTCTGTGCCGTGATGGCTTCTGAGTTGGGTCTGAATCCTAAGAAGGCCAAGCGTGCCGGTCTGTTACACGATATTGGTAAAGTGCCCGATGAGGAGAGCGAGATGCCTCACGCACTCTATGGTGCTAAGATTGCTGAGCAGTTCAAGGAGAAACCCGACATCTGCAATGCCATTGGTGCCCACCACGACGAGATGGAGATGCAGACCCTGCTGGCTCCCATCGTTCAGGTGTGCGACGCCATCTCTGGTGCCCGTCCCGGTGCCCGTCGCGAGATTGTCGAGGCCTACATCAAGCGTCTGAACGACCTCGAGGCCATTGCTATGAGCTATCCTGGCGTTACGAAAACCTATGCCATCCAGGCTGGTCGCGAACTGCGCGTCATCGTGGGTGCCGACAAGATGTCGGATGCCGAGACTGAGTCGCTGAGCGGCGAGATTGCTACGAAGATTCAGAATGAGATGACGTATCCTGGACAGGTGAAGATTACCGTCATCCGCGAGACACGTTCTGTCGCTTACGCCAAGTAAGTAAAGATAAAGACAAAATAAAAGGCCGCAACTTGCGGCCTTTTATTATTTTGTTTTATTTTATTCTACTACGATTCCCTGTTCCTCGCAGAGTTTCAGGCTCATCTCCTTCAGTTTGAACTTCTGGATTTTTCCTGAGCCCGTCAGCGGGAATTGGTCGATAAAGAACACGTACTTTGGAATCTTGTAGCGGGCAATCTTACCACGACAGAATAGCTGCACGTCTTCAGGTGTCATCTTCACACCCTCTTCGAGGATGATAAAGGCACCAACTGCCTCTCCGTATTTCTTTGAAGGAACAGCAGCAACCTGTACGTCGCGAATGCCAGGCATGTGGTAGAGGAACTCCTCAATCTCGCGCGGATAGATGTTCTCACCACCACGGATAATCATATCCTTGATACGACCCGTAATCTTATAGAAGCCCTGCTCGTCCTTCACACCCAGGTCGCCAGAGTGCAGATAGCCGTTCTTGTCGATGACCTCAGCTGTAGCCTCGGGATTCTTATAGTAACCCTTCATCACGTTGAAGCCCTTGCAGCACATCTCGCCCTGCACGCCAACGGGACATTCCTCGCCTGTTTCTGGGTCGAGCACCTTTACGTCTACAAACGGATAGTCGCGGCCTACGGTCGTGCAACGCTGTTCGAAGGTGTCGTTCAGACAGGTCTGCGTCATACCAGGCGACGACTCGGTAAGTCCATATACGCTGGTAATGGTCATATACATCTTTTCGCTGACCTGCTTCATCAGCTCGATAGGACAGAGCGAACCTGCCATGATACCTGTGCGCAGACAGGTGAGGTCGAACATCGAGAACATGGGGTGGTTCAGCTCGGCTATGAACATGGTGGGTACGCCATAGACGGCCGTACACCTTTCTTTATGTATAGAGGCGAGTACCACGAGGGGGTCGAACTTCTCGACCATTACCTCCGTACAGCCGTGTGTCAGACAGTTCATCGTGGCCAGCACCACGCCGAAGCAATGGAACAGGGGCACACAGACGCAAAGCTTGTCGTCTTGCGTAAATCCCATGTTTTCGCCCGTGAAGTAGCCGTCGTTGGCAATACCGAAGTGGGTCAGCATCACGCCCTTGGGGAATCCCGTGGTGCCACTGGTGTACTGCATGTTGCATACATCGTAGCAGCTGACCTCTTTCTTCATCTCGTTCAGCGTATCGTCCTCGATGTTCTGTCCTAAGAGCAGCAGCTCGGCCGTGTTATACATGCCGCGATACTTCTCCATACCTATATACACCACGTTCTTCAGGTAGGGGAAACGCTCTGAGTTCAGATGGCCGCGCTCGCAAGTCTTCAGCTCGGGCAGCATGGTATAGGTCATATCCACGTAGTTACAATCCCATGTACCATCGGTGATGCAGAGCACCTCCATGTCTGAGTCCTTGCAGAGGTATTCCAGCTCGTTCTGCTTGTAGTTGGTGTTTACCGTCACGAGTACAGCACCAATCTTGGCGGTAGCATAGAGGAACGTCAGCCAGTCGGGTACGTTGGTAGCCCAGATACCTACATTCGAGCCTTTCTTTACTCCAATGGATATCAGACCCTTGGCGAGGTTGTCTACACGCTCGTTGAACTGGCTCCATGTGAAGCGCAGGTTGCGGTCTGAATAAACGATATATTCCTTATCGGGGGTGGTCTCAGCCCAATGCTCCAACCACTGGCCGAGGGTCTTCTCGTGCAGCTTGTAGCCAGCACTTCCAGTCTCGGCAGGATAGGTTCTGTCGGGCAATGGACGGCCCGCCATATCAAGTCTTACGTTGCTCATAATCAGAATGGGATATAGACAACTGCGAGGATCTTGGCACTCTTGCCTGGGGCACCGTGTACATGGTGCTTCACGATAGAGTCGTAGAAGATTGAGTCGCCCTCTTTTAGCGTATAGGTCTCCTTGCCATAGACAATCTCAATCTCGCCCTGCATCACGTAGATGAACTCTTCGCCCTCGTGTGCAGAAAGCTGATAGTCTAAGTTTCCCTCGGGATTGATGTCAATCACAAACGGCTCCATGTGGCGTCCGGCCTTCTGCTGTGCCAGCGGGTGATACTCCATGTGCTTGCGGGCATCTGTCGCACCATTCGAGAAACTGATGCTGCTGTTGGCCTCACGGTCCTTAGCTCGTGTAACCACAGGACCCAGCGCGTCGTTGTCATCCATGAAGGTGCCCAGGCGCACGCCCAGAGCACGGGCAATCTTGATTAACGGACCCAGCGAGGGCAGATGTTCGTCATTTTCAATCGATACAATCTGGTCGACGGACAGGCCGCTGCGCTCGGCAATTTCCTCTACAGAGAGGTTCTTTGACTCTCTGATTCCTTTGATTTTCAATCCAACGATAGTGTTGTTTGCCATAAGAACAAATGTGTGTATTTAGTTGTCTAACGTTTAATTTGGGCACAAAGGTACGAAAATTAAACGAAAAGCCATCATTTTTCTAAAGAAAATTTTGGGGAGAGGGTAGGGACGCCCGGGTTCGAACCGGGGACCTCTTCAATGTGACTGAAGCGCTCTAAACCAGCTGAGCTACGCCCCTAACTTGCGAATGCGGATGCAAAGGTACGTATTTTTCTTGATATTCCTGCAACTTTTTCAGGCTTTTTTTTCACAAACGATACAAAACGGGGAACAGCGCTTGTTCATCTCTGATTTTTGTTGTACCTTTGCACAAAAGTATATCGCCATGCTACAATCACTTATAAAAATCGTCGTTGAAGCTTCGCGTCTGATGCTGACGGACGACTTCAGCATTTCTCAGAAAGACGGCGCAGCCAATATCGTGACCTCGTCAGACATTGCCGTGCAGGATTTCCTGTGTCAACAGCTCAACAAATTGCTTCCCAACAGCGGATTTCTCTGCGAGGAAGAGGATATTCACGACCTGAAACACGAGTACCTGTGGATTATCGACCCCATCGACGGAACGGCCAACTATAGTCGCGGCATTCGCGAATGTGCCATCTGCGTAGGCCTCTGGCATAGTGGTGCTATGGAGATAGCAGCCGTCTACCTGCCTCGCACGGACGAGCTGTTTACGGCAGAGCGTGGCAAAGGGGCTTTTCTGCAACATCCCAAGACGGGTCAGGCGTCACAGCGGATTCACGTCAGTCAGCGTCCGTTCGAGAACGCCGTGCTGTGTACTGCACTTCCTGTCTATCATAAGGAATATGCCCCTGAGTGCTCGCGTATTATTCTGCAGGCTTTCCAGCAATGCAACGACATTCGCCGCTTTGGAGCAGCAGCTCCAGAGCTCTGTTATCTCGCTATGGGTCGTTGTGAGCTATACTTCGAATACCTGCTCTCGCCCTGGGATTTCGCAGCAGCCTCGATGATACTGACAGAGGCTGGCGGCGTTCTCTGTGACCGCGAGGGACAGCCCGTTGACTTTACATCCCCCTCTGGCGTCATTGCCGCCAACAACACAGAGAACCTCCGTCGCCTGGCCTCTATCGTCAGAGGCTGATGTTATTCATAGTATTCTATGGTGCGCGTCTGAACCATTTCCTGGCCCATCATCTCAGTCTTGCGGCTGATCCAGTTGCCGCGGTCGTCATATTTGTAATCGGTATAGGGAATCTTCATCTCCTGTCCACCGAAGTCCATAGACTCAGCTGCCACGGCACCCTTGTCGTTATAGGTGCGCTTGGTGGTCATGTCGCGACCCATCATGTTCATCGACTGGCTGACTACGCGGCCGTTCTCCCACTTGTACTTCACGTCGACGGCCTGGCCCTGCATCATCGTCATAGTGGCCGACTGCAGATAGCCCTCAGCGTCGTACACGGCATTCGTCAGACCCTCGCGGTCCATTTTGCCGTCCTTTGAAATGTTGGTAACCTGTTCACGTCCCATCACGCTGCTTACAATCTTCTTTACAGGGCCGCTTGCCTCGTTGAATTCAACGTCGTGGAACTTCGTCTGTGCCTGTGCGGCAAACGACATGGCCACAAGTGCCAACATCATCATCACTTTTTTCATAGTCAAAGTTTTTTTTAAGTTGTAAATTAAAGTTAGTTATAATAAATGATACCTTTCTTTGATGCTTCCCAGCGTCAAAAGTTTAAAACGACACCGAAAAAATGTAACTTTTTTATCGCCTTCGCAAAAACTATGTTTTCACTCGGTGAATCCTATGTTTTCACCGCGTCAATCCTATGTTTTTACCTCGTCAAAACTATGTTTTCACACTGTTAATGCATAGTATCCACAGTGTCTATACACGACTTCAGTTGTCAAAAACCTGCATTTCCTACACTTGATGACACTGAAAGGCGCACTCTGTAACTCGCTCCGTCGCAGTGTAGGAAAAGTGACACTTTCAGTGTAGGAAAATTGAATCTAACTTATTGATACTCAACATTAAGTGCAGGAAATGCAGGATATTTGCTCTTTTTACTCAGGGGGTATATACCCTCTGAGTCCGAAAAAGTTTGTTCTGCATTTTTTTTCCACTTTTCTTTTGGCTGTTTCAAAAGATGACGAGGTACTGGTACTCGTCATGCAGAGATACATGATCAATGCCTATCGAGTGCTGCTAACACGTGCCTGTCAAGGAATCATCATTTGTATCCCCAATGGCAACAGTCGTCTGACTCCTGAAGGCTTTCCTGAAGACTCCACACGTTTACCAGAGTTCTACGATGGGACCTATAAGTTATTTGAAATCATTAGGAATAAAAGAAATATAGATTATTCAAAAACAATTAAATAACTATTTCGGAAATCTTAACAACGTCTTAACATAAAATTTTTGGTAACACGCATTATCCTTCTTACCTTTGCAGCAGAAACCAATAAGAAAGGTGATAATAATATGCAGGAAAAGTATGACTTTCTGAAGAATCCGTTTGATAAACTGTCAAAAGGAGAAGAAAAAGAGTTCCAGCGTGAATGTGCTCTAATAGCACAAAAACTCTTTGATAACTATTGTATTCTATGTGGTGAAGCTAAATACTATTTTGCAGAGGTTGAGTTCTATTATTATGAAAAAGGTAAATGGGATGATAAATGGAATGAAATAACATATGCCAGAAAAGTCTACAATGCCGGAGATTTGTTCTATCATCTGAGTGGTATAGATATATGTTTTGACAGCAGTTATGATGATTGTAATGCAAAATTCGGAGGTATTCTCATTAGAGCCATAAAAGACGAAAAGGGAACTGTAATAGCGGGGCCGTTGACTTGCAAGGATGAAATATTGAATGCATGTAAGGGAAATCAAATGCCTATACTAAGACCGCTATCTACACCACTCAGAACCGATTTGACTTCAACATACCGAGCTTTAGGAAAACAAGATACCGATAAGGAAAACGACAGGTTATGTTTCTATGGTCGCGTAAATGATTGGAATCCAATTAAAGATCGGTATAATACAAGAAAAGGCTTAATAGAGCGAAAACAAGGAACCTATAAAACAGACAGATTTAATGACTGCTACTAACTGGAATAGCCTCTACGGCTGCTATTACGGCAATCACATGGTTGATAGCCTGACGGATACGGTGTTTTTCTCTGATCTGTTGCCAGAGAGGTGCCCGACTCTGTACAAAAGTATAGACAAGATTCTGAAGGAGAATGATATTGACCATCGTTTACTGAGTCATACAAAGGATATCTGGTGTCGTGATTATATGCCGATTCAGACGAGGGAGAAACGTTTGGCCTTCTACAAATACGCCCCTGACTATCTGCAGACAAAATACTATCAGCGAACAATTACTGATGTGAATCAGGTTGGTAATATCGAATGCCTGCGACAGGATGGTGAGGTCATCGATTTGAACTTGGTGATAGACGGTGGCAACGTGGTAAGATGTGACGATATGATTGTGATGACGGAAAAAGTGTTCTATGAGAACAAGGATAAGTTACGCAACGAGATACATCGTTTGTTGGAGGATGCTTTCGAATGCGACATTATTTTCCTTCCTTGGGACAGAAATGAGATTCTCGGGCATAGCGACGGTATCGTTCATTATGTTGGTGGCAATCGCGTGCTGATGACCAACTATGCTGACTTTGATACTTTGAAGGCTCATCAGTTCCTAAAGAGATTGGAGAAATACGTGGAGGTTATTCCACTTGAATATAATGTTAAGCAAAAGCATCGTCGCAGTTGGGCTTACATCAACTTCCTGCAGATAGGCAAGTTGGTACTTGTTCCTCAATTGGGCATCCCAGAGGATGAACAAGCATTACAGCAAATAGCAGATGCTATGCCGAGTTGCAAGGTGATAGGAGTCCCGGCATTAGAGGTTGTTCGCAAGGGAGGTGCCCTGAACTGTATTTCGTGGAATGTGGCAACAACAAAATGGAACAGCGGCTTTATGGGTGAAGAATACAGAGTGCATGGACGTCCAATCAGTTGGATTAAGAAAGCTGCAGAAAAAGGATACCGAGATTGGCAATGTAACTTGGGATGCTGCTATTTTTATGGACTGGGCATTGATGAAGATAGAGTTGTAGCCAATCAATGGTATGAAAAATCTGCTGAACAAGACTGTGTTCAGGCACAGTTCAATTTAGGCTTAAGTTATTATAAGGGTGAAGGTATAGAGAAAGATTATGCCAAAGCATTGCATTGGTTTAGGAAGTCTGCAGAGCAAGGAGATGCCGATGCCCTGCTCCATGTAGCTTGGTGTTTGGAAGAGACGAATGCATCCAATGAGGAAGTAAAAACAGCATACAGGAAATCCGCAGAGATGGGAAATCCTGAGGCTATGTGTTTCTTGGGGGAGTGGTATTATTATGGAACAAAAGAAATGGCCATTAACATCGGTGAAACCTACAAATGGTGGTGGGGAAAGACAGAAAGAGATAATTATCAAGCAGGTGATTACTATGATTTTGACGGAGATGAAGAAAACAACAAGGATGCTGTAAAATGGTTTAAGCGTTCCGCTTCGAAAGGTTTTATTCCTGCGTTTTTCGCTTTGGGCCTTTGCTACTATTTCGGTAACGGCGTAAGGAAGAATAAGAAAGAGGCACTTAAGTTTTTCAAGAGAGCAGCCAAATATGGCTATGCAGAAGCCGTTTGTATGATTGGTGACCCATTCCCTGTAGCTACAGAGGATTTAATAGACGATTTGCCATTCTAATTGATAACGTATGAAACAGATAGAAGTCGTAGCAGCAATTATTCGTAAAGACAATAAGATATTCGCCACTCAGCGAGGATATGGCGAGTGGAAAGACTGGTGGGAATTTCCTGGCGGGAAAATGGAGGTTGGGGAAACACCAGAAGAGGCTCTGAAACGGGAAATTCGCGAGGAACTGTCTACGGAGATCAGCGTGGATGAGTTCCTTAGTACGGTGGAGTTTGACTATCCTAAATTCCATCTTACCATGCATTGCTATCTCTGCTCGCTGCTGACGGAGGCGCTTCATCTGAATGAGCATGAGGCTGCTTGTTGGCTATCGAAGGATGAGTTGGATAGCGTAAAGTGGTTGCCAGCTGATTTGGAAGTGGTAGAGGTTATATCATAAAGAATAAAAATGTAATAAGAATAGATGACTATTCAGTTGACATACAGACGGACGAGGAGGTTGTCGATGCGCATCGTGAAGAATGGCGATGTGCATGTGTCGGCTCCTATCGGTATGTCGAAAAAAGAGATAGAAGCGTTTATCAGCCAGCATCAGGAATGGATTGTTGAGGCAAGAAAGAAGACCGCTGAGCGACAGAAGCAGCGAACAGACTTCTACAGTCAGCTGCCATTGACCTCGAAAACCCAAAAGATGGAGGCAACGGAAAAAGTCAGAGCGTTGATTGAGCCTCTGGTGGAACGCCATGCAGGCGAGATGGGGGTTCGTCCGACAGTTGTCAGTTATAAGCCGATGAAATCTCGTTGGGGGGTGTGCAAAGTGAAGGAGCGTAGCATCTGCTTTTCTACCTATCTGCTGTTGCTGCCGGATTGGTGTGTCGAACATGTCGTGGTTCACGAGCTATGTCACTTGTTGGAACCCAGCCATAATGCACGCTTCCATGCGTTGATGGACAAATACTATCCAAAGTGGAGGGAGGCAAGAAAGGAAACTCGCAGGATAGTGTTGGATTGACTTCCTTCTTTTCGTGATCCCGTTGGGATTCAAACCCAAGACCTTCAGAACCGGAAACAAACGCTGAAATCTCCCAAAACACCTTTATTTATCGGCCTTTCAAGGATTCGCCCTTTTCACTTTGCGGTTATTTTGCGGCTATCACAGACGGGAACTTGGTTCATTTTGCTTATTTCTCTTTAAATTATTACTTGTCTTTGCTGGGTTTTTCTTGCCATTTACAGTCCTCCTTACATGATGATGTTAGGCAATGCTCCAAACTGCCCGTTCATGTAGGCACGATGGATGGATGACAACTTGTTAAGCCCTCGGAACTCAACCAATGAGAACAGGTTGCTGTTGCCGTCCTTTCCCTTCTCCGTGAACCAGACGGAATCTTTGCCGAAGATGTCATCAATATCTCGCAGGATGGGGTCGTAGTGGGTGGTGACAATCAGTTGCGACTGATTATCCTTCTTGTTGACGAAGCGGGTAAGCATATACTCCATCAGGTTCGGATGGATGGAAGCCTCTAACTCATCAACGCACAACAGCCCTTGGCATTTCAGTTGCGAGTAGATGATAGACTCCAGTTCCACCATACGAGTTGTTCCGGCACTTTGGCTGTTCTCTGGCAGCACATAATCCTCTTCGCCTCGCTCTGTCTCCACCTTGTGTCCAAAGAGTGCAGCCATCTTCTTGATCTTGATGTCGGAGATGTTGAAGTCTGCCTCCTTCACAAAGTGCATGAGATACTCCTTGAACGTAGAATCCTCCGACAGCATGTTCTTGGTCGTGTCAGAGATAGCTGTGTCAGACCCATTGATGAGTGGCATCATGCGACTGTCAATCAAACGGCGCATATCGTCAAGGTAGCTCACAGCCACATTCACTTTCTTCAACACTGCCAGGATAGACATGTTACGCAGACAGTTCACTGAGAGCGCGTCAATCTCAGCCTGTGAGAGCTTGACGGCAGCAGGGTTGAAAGTCAGCTTCGATATGCCGTTGACATCCTCACGGGTAAAGACCTTGGTGGGACAGTTGCTAAGATAGACATACAATACCTCGCTACACACCTTCTCAGGATTGATCACCAACTGGTACCAATAGCGTATGCCGTTGACGTAGAGTTTTACGTCAAACTCCGTGTCGTATTTCAATGCGTCAGGTTGCATCAAAAACGGCTGCACATCCGTACCCTCATCGTTCTTCATCGGAATCTTATTCCAGAACACTCGTAGGAAGTCGATGGCTTCAAGCAGGTTCGACTTGCCACTGGCGTTGGCACCCAGCACCACAGCGAAGCGTAGCAGCTGAACACCATCGGGCATGGTCACGACACTATTGTATTTGTCATTCCCTGATGTCTCGAAACTCAGTACCACCTCGTCACGAAACGACTTGAAGTTTTTTATCTTTAGTTCTTGACTTATACTAGAAAAAGTTGTCACTTTAGGAGTCAAAAAGAAAGTGACAATGAAGCACAAGACAAGAACAGAGCGCGTGTATAACGAGGCTACCGGA
>CACWFY010000005.1 GCA_902760345.1 uncultured Bacteroidales bacterium | reverse complement strand
TCCTCCTTCTGACAACAAAGGTAAGGAATTGGCCGGTATTGAGCAAATTCTTCACTGATATTCTCTATCAGAATGCAAACTTAGAGACCCCATGATCCTTGTTGCAGGTGAACAGCACCATGTGGCGCACACCTTTATGCAGCTCGTAGATGTGGTTCATCAGTACCTTAAGCGTTGTAGGAATAGTTGTCGTCGTTCTCATTTCTATTGCTTTTGATTTCTGGTGCAAAATTAGAGAGAAAAAACGAAGTGCGCAATACCTAAAAACGATTGTTTTAAGCATTGCGCACCCAAAAAGTCCTGCAAAAGCAGATTAATCAATAGTAGGTATTCACGTCGCCTGAATTTGTGAACGCCCTTTTTCGTTCAATATTCAATCCATGAATTACTCAATGAACATCAGAATCTGATTGGCAATCTGCTCCTCAGTCTTGGCTTCAGAATTGAAGACGAGGTCGTAGTTACGGGCTTCGTATCGGGAAGTGCCAGTGAATCGCTTCACGTAATTCTCGCGCATCTTATCCACCTTCTCGATAATCTTGCGGGCTTCGTCTTCAGAGATATTCTTCTTGGCGGCGACACGTGCCACACGGTAAGCCATCGGTGCATGAACGAGTACGCTTAAATGGTTAGGATGGTTTCTGAACACGAAGAAACCGCAACGGCCCGCAATGACGCACGACTCCTCTTCAGCAATCCCATGCAGAATCTCCGTCTCTGCCTTAAACACGTTTTCAGTAGTCAGCACATCAGGCTCCTTACCATATTTCGTAAGACAGGATTTGCTGTCAACCAATCCATCGCCGACACCTGCGACACGCTTGAAACCTTCCCACCATCTGATTTCGCGTCCTTTCATCTTCTCAATCTCTTCGGCTGTGAGGTTATACTTCTCCTCCAAAGCCTTGATTAAGGCCTTGTCGTAGAAAGACACACCCAGCTTGTGAGCCAAAATTTCACCAATGGTGCGACCACCACTACCTAACTCACGATTAATCGAAATGACAAATTTCTCGTTCCTATTCATAGTATTATAGTACTTTTAATTTGTAATTGCACATCATGCCATCAATTGATATTTCGATACAAAAATACAGCTTTTTCCTGATATCACCAAACTTTTACCATACTTTTTTGATTGTAAGACAACCCCATAGTGGCTCACGATATGCAACTGTCTTACCCTGAGCAATGACAGATGACAGATAAAAAACAACGTGGTTATGTGTATGACTAAGAACGGAAATGAATCTGAAGACATAAGCAAGTAACTGGACGTTTCTTCCAATTCTTCATTTTTGTTTCTTTATTTCCGCATCAACAACATAAATGTCACCATCGGCATCAACTAAAAAAGTCTTTGGAGCTCATCGGAGATTTCTCTGATTCTTCGATTTTCCGCATCGTGCGCTCCATAGCCTCTTTGTGAAACTGATTCAGAAATGTCATTGCTCATTATGCTTTTTGTTTATGCAAAGATAAGAAGAATTTAGCAAACGACGTTCATTGTGAGCTGATTTTTTTATGCTTTCTGCAAAAATAAAGAAATAAGAGGGTGCAGACAGCAGTGGTGGCGCAAGTTTTTTTTCGTCTACAGTCGGAATCCGAGATAGACGCGCGATATCCACTTCTGGTTGCTGAAGGTGAGCTGGTCGTTGCGTCCGATGTGGGTGAAATAATAGATGGACGAAAGGCCAGCAAAGAGGCTGTTGCTGATTTGCTTGACGACCGAAAAGCGGGTGGTGACGATGAATTCGGGGAATCGGTTGTGAAAGGGATAGCTGGTGTCGGAAGAAGAGAGCGACGTCTTGTTGTAGATAACGATGGTGGGCAGCGTCGAGAAGTGGATGAGCCATCGGCGGCCAGGCACGAAGTTGTAGCCGTAGCCGGCACCGAGTGCGTAGTTGGTTATCCTGAAGTCGACTTGCATGTCGTTGGCCTCCATGTGTCCGTGCTGTGCCTGAATGGACGCGCCGAGCAGGAAACCGCCTGCCGAGCGTCGCTGTATGTAGCTGTGTGAGAAGGCTGCGGGATAGGAGAAGCGGTGGTTGTTGAAGGCGTAGTAGGCGTTTATGTTGAGCGTCTGCAGCCGGAAGATGTTGTCGGGCAGGGTCATCTTCTGCCGGTCCTCGCCCGTTGTGAACTCCACCTCGAAGTTGTTGGCGTCCTGATAGGTCAGGTCGAAGCCGAAGCTACGGCCGTAGGAGCGGAAGCTCAGCTCGGTATCGTCGTACTTGCCCCAGAGTTTGGCGGGGTTGACGGAACAGCTGAGCGAGAGTCCGCGATAGCTGACGTTGGCGCTGACGGTCGACTTGACGTCGGTGGTGAAATCCATCAGCTCCGTCTGTCCACCGGACGTGCCGTCTATACGCAAGCGCGCCCCCGCCAGATTGTACTGTCCCACGATGGTCCACTTGGTCTCTGGGCGGGTGACGTAGTTGGTGTCGATGTTTGACCGCCAGTATCTCTCTGTCAGTATGCTGTCGGCGAGATGGTAGAGCTTTCGCAGCTTCTGGGCATCGGCGTGGACAGCTACAAGGGCGAGAACTGCTAAGACCACGAGGCGTGTGGGATGACGAAACATGTCGGGGGCGCGCTATTTAATAATGTTTTATCAGATGGGCAATGTGAGCACAAAACGTGAGCCGGGGCCCTCGTAGGTGCTGTCGAGCACCACGTCGCCCTCGAGCCGGCGGGCAATGTTGCGGGCCACGGTGAGGCCTACGCCCTGTCCGTCGAAGAACTGGTTGAGCTTGACGTAAGGCTCGAAGATGCGCTCGGCGTCGTCGGGGGCAATGCCGCTACCGGTATCCTCGACGGTGTAGATGGCTATCATCTTGTCCATGTCGACGGCAGCACGCAGGGTGACCTTGCCCTCGCTGGTGAACTTCAGCGCATTGTCCAGCAGGTGGGTCAGCGCGCGCACGGCCTTGACCAGATTGGTCGACAGCATGGTGGCGGCAGCGTCGGGGGCCACCTCGCGAACGAAGGTGAGGTAAGACGCGCGATCGATGCCTGAGGCGACGACGGCCTCGTCGACTATCTGGGTCACCAGCACGTTGTCGGTACGACGGACGGCCTTCTCGCCCAGCACGTCGTCGAGGTCGCTGATGCGGCCGACGATGCCCATCAGCTTGCGGTCACCATTGGCCTGGGCCATCTGGCGCAACTCGCTGAGTGCCTGGCCGATAACCTCGTCGCTCTTCTGACCGTGGGCCTCGAGCTTGTTCAGGCGCTCCTGCAGGGCATTGCTGCGCTTCTCGATGGTCTCGAAGGCCTGCTTCTGCTTCTGGTTTTCTTCTTCCATCTTGTCGAAGGCCAGCAGAGCCTGTTCGTAGCCCTCGCCTACACTATCGAAATTCTTCTCAAGGGCGCGATAGTCGTCAAGCAACTTCTGCTGCTCGTTGACGCGTTCCTGGTAGTCCTTCAGCAGCTGCTGCTGTTCGTCAGCCTGCTTGTGGGCTGCCTTCATCTGGAAGTAGAGGCCTGTGCCCAAACCCAGAATCAGGGCTATGAGGATAAGGATGAATACTGTCATAGGGCGTTTACTCGGCTTTCTTTTCAACTTTCATAAACTTGGTGAAGCCCGTCATGGCCAGCACCTTGTAGATCTCGGGATTAACATTGGTCATCTTGAACTGACCACGCTGCTGCATCACGGTGCGCATGGTCTTCTGAATGATGCGCAGACCGCTGGAAGCCATGTAGTTAAGGTTGGTGCAGTCCATCTCGAGGTCGACGCCTCCGTCAGCCAGTGCGGGCTGGATGTCCTGTTCGAACTGGGGTGCATTCATGGTGTCGATACGCTCACCGGTCTTGATGATGGTCTTGCCACCTTCTTTGATAATCTCTGTCATAGTCGTTACGTTTTTAATTGTTTATCTGTTTTCTATTTAATGTCTTTTTTCATCGTCAGCAGATTCTTACCCTCGAGGCGCTGGTAGGTGACCTCGTTCATAATGTTCTTGACAATGTAGATGCCCATGCCGCCAATCTCGCGGTCGATGGGATTGACGTTGGGGTCGGCGTCTTCCTTCAGCGTGGGGTCGAACTCCTTGCCCTGGTCGCTGAGCACGAAGGTCAGCTCCTTGCCGTCGCTCTCGGCTACAAGCTCGATGTCGGCCGTCTTACCTTCGGGATAAGCATAGAAGATGACGTTCGACACCATCTCCTCCATCACCAAATTGAGGTTCATCTGGAGCTCCATGTCGAGGTTCAGCTCTTCGCCGATTTCCTCGACAAACTGGTTGACACGCTCCAGTTCGCCTACCTGGTTTCTAAGCTTTAGTTCCTTTCTCATAATATTTAGAGTTTAATAGTCTTTATGCAAAGCATGGTCAGGTCGTCGTTAGGCTCGGCACCGTCACGATGGGCCTCCACCTGTTCGCGCAGCATCTCGACGGTCTGGCGCGAGCTGACGAACTCGGTGTGCTCCAAGATGTCGAGCAGCCGCTCGTCGGTAAACTGCTCCTGCTGGCGGTTCTCGGCTTCGTTCAGTCCGTCGGTATAGATGAACAACGGACAGTTGGTAATATCGTCAATCACCTCGCCCTCGTACTCCATGCCGGGGAAGAGGCCGATGGGTGCGTTAGGTATCATCTCAATGAACTCGGCCTTGCCGTCGCGCAACAGCACGGGCGGATTGTGGCCGGCATTACAGAAGTCAAGGTGGCCGGTGCGCAGGTCGACGAGTCCGAGGAACATGGTGACAAACATGCACGTCTCATTGTCTTCGCCCGACAGGGCATCGTTGATACGCGTAGCTATCTCGGCAGGCATCATCTCCTGGGCAGCCAGCGTGCGGAACAGGCGTGTGGCCTGAGCCATGAACAACGAGGCGGGAACACCCTTGCCCGAGACGTCGCCCAGGGCAAAGTAGAGCTTGTCGCCCTCGTCGGCCGAACGGGCAGGCACGAGCAGATAGCCGTAGAGGTCGCCACCCACCTCCTTAGCAGGCGTCATAGAGCCATAGAGGTCGACATCGGGGCGCTCGGGGAAGTCGCGCGGCACCATGCCCATCTGGATGTTGCGGGCAATGCGCAGGTCGCTCTCAATGCGCTCCTTGGCGGTGGTGGTCTCTTCCAGCTGGTCGTAGGCCACCAGCAGTTCGTCGTGGGCTTTCTTCAGACGACGGGCTGCACGGATGCGGAAGATGGTGAACACCAGCAGGGCCACCACGACGAGGCTGATGATGATGAGGGTATTGCGGAACTGCGCACGCTCCTTCTCCATCTTCAGCTGTTCTTGTTCGCGCTCGAGTTCGTCGACCTTGAAGAGCGTATTCATTTCGTTCAGCTGGTTGCGCGTCTCGGCACCGCTGACGGAGTCTTTCAGTTCGACCAGCGACTTGAAGACGCTGGAGGCTTCCTGGTAGCGGCCCAGACCCTCGAGGATACGGGTGCGCTGAACCAGCACGGGCACGGCGGTACCCATATCGGTATTATCGATGAGCGCAAAGCGGCGGTTGTTGTACTCCAGCGCCTGCTGATAGAGGCCGCGACGCAACAGCACCTCACCTTTGTAGTAGAGCCACGACTGTCCGACATACTCGGCCTCGGAGGGTACACGACTGTGCACCTCGGCCAGCATCTGGTCGGCCTTGTCGTACTGCTTCAGACCTATGGCAGCCTGGGCACAGGCCACATAGTAGTAGGCTTCAAGGACATAACGCCCGAAGTCGCTGATTTTCTGTTCGGCGAAGAAACGGTCGAGAAACGACTTCCACTGGACGGTCAGCTGCTCCAGCGTCTTGTAGTCACCCATCTCCTCGAGCTCGTCGCCATAGTAGGAATACAGGTCGGCAACGGTGGAAGGCAGCGTGGCCAGGCCCGTCAGCAGGTCGAGGCCCTTGCGGTAGGCCGAGACGCTCTCTTCGCGGTTGTGCATATTGGAATAGACATTGCCCATCAGATAATAGGCAATACCCATGCCGTACTTGTTGTCGCGGCTCTTGGCGTCGTCGAACATCGCCTGTACCTCGCGCAACGCCATATTATACTTGCCGCTGAACACATAGGTGTTGACCAGATACATCCAGTACTCGTAGCACTTGTTCCACTGCTTGTTTGACTTCAGCGTCTCAAGGTCGGCAGGAGCATGCTGATAGACCGAGTCGGTCATGTCGTAGTTGTAGTAGAGCACGATGCGGTCGACAAGTGCTGCCGTCAGCAGCTTGCTGTTGTTGCGGCTGTTCTGTAATTCACGGATAAAGTCGTTCAGACAACGCAACTGATAGTTGGCGTCGCCCGTCGAAAGACTGAGGCGATAGAGTTTCTCGTAAGCCACCAGACGAGCCTCACCATGCAAAGACGGCAGACGCTGACGAAGCGAATCAGCCAGCGTGGCGCTGAACGACAGACACGTCGCCAGGCAACAAAAGGTTAATATCAGCAGGCTTCGTCTCATCAGAGTGGCAGATCAGATCTTCAGCTCTTTCATAATCTCAGACAAGCGCTGACGCGTAGAGATGCGCGTCGGAACGAGCGGAAGGCGCAGCACGTTCTCGATATATCCCATCTCGCTGAGCATACACTTCACACCGGCAGGATTGCCGTCGACGAAGAGCAGCGAGAACAGGTCGATGAAGCGGTGGTGAATCTTTCGTGCACCGTCGTACTCGCCCTTCATCTGCAGGCGAATCATCTTTGAGAACTCGCGCGGCAGGGCGTTGCCGATAACGCTGATGACGCCCACGGCACCACACGAAATCATGGGGAACGTCAGGGAATCGTCACCGCTGATAACATCAAACTTCTTAGGTTTGTTCTTGATGATTTCGTCGACCTGCTCGAGATTACCAGAAGCCTCCTTGATAGCCACGATGTTGTCGCAGTCGTGAGCAAGACGAACGGTGGTAGCAGCGGTCATGTTGACGCCAGTACGACCAGGAACGTTATACAGCACCACGGGCATCGTGGTGGCTGCGGCAATGGTCTTGAAGTGCTGGTAGAGTCCTTCCTGCGACGGTTTGTTGTAGTAAGGACAAACGCTCAAGATGCCGTCGATGCCGCGGAAGTCGCCCGTCTGCAACTCCTCGACGATGGCTGCGGTGTTGTAGCCGCCACAACCCATCAGAATGGGCACGCGACCGCCAACGAGGTCGACAATGAGATTCTTGATTTTCGATTTTTCCTCGGCCGACAGCGTAGGAGTCTCGCCAGTAGTTGCGAGAATACAGAAGAAGTCGGCACCGTTGTTTAGCTGATATTCCACCAGTCTGATTAAAGACTTGTAATCGACTGAACCGTCTTCCAGAAAGGGGGTTATCAACGCTATTCCTAAACCCTTGAAGATATTATGTGCCATAAAAAAAATAAGAATTCTTGATTTATGGTTGCAAAATTACACAAATAAATTGGAAAGACCAACACTTTGTAGCCACAAAATAACTATTTATATCCAAAATAGTACCAATAGGTCTTTTCGTATTGCTGGAAAACGGCCATCTGGCGCGCACGACGGTCGGAATACTGGCGCTCTAACTGCTTCAGGTCGCGATAGTCGGTGTCCATCACATCGTCGTGATAGACCAGAGCGGGGTTGGCACGCAGATGGTTGTACAACACCAGCGCCTCGCGGTAGTGGTGCGGCAGGTTCTCGGTGGAAGGATAATACTTGGGAAGCAGGTGGACAAAACGGTCTAACTGCTTGTCGATGAGACAGGCACACAGCGCATAGTCGCCGCCACGCTGGGCCAGCGAACCACTATGTCCCGTCAGCGGATAGGTGAACAGGCGGTCGCCCAACTGATGCAGATGGCCCAGGGCGTCGATGCGCAATAGCATCAGGCGGCGGTCGGTCTTATCAGAGCGTTCACCCACATGCAGGGCACCCTCATAGTCGCCATCAGCCATCAGGCGCTCCATGCGGTCGGCATAATGGCGGACGTCCCGCTTGTCAATGGCTATGCCGATGACGAGCACCAGCATAGCCACTATCAGGGTATATTGCCATATTCGGCGTACGGAAAACTTCATATTTTCTTCAAGACTACAGCCGAACGGGCAGGAATATAGAGTTTCAACCACTCTTTACGGTCTTCGACATACATCGGGTCGTAGTTGGTGAGGTGGGTCACCGTATCATCGGCAAAGCCGTTGCCGCCAAACTCCTTGGCATCGGTATTGAGCACCACCTCGTAAGAACCCGTAGGCACGAGGAATCCGTAGTCGGTATAGCTGCGCGTCGGCGAGAAGTTGAACACAAAGACGAGGTCGCCACGCATATAGCACAGCACCTGGTCACCGTCATTATGCCAAATCTCGGTGACGGGCGTGTTCTGGAAGTTCTTCTGCGACTTGATGACCTCAAGCATCTTCTGGTCGAAGTCGCCCAACCAATGGTAGCACAGGTCTTTATTGTCGACAAGGTTCCACTGGCGGCGTGCATACTTATAGGACCAGCCATTGCCTTCGCGTGGGAAGTCAATCCATTCGGGATGTCCGAACTCGTTACCCATGAAGTTCAGGTAACCGCCATTGATGGCACCAGCCGTCACCAGACGAATCATCTTGTGCAGGGCAATACCACGCTGGGCAATATCGTTGACATCCTTCTTGGCGAAGTGCCAGTACATGTCGGCATCAATCAGACGGAAGATGATGGTCTTATCGCCCACCAACGCCTGGTCGTGCGACTCGCAGTACGAGATGGTCTTCTCGTCGGGACGACGGTTCTTGACCTCCCAGAAAATAGAGCAGACATTGATATCCTCATCGCGTACCTCTTTAATTGTCTTAATCCAGTAGTCGGGGATGTTCATGGCCATACGGTAGTCGAAGCCATAGCCACCATCCTCGAACTTGGCAGCGAGGCCGGGCATACCCGAGACCTCCTCGGCAATGGTGATAGCCTGTGGATTGACCTCGTGGATCAGGCAATTGGCCAGCGTCAGATAGCAGATGGCATTGTCGTCCTCGTGACCGTTGAAGTAGTCGCCATAGCCGCCAAAGGCCTCGCCCAAGCCGTGCGAATAGTAGAGCATCGACGTCACACCGTCGAAGCGGAAGCCGTCGAAATGGAACTCCTCGAGCCAGTACTTACAGTTGGACAGCAGGAAGTGCAGCACGTCGTCTTTGCCATAGTCGAAGCAGAGCGAGTCCCAAGCGGGATGCTCGTGGCGGTCGCCAGGATAGAAGAACTGGTTGGGGTCGCCAGCGAGATTGCCCAAGCCCTCGACCTCGTTCTTCACGGCATGAGAGTGGACGATATCCATGATGACGGCAATACCCATCTTGTGGGCGGTATCAATCATCTCTTTCAGGTCTTCGGGGGTACCGAAACGACTTGATGGGGCAAAGAACGAGCTGACATGATAGCCGAACGAGCCATAATAGGGGTGCTCCTGAATGGCCATCACCTGAATGGCGTTATAACCATCCTTCTTGACGCGCGGCAGCACGTTCTCCGTGAACTCCTTGTAGGTGCCCACCTTCTCGGCATCCTGGCCCATGCCTACATGGCACTCGTAAATCAACAGCGGAGACTTGTTGGGCTTGAAGGTCTTTTTCTTCCACTCATAGGGCTTCTCGGGGTTCCATACCTGAGCCGAGAAAATCTTGGTCTGCTCGTCCTGAACGACGCGACGGCACCAGGCGGGAATACGCTCTCCTTCTCCCCCATTCCACTTCACCTTCATCTTATAGAGGTCACCGTGTTTGATGGCTTTCTCCGACAGTTTCAGTTCCCAATTACCAGTACCTTCTATGCGCTTGCACTTATATTTCTCAGACTCCTGCCAGTTGTTGAAGTCACCAACCAGATAGATCTCCGTAGCGTTGGGAGCCCACTCACGGAACACCCAGCCCTTAGCCAGCTTGTGCAGGCCGAAATAGAGATGACCGGAGGCAAACTGCGACAACGTCGACTTGCCATTCTTCGTCAACTGGCCAATCTTCCACACGGCGTGCTCGTGACGACCACGAATGGCAGCCTCGAAGGGTTCCAACCACGAGTCGTTCATCACCAGCCCGATGTGTTTCGGGGTCTCTACTTTCTTCGCCTTCCTCGGAGCGGCTTTCTTCTTTGCCTCTTTCGGGGTAGCCGCTGTTGTTTTCTTTGTTGTTGCCATAGTATTATATTTTAGTCGTAAGCGTTAACAAACATCGTGTTTTCAAGCCTTTACCTTGAAAATAGCTTTCTTGATTTCAGGGACACCGGCAATACAAGGAGCATGACCGTCTTGCGGAAAGAAGATGCAGAACGAACCGGGCTGGGCCGTCACATAGCTCTCTGCTGCCAGGTCGGGAATCTTGGTGATATCCTTCTCGGCATTATACTCGGCAGCAGGCAGCGCTTCGCGAGGCGTATAGCCAAAGGTCTCGGCAGCCGTCAGCGGAATCTGAATGTCAATCATCTTGTCGTGGGTCTCGATAACGGCCTCATCAGGGGTCTTACCCTTGGCCATCTGGATGTTAACGAAAAGATCCTTACCCTCAATCTCATGCTTGCCAGACTCCATCGTGGCGAGATCGTGGGTATTCAGGAATTCCACCACTTTAGGGAACAACGGGTTCAGTGACTCGTACTTCTTCAGATTGTCAAGTGTGTCGATAATCATAATACTTTTTTGCTTTATTTTAGTGAAACTTAGTTGCCTTCCAACTGGCGACGGCCACGGATATAGGTGCCCTGAGCGGTGATGTTGCCGTTGCGGTCTTTCTCTACGAAACGCCCGTCGCGGCGGTCATCGACATAGGAACCCTCAAAGCGCTTGCCGTCCTTATCTTCCTCAATGGCAGGTCCGTGGCGCTTGCCCTGCTTGAAGTGCCCGCGGAACTTGGAACCATCGGCATAGCGGGCAATGCCCTCGCCATGTATCTGACCGTGCAGGAACTGACCTTCATAAAGGTCGCCATTCTTCATGGTCAGCTTACCGCGACCGTTAGGCTTGTCCTGTTTCCACTCGCCCTGATAGGTATTGCCATTCTTCCAGACGAGTGTACCCTGACCTTGCTTAATGCCTTGCAGGAACTGACCCGTATAGCGGTCACCGTTAGCATAGCGGAAAATGCCCTGACCCGTGCGCTCACCATTGACGTAATCGCCGTCGTACATATCGCCATTCTGGAACTTATAGATACCCTTTCCGTTCTGTACATCACCGGCAAACTGACCGATATAGGCATCACCATTGGCATAGCGATAGAGGCCTTTTCCTTGTTTCTGGTCGTTGACGAACTGACCCTCATACGACGAACCATCGGCCCAGTCGAAGAGACCGCGGCCATTCTTCTTGTCGTCACGCCATTCACCGTCATAGTAGGCTCCGTTCTGGTAGGTATAGCGGCCTTTTCCGTGACGTTTATCCTGTTTCCAAGTACCATTGTAAACGTCACCATTATAATAATACATAATGCCGTGGCCCTCGCGGTCGTCACGATACCACAAACCGTCATACTTATTGTTGTTGTTGAAATAGAAGGTACCCTTGCCGTGCTGGTGGTCTTGCATCCACTCGCCTTCGTACTTCTCACCGTCACGGAAGGTGTAGACGCCATAGCCCTGACGCTTGCCCTTAACATACTCACCCTCAAAGGTGTCGCCGTCTTTCCAGACGGTCTTACCCTTGCCGTGCGGCTTGCCAGCCATCATCTCGCCCTTATATTCGCCTCCATCCTTCAATGTACAGGAGCCGAGGGTCATCTTTTGAGCCGACAAATGGGTTGTTGCCGACCATAATATAGCAAAAATAATATAGCGTAGTTTCATGTCAAATCTAAATAAACTTCACAAAGGTATGAAAAAAAAACGATACGGCAAAGTCTTTTAAAAAATATTCACTATCTTTGCAGCAGTTTTCACTATCTTTGCAGCAGATTTAAAAATTACATGATGAAATTCATTGCAATCATTCCCGCCCGCTACGCCTCAACGCGCTTTCCGGGCAAACCATTGGCCATACTGGGTGGGAAACCCGTTATCCAGCGTGTTTACGAACAAGCGATTTCGGTACTGCCAGAGGTCTATGTGGCCACCGACGACGAACGCATTTTCCAGGCTGTAGAGGCTTTCGGAGGACAGGTCATAATGACACGCACCGACCATAAAAGCGGTACTGACCGCATAGAAGAAGCAGCCAGCAAAATCAATACTGATGCCGACGTCATCATCAACATCCAAGGTGACGAACCCTTCGTTCAAGCATCACAAATCAAAACTTTAATGCAACTGTTTGAAAATACTGAGACTCAAATAGGTACACTCGGAAAACACTTCGAAACAATAGAGGCAGCCAACAATCCTAACTCTCCAAAAATCGTTACCGACCAAAGAGGCTTTGCCCTCTATTTCAGCCGCTCGGTTATCCCCTATCTCAGAGGGCAGGAACAAGCTACATGGCTCAGCCACTTCCCCTATCTGAAACACCTGGGCATCTATGCCTACCGCCGTGAAGTGTTGCGTGAGGTTACCCAACTGCCTCAGTCACCGTTGGAGAAAGCGGAGAGCCTCGAGCAGTTGCGCTGGTTGGAGAACGGCTACCGCATTCGCGTAGGCATCACCAACGTAGAAACAGTAGGCATCGACACGCCCGAAGACTTGCAAAGAGCTGAAGAATTTCTCAAACAGATGCAGGCGTAAAAACAACAGATGCAGGGTTAAGCACCCTGCATCTCGCGTAATAGCTGTCGCTGCCGTTCGGTAAGACCTGTCGGCAACTGCACTTGATAGGTGATAATCAGGTCGGTACCTCCCCTGCCCTTGCCGCGTAGGCGCACCTTTGTGCCGGGCTGCGTCTCAGGCTTTACCTTCAACTTGAGTCTCTCACCCGTTCCCGTAGTAACCATGATGTCGCCACCCAACAGGGCGGTGTACATGTCTATCGTCACCGTAGCCTGCGTATTGCGGGGCTCCTCACGATAGGCCCGGGCATTGTGCATACCACCCCCGAACAAATCCTGGAAGAATGACGAGAAGCCGCCGCCACCCGAGAACGACGAGAAGTCGAAGCCTTCGAAGGGATTACCACCAGCACCACCATAGCCGCCAAAGCCGCCACCGGCCTTCTCGTAGGCCTCGGCCTGCTTCCATTGTTCACCGTACTTGTCGTATTTCGCACGCTTGTCCGGATCGCCAATGACGTCGTAGGCCTCTGTCAACGCCTGAAACTTCGCCTTTGCCTTAGGGTCGTCAGGATGCAAATCGGGATGGAACTGCTTAGCGCGCTTCAGATAAGCACGCTTCACATCTTTCTGCGGAATGCTCTTGTCGACGCCCAAAATCTTGTAATAGTCAATGAATGCCATAATATAATCCTCCCTATTTTACTTTTTTCTAACAAATAAGCAGCAAAAAGCGTGCCTAAGGACTTGGAAGTTTCAAAAATCTTTTGTACCTTTGCGCCAAACGAAACAATTATACTACCTTATCATCCTATGAGAAAGACTACCATCATCCTCGCACTATTGTCGCTATGCCTGACGGCTGTGGCCAAGTCATCGAAGACGGTGACCATACAACTGATTGAGACATCTGACGTCCACGGGGCTTTCTTCCCCTACAACTTTACCGAGCGCAGACCAATGCAGGGCACAATGGCTCGCGTGAGCACCTACCTGAAACGCCAGCGCCAGCAATACGGCAAGAATGTGATTCTACTTGACAATGGCGACATCTTGCAAGGGCAGCCGACCTGCTACTATACCAACTTCGTGGCTACCGACAAACCCAATATTGCGGCAGAGGTCATCAACTACATGCAGTTTGACGCCGAGACCTTCGGCAACCACGATGTAGAACCCGGCCATGCGGTCTACGATAAATGGATTCGCGAGGTAAAATGCCCCATGCTGGGTGCCAATATTATCGACGCCAAGACGGGGAAGCCTTATGTCAAGCCCTACACCATCATCCAACGGGAGGGTGTTCGTGTAGCCGTCTTAGGTATGCTGACGCCAGCTATTCCCAACTGGCTGAGCGAGGATTTGTGGACGGGCTTGCGCTTCGAAGAAATGACAGGCTGTGCGCGCAAGTGGATGAAGATACTGAAAGAAAAAGAGAAGGCTGACATTGTCGTCGGACTCTTCCATAGCGGCTGGGATGGCGGTATCGTCACCCCCGAATACGAGGAAGATGTCGCCAAGAAGATTGCTGAGGAAGTCAATGGCTTCGACGTTATCTTCTTCGGACACGACCATACAGAACGTAATACGACGGTCAATGGCGTAGCCTGTCTTGACCCGTCGAATGCCGCTCGCAAGGTGGCTCAGGTTACGATCAAAGTGCAGAACGGAAAGGTCGTTGAGAAGAAAGGCGAAATCGTTGACGTAACCAATGAGGATATTGACGAAGACTTCATGCAACACTTTAAGCCACAGATAGAGTCTGTCCGCCAATATGTAGAGCGACAGATTGGCACATTCTCCGCTCCCATCTGTTCGCGCGACGCCTTCTTCGGTTCGGCAGCGTTCATAGACCTCATCCATGAGCTACAGCTGGAAGAAACCCATGCCGACATCTCGTTTACCGCTCCGCTAACATTCGACTCCGAAATCAAGGCCGGTCCAATATACATGAGCGACATGTTCAAACTCTACCGCTATGAGAACAAAATCTACACGCTACGAATGACAGGTGAGGAAATCCGCCGCCATCTGGAGTTAAGCTATGACCTGTGGGTAAACACCATGAAGACTGCCGACGACCATATCATGCTGCTCACCGACCATGCATGGAACGACAAACAGCGCATGGGCTTCAAGAACCTGACGTTCAACTTCGATTCGGCAGCAGGCATCGATTATGTGGTCGACGTCACCAAACCCGACGGTGAGAAGGTGCATATTCTGCAGTTCTCAGACGGGCGTCCCTTCGACGGGAAAGCATGGTATACCGTAGCCATGAGCAGCTATCGCGGCAATGGTGGTGGTGAGTTGCTGACCCATGGTGCCGGCATACCATTAGACTCTATTCCCGGACGAATCGTCTATAAAAGCGAGCGAGACCAGCGCTATTACCTAACCAAGAAAATCGAGCGCGAGGGCAACGTTACGCCCAAAGCCCTTGGCAACTGGCGCTTTATCCCCGATGCTTGGGTGCGTCCAGCCCTGCTGCGCGACCGCAAATTATTGTTTAAAGAATGAAATACTTTGTTTTTTGCCAGAGCGACCTTGTCTTACTAAAGGTCGGCGACCAGTATCAGATTCCCACCGAATCACCTACAGATATCAAACCGTGGACAACCGTCATGGACATCGATGGAGCCAAGGCTTATCGTATCGACCAACCCATAACCAATTCCGAACATTACGAAATGTGTGGACTGAGACAAAGCTACTACAAGCTGGCGGAGGACGACTACCGTTTGGCTGGCAAGTGTCACGAGTTGCTGTATTGGGATCAGAACACGAAGTTCTGCGGAGTTTGTGGTGGCACCATGCGTTTTGACACCGCCATCTCGAAGAAGTGCGAACATTGCGGCAAGGAGATATGGCCACAGCTGGCTACCGCTGTCATTGTCCGCGTGCGCAAGGGCGACGAGGTATTGCTAGTTCACGCCAACAACTTCCGTGACGACCACTACGGGCTGGTGGCAGGCTTCGTAGAAACGGGCGAGACGCTGGAAGAGGCCGTCCATCGCGAGGTGATGGAAGAGACAGGTCTGCACATCACCAACCTGCGCTACTTCGGTTCGCAGCCGTGGCCTTATCCCTGCGGACTGATGGTAGGTTTTACGGCCGACTATGACTCCGGAAAGATCCACCTGCAACGGTCTGAACTGTCGAAAGGTGCGTGGTTTGACCGCCATCACCTGCCCCATATTCCCGAAAAACTGTCGATAGCCCGACAATTGCTCGACGACTGGCTGGAAGAATGAAAAAGTTACGTCCTATAGCTACCTTAGCAGACCTCGTGGTGCTGGCTGCCGTGGTCATGCTCAATCCGCTGAACCCGCTGTTCCGTACACCGCCCCCACCTCGTATTCCTGACAAGGTGGAGATACGCTACCTGCGCGAAACAACGGCCGACTCAACGACAATGGCGTTGCTGACGGCAGAGATGGACGAGATGGACTATTATCTGCGCTCGCATAACGTTACCGACGAGGGTTACAACCTCGTAGCGCAGTACAATAATCAACTGCAACAGGAACGCCGACAGCAGAAGAAAGCCATGACAGCTGTGCCGCAGGGTTCCGTCTACAGGCTCATCAAGGCTAAAGACCGACCGATGACAGCCGTTAAGGCAATGGGAGGCTACTGGAAGGCAGGCCACTTCATTGTTGGACCACTCAAAGGACAAGGCATCACGCGCGACTCACTAGGACGTATCGTCTCAGGCCTCTGGGCTTGCGACACCATTGTCTTGGCCTTCCGCTACGACTCTACAGGTATCTATCAAGGACAGATGAACCGTCAGCTGCAGGCTTGCGGACAGGGCGTAATGGATCAATGGGACGGTTGCCACAAGGAAGGCTTTTGGCTAAACGATATCCTGCACGGCTTTGCTTTCGATTCTTCTCCACACCATCCGTTACATGTCGGCGAATGGAAAGAAGGACGCTTTCTTGGCGAACGTATCAAATATACCACCGAGCGCATCTACGGCATAGACATCTCGCGCCACCAGCACGAAAAGGGTCGCCAGCGCTTTGCCATCAACTGGCGCAAGTTGCGCATCACGTCACTCGGCAAACGTCATCCGACCGAAGGACGAACCTTCCCCGTATCGTTCATCTATATCAAGAGTACCGAGGGAACCACTATCCGCAACCGCTATTTTGTCAGCGACTATGCCAAGGCCAAGAAGGAGGGAATCCACGTCGGCGCCTACCATTTCTTCTCGCTAAGCAGTACGGCCGAGGCGCAGGCTAACTACTTCGTGAATCATACACTTCTGCGCAAGGGCGACTTCCCGCCTGTACTCGACGTTGAACCCAGCGAAGCACAAATCCGGAAGATTGGCGAACAGGAACTAATGCGTCGCATCCGTGTTTGGATGCAGATTGTGGAACGTCGGAGTGGCATGCGCCCTATTCTCTATGTCAGCCAGATGTTCATCAACCAACACATGAAGGATGCCGCTGATATCAAGCGCAAATACAATGTATGGATAGCCCGCTACGGACAATACAAGCCAGATGTTCGGCTGGTCTATTGGCAGTTGTGTGCCGACGGGCGTGTTGAGGGTATCAACGGTCCCGTCGACATCAACGTGTTCAACGGCTATCAGGGACAGTTCGACGAATTCGTCCGCACAGGTTTTCACAAATAGCACCCCATCGGATCAGCTATTAGTCAGGTCTTCTATCTGATCGATGATGTCCTGATACTGGCGCTGGGTCTTGAAGTTGAGGCTGAGACCGCAGATGGCGCCGATGATACCACCAATGCATCCACCCCAGAAGAATCCGTTGTCTATGGTGTCGCCATGAACCTGATAGGACTCGTACATGAACCAAGCAAACCACAGAATGACCGCGGGGATGCCAAAGAACAGCCAGTTGGCTTCGAACTTCTTGGCGCTGGCCACTCTTTTTCGGGCCTCCACAAGATTACGGTTCATCATATCTGGATCGTTGATTTTGCGCAAAGTGTAAAAGGTGGCACCTGTACAGACGAGCATAAATATGCTGGTTACAATCCAAAAGAAGATGGAGAGTCCTCCCAATTTCACGAAGCACCAGTAGCCATAAGGCACCATCAGCAAGCCTACTGCCATGATGATATAGTAACGGCGGGCGATGGTGTTTACTTCATTCTTCATTGAGCGACGCATGAGGCGGTCGTTCACAATTTCTTGCTGGTTAAGCTTATTCTTGAGCATGGTCATCTGCTGACGCATGTTCTCAAAATCGAAATTCTCGTTCATAATGGATAGTTTTTAATCGTTAGACATGTTTTTTAGCTGCTCGCGGATTCTAAACAGGCGGACGCTGACGTTCTTAGCAGTAATACCGACAATCTGTCCGATTTCCTCATAACTGAGATTCTCGAGCCAAAGCAGGACAATCGCGCGGTCGAAGGGCTGCAACTTCGAGATACGCTTGTGGAGCATGTCCACCTGTCGGGTATCCTCGTCGCGGTCTTCAAAGAGATTGATGTCCATCGTCAGCCGGACTTCCGCCGCACGCCGTTTCTTTCTGTCAAGAGAGATACAAGTGTTCAGGGCGACGCGGTAGATCCACGTCTTGATGTCGCTGCGATGCTCGAAGCGTTCGAAGCCTTTCCAAAGATTGACTAGTACCTCCTGGAACAGGTCGTTCACCTCGTCGGCATCCTGCGAGAACATGTAGCACACGGTGTAGATGGTGCTCTTGTGTTCTGCTACGGTTTGTGCAAACTGTTTTTCTAATGTCGTCATTGTCGTTCTGTTTAAATCTTTTTTGCCCATTAGACGCAGCGAAGATACGAAAAACTACACGAAAACAGAAAAAACTGAGTTACCGATTAAAAACTACCCTATTATCATCATTTAATCACAACCTTACGACCATCAATAATGTAAAGACCTGCCTTCAGATTCTCTCTCGACAGGCGTCGGCCACTCATATCGAAGCATCTGTTCTGAGCTGACGACTCCTGATCGCGACCCATTTCCTGAATACCGGTGGTATTGAAAGACTTGGCCTGTATCTTGGCCATACCAAGCACAAAGTCGGCATTCTTAACAGCGTCGGTATAGACTGTGAAGTAATATTCGCCCGTCTCTGGGATGGTGAACTTGAAGACCGGGCCCTTGCCCGAGGAGAACTTGTTTTCGGTATTGCCACCGATAATGGTAATGGGGTTAACGCTCAGCGAGGCTATCTCCTGACCGTCGGGCGTTTCAATGCAGAAGAGGGCCGGAACTTTTTCTTGCTGATCAAAGTTATATACCCTGTTCAACAGACTATACTCTCCTGCGTGGAGCGTCATGCGTGAGCGTCCTTTCTCGTCACCAAACCTTGCAAAGGCGCCTTTCTGCTTAGCTGCCGGGCATTGCACATACAGTCCATACAATCCAGTGCCACCATTGGGGAAGTACATCAGTCGGCACCCATTTTCATAGGGAAGTCCGCCGCCCACACGCTTAGTCCTGCCGTTGGTCACATACCAGTTCTGTGGCACAGTACCCTCGGTGGTAAATGTCTGAGCCATATCGTATTCTGTTGACGTAGCTACGCAGTTTACCATACACCAACTTTCTCCCGTCTTGCCATAGCTATCGGTCACCACCACGCGAAGCTCGTGCTGTCCAGCTGTGGGGTTTGTCAACGTTGTTTTATAGGGTGCAGCGGTGAGCGTCTCTATCAACGTATTGCCATCATAGAACTCCACCTTCTCGATTGTTCCCTTAGTAGCTGTTGCTGTCGCTTCCATGAGGATGTCGGGGAACACAGCCTTTCCGTTTGGTGCCATATAAAGATATGTCGTCTCACCGGCCGGCAGCGTCAGCTTTGCCTTTGGCTGGTTGAGTGAGAAACGTTTGCAGAAGTCCCAAATGAGACGTGGGTTAACGTCGTTGGGCCAGTGGCCACCGTTGTTGTATGAGTAGAGCCATACCTCACCACCTTTTGGGCCACCCGACCATTTCTCCAGATCACCATCGAACCAGCTTCCGCTGATTCTATAGCCTACCGTCTTCGAATACTGGGTGTGGCCGTCGTGCAAGGCGTAGTTTTCAATATAGCCATGAATGTTGTATTTCTCGTAGCCGAACGTTTCGTCACCATAGGCAATGACCTCCAACAGGTTGACGGGTTTCCGGCAGTTGTTCCAAGGCTCTTCAGAAAACTGGATGCCGCTGGTAGGCGCAAAGGCTGCTATCTTGTCCTGCATATTGGCGATGCAGTGGTGGATGAGCATTGAACCCATCGAGAAGCCCGACCAGTAGACGCGCTCTTTGTCGATGGTGAAACGGCTATACATCTCATCGATGGTCTTGGTGACGAAGTTCTGGTCGTTCGTGCCCCCAGTATCCCAAGTATTGCCATTGCTGCGCAGATAAGCAATGACAAATTTTTCCTTGTCAATCAGGTTATACATCTTGTCGCTACCATATTGATATTCCGGGGTTTGGTTCATACCATGCGTAACGATGAACAGCGGCGACTTGGCAGGCAACTCATCAGGTGTAAAGACAATGATGTTACGCCTCTGATTGTTCACGTTCACGAAAATGGAGTCCTTCACGTAGGCAGACACCTGCATTGCGGCAAGCATCACGAGGAAAAATGAAAGTAAAATACGTTTCATAATCAACAAATCAGTTATTTAGTTAGTTGTTCTTTGCTTACGGTTAAGTATACTGGCTGCAAAGTTACAACAATTTTGGCAACATCAAACACTTTCAGCGTTAAAAGTGTAAAAAATCCCCTTATTTTACTCAGCGGAATGGCAGAGGCTGACGAAAGCATAGGATTTACGACGTGAAAACATAGTTTTTAGAGCTCGAAAACATAGGATTTATAACGTGAATGCATAGTCTTTGCGAGAACATAAATAAAGGGTGAAAAATGTAGGATATATCCATCAAGAAATGGGGAAAGATATTAAAAATTCTTAGCGCGTGCGCGCTATTTCAAAAAAAAGTCGTACCTTTGCACCTCATTATGAAAGAGAAAATGGAAGACAAGACAATAATGTATATGGATAACCGGAACAAGTCGTTCTCCATGATAGCCGACGTAGAAGGCGACTACAGCGACCTGACAAACTTGGAGATGCCCGAGGCACTGCCCATCCTGGCGGTGCGCAATCTGGTATTGTTCCCTGGAGTGGTGTCGCCTATCTTGATTGGCCGCCAGTCGAGCATGGAGCTCATTCGCAAGGCCGAGAAGCAGGATACGGTCATTGGTGTGGTGTGTCAGCGCGACCCCGAAGTGGAGAATCCTATTCGTGCCGACCTCTACGACATCGGCGTATTTGCCAAAGTAATCAAAATACTGACCATGCCCAACGGCAACATCACGGCCATCGTGCAAGGGCTGGGTCGCCTGCGCCTGCAGGAGCTGCTGAAGTACAAGCCGTACCTGATAGGTCGCGTAGAGCGTGCCCCCGAGGTTGAGCCCGACCATAAGGACGTAGAGTTCCGCACCGCTGTGGAGGACCTGCGCAACCAGACGGCCGAGTACATTCACATGAGCGACGAGATACCCGAAGAGGCCGCCTTCGCCATCAAAAACGTCAGCAACAACGTGATGGCGCTGAACTTCATCTGCTCGAACATGCCGTTCAGCATCAAGGAGAAGATGGCCCTGCTGCAGCTGGACTCTATCAAGGAGCGCCTGTTCAACACCATGCGTATCGTGAACCGCGAGATTAACCTGCAGACGCTGAAGTTGGACATCCGCAACAAGACGCGCGACGACATCGACGAACAGCAGAGGAACTACTTCCTGCAGCAGCAGATCAAGAACCTGCAGGCCGAGATGGGCAACGAGAACACGCCCGAGAAGAAGGAGCTGCTGGAGAAGGCCGCCCAGAAGAAGTGGCCCGAGGACATCGAGAAGTTCTTCTATAAGGAGATAGAGAAACTGGACCAGGTGAACCCGAACTCGCCCGACTACAACGTGCAGCTGACCTACCTGCAGACGCTGGTGGGACTGCCCTGGGGCGAATATACGAAGGACGACCTGAACCTGAGCCGTGCGCAGAAGATACTGGACCGCGACCACTACGGCATGGAGAAGGTGAAGGAGCGCATCCTGGAGTACATCGCCGTGCTCTCGCTGCGTGGTGACCTGAAGTCGCCCATCCTCTGCCTGTACGGTCCTCCGGGTGTGGGTAAGACGTCGCTGGGCAAGTCGATAGCCGACGCCCTGAAGCGCAAATACGTGCGCGTATCGCTGGGCGGACTGCACGACGAGGCCGAAATCCGCGGACACCGTCGCACCTACATCGGTGCCATGCCCGGCCGCATCATCAAGAACATCCAGAAGGCGGGTTCGAGCAACCCGGTCTTCATACTGGACGAGATAGACAAGGTGACGCAGAACACCCACAACGGCGACCCCGCCTCGGCCCTGCTGGAAGTACTGGACCCCGAGCAGAACAGTGCCTTCCACGACAACTACTTAGACGTGGACTACGACTTGTCGAAGGTGATGTTCATCGCTACGGCCAACAACCTGAGCACCATTCCCCGACCCCTACTCGACCGCATGGAGGTCATCGAGGTGAGCGGCTACATCACCGAGGAGAAATACGAGATTGCCAAGCGCCACCTCGTGCCGAAGGAGAAAGAGAATACGGGCTTGAACGACAAGCATCTGACGTTCAACAAGCCGGCCATCGAGAAAATCATCGAGCAGTACACGCGCGAAAGCGGTGTGCGCCAGCTGGAGAAGCAAATCAACAAGGCGCTGCGCAAGATGGCCTACAAGAAGGCCGAAAGCGGAGAACTGCCTTACGAGAAGATAACGCCCACCGAGATAGAGGACCTGCTGGGCAAGCCGCCCTTCTATCGCGACATCTATCAAGGCAACGACTACGCAGGCGTCGTCACCGGACTGGCATGGACCAGCGTAGGCGGCGAGATACTGTTCATCGAAACCTCGCTGTCGAAAGGCAAGGCCGCCAAGCTGACGCTGACGGGTAACCTGGGCGACGTGATGAAGGAATCGGCCGTCATAGCCCTGGAATATGTCAAGGCCCACGTCGACGTGCTGGGCATCGACTACCGCATTTTCAACAACTGGAACATCCACATCCACGTGCCCGAGGGCGCTACGCCCAAGGACGGTCCGTCGGCAGGCATCACCATCGCCACGAGCATCGCCTCGGCGCTGACCCAGCGCAAGGTACGCAAGAACACGGCCATGACCGGCGAGATCACCCTGCGCGGAAAGGTGCTGCCCGTCGGTGGCATCAAGGAGAAGATACTGGCCGCCAAGCGCGCCGGCATCACCGACATCGTGCTCTGTCAGGAGAACGAGAAGGACATCCTCGAGATTCCTGAGATGTACGTCAAGGGCGTGACGTTCCACTATGTCGAGAACGTGCAGGACGTATGGAATTTCGCCCTGACCGACGAGGTGGTAGACCATCCGCTGGACTTTACCATCACAGAAGAAGAGGAGAAGAAGGACAAATGACATTCGAAGTACAACATAGCGACAACGCCAGCGACGCCCGCACAGGTCTGATAACGACCGACCACGGACAGATCAAGACGCCCATCTTCATGCCTGTCGGTACGGTAGGCAGCGTGAAGGGTGTCCACTTCTCCGAACTGCGCGAACAGGTGAAGGCACAGATCATTCTAGGCAACACCTACCACCTGTACCTGCGCCCGGGGCTCGACATTCTGCGCAAGGCTGGCGGACTGCACAAGTTCAATACGTGGGACCGCCCCATTCTGACGGACTCCGGCGGTTTCCAGGTATTCTCGCTGACGGGCATCCGCAAACTGAAGGAGGAGGGTTGCGAGTTCCGCTCGCACATCGACGGCTCGAAGCATATCTTTACGCCGGAGAACGTGATGGATACCGAGCGCGTCATCGGTGCCGACATTATGATGGCCTTCGACGAGTGTCCTCCCGGTCAGAGCGACTACCTGTATGCGAAGAAATCGCTGGGACTCACCCAGCGGTGGCTGGAGCGTTGCGTGAAGCGGTTCAACGAGACGGAGCCGCTGTACGGTCACAACCAGACGCTGTTTCCCATTGTTCAGGGGTGCACCTATAAAGACTTGCGACAGGATGCTGCCAAGCACGTGGTGGACATGTTGGGCAAGCTGAACGACGGCGGTGGCGCAAGCATCGGCGGACTGGCTGTCGGCGAGCCTACCGAGGTGATGTACGAGATGATTGAGGTGGTCAACGAGATACTGCCGAAAGACCGCCCACGCTACCTGATGGGCGTCGGCACACCACAGAACATTCTTGAGGCCATCGAGCGTGGCGTCGACATGTTCGACTGTGTGATGCCTACGCGCAACGGCCGCAACGCCATGCTGTTCACCTACGAAGGCACGATGAACATGCGCAACCAGAAGTGGCAGGACGACTTCTCGCCCATCGACCCCAACGGCTGCGAAATCGACCGCATTCACTCCAAGGCATACCTGCACCACCTGTTTAAAGCCCAGGAGCTGTTGGCCATGCAGATAGCCAGCATCCACAACCTGGCGTTCTACCTCAGACTGGTGGGCGACGCGCGCGCACATATAGAACAAGGTGACTTCGTCGAGTGGAAACGGAGCGTAATAGACAATTTAGGACGCAGAAGATGAACGAACGAATCAAGGCGATTATAAAAAAAGCGGAGATGCTACGTCATCATCCTATCTGGCGGAAAACTGCATGGCTGAAGCACTATAACCCTTTCCGCTGGCTGAAGCGCATGGACTGGTATATCATCAACAAGTTCATCGGCACCTATGTCTACTCTATCGTCTTGATTATCTCAATCAGCATCGTTTTTGACGTCAACGAGAACTTGGCGAAGTTTACCACTAACAACGCACCGCTGCGCGCTATCGTCTTCGACTACTACGCCAACTTTGTACCCTACTTTGCCAACCTCTTCTCACCGTTGTTCGTCTTTATTGCCGTCATCTTCTTCACATCAAAACTGGCGGGCAACTCCGAGATTATCGCCATGCTGGCCTGCGGCATGAGTTTTAAGCGACTGCTGAGGCCTTACCTCTTCTCGGCGGCGCTTATTGCCATACTAAACTTCTATTTGGGTTCCTACATCATACCCAAAGGGACGGTGGTTCGCCATGATTTTGAGGCACTCTACAAGAACAACACCAAGAACACGTCGGCATCGAACATCCAGCTGATGGTCGACAAGGGCGTGGTGGCCTACATGTCGCAATACGACGACATTCGCAAGACGGGCTACGGCTTTGCTCTCTACAAGTTTGAGAACAAGAAGATGGTCTCGCAGATGAATGCCAACGTCATCCAGTACGACACCATCGCCGAGGAGCGCTACCATTGGAAGGCGCGCAACTACAAGATTCGCACGCTGAAAGGCATGCGCGAGGAGATTGTCACCGGCACCGAGATAGACACCATGATACAAATGGAGCCCATGGACTTGGTGTTCTCGAAGGGACAGCAGGAAACCTTCACCTCGCCTGAACTCAAGCGCTATATCTCCAAGCAGCAGAGCCGCGGGTCGAGCAACGTCGTACAGTACGAGGTGGAATACCACAAGCGCATCGCCTCCAGCTTTGCCTCGTTTATTCTGACCATCATCGGTGTATCGCTATCGTCGCGCAAGCGCAAGGGCGGCATGGGCATGTACCTCGGCATCGGTCTGGCACTGTCGTTCACCTACATCCTGCTGCAAACCGTCTGCGCCACCTTTGCCATCAATGCCGACACACCGCCAATTCTGGCGGCATGGATTCCGAATATCCTATACTCATTCATCGCATATTACTGTTATAGACACGCACCGAATTAAACTCGGTTGAAAGTTGAGAAATAAATGACATTTGAAGAAACGTATTTGAACGATAACATCCTCGATGCCCTCTACGACATGCACTTCGAGGAAATGACACCCATTCAGGAACATTGTATACCCGAAATACTTGACGGCCGCGACATCATTGGCGTGGCACAGACCGGAACAGGAAAGACGGCAGCCTACCTATTGCCGATATTGAGCATGTTAGACGACGGCGGATTCCCCAAGGATGCCGTCAACTGCATCGTCATGTCGCCGACGCGCGAACTGGCACAGCAGATTGACCAGGCTATGCAGGGCTTCGGCTACTATCTCGACGGTATCTCGTCGGTTGCCGTCTATGGTGGCAACGACGGAACACGCTTCGATCAGGAGATGAAAGGCCTGAAGATGGGTGCCGACGTCATCATTGCCACCCCCGGACGCCTGCTCTCACACATCCGCATGGGACATGTAGACCTGAGCAGACTGTCGTTCTTCGTCCTCGACGAGGCCGACCGCATGCTCGACATGGGCTTCTCTGACGACATCCTCAGCATTGCCAAGCTGTTGCCCAAGGACCACCAGACCATCATGTTCTCGGCCACCATGCCCGACAAGATACAGCAGTTGGCACGTAGCCTGCTGACCGACCCCGTAGAGGTGAAGATAGCCGTCTCGAAGCCCGCCGAGAAGATTCAGCAGTCTGCATACATCTGCTATGAGCCCCAAAAGCTGGGCATCATCCGCCACTTGTTCAAGGCTGGCGAATTGCAGCGTGTCATCATCTTCTCGGGCAAGAAGGACAAGGTAAAGGAAATCACCCGCGAACTGAAGCACATGCACATCAACTGCGCGCCCATGCACAGCGACCTCTCGCAGGCTGAGCGCGACGACGTAATGTACCGTTTCAAAACGGGACAAGTTGATGTACTAGTGGCCACCGACATCGTGGCACGAGGCATTGACATCGACGATATCCTCATGGTCATCAACTATGACGTGCCCCACGATGCGGAAGATTATGTCCACCGCATAGGCCGTACAGCCCGTGCCCAGCGCGACGGTGTAGCCATCACCTTTGTCAGCGACCGCGACATGCGCTCGTTTGCCGACATCGAACGCTTCCTGGAGCGCGACATTCCCAAAAACATGCTCCCCGAAGGGTTGGGCGAAGGGCCGGAATACAAAACGGCGGCACCACGGAAGTCCAGTCGCGGACGTGGAGGACGCAATCACGGCGGCAAGCACACGAACAATCACCACCATCACCGCCAACGGAAAGGAAAGAACAATAAGGGTAACAGAAAGAAGGATTAACGATTTTTAAGGAAAGATTTTGGGTCCTCGGAGAACAACGAGCCGATATTTTTCGTAACTTTGCACCGCTTTTAAAAGTTGTATTTACAATACCCGCCTGTGTATCAGAGCGTTAAGGAAATTTAGAAGAAGTTTTTCACGATGAGACAATTAAAGATTCAGAAGAGTATTACGAACCGTTCAAGCGAGGCACTGGATAAATATCTGGTGGAAATCGGACGTGCACCGCTCATTAGTATTGACGAGGAAATAGAGCTGGCACAGAAGATTCGCAAGGGAGGTCCCGAGGGTGAGCGCGCCAAGGACAAGCTTGTTACTGCCAACCTGCGTTTCGTAGTCTCTGTCGCCAAGCAGTATCAGCATCAGGGATTGACGCTGACCGACTTGATCGACGAGGGTAACATTGGTCTGATTAAGGCCGCACAGAAGTTTGACGAAACACGTGGTTTCAAATTCATCTCTTATGCCGTATGGTGGATACGCCAGAGTATTCTGCAGGCTATTGCCGAGCAGAGCCGCATCGTACGTCTGCCACTCAACCAGGTAGGTAGCTTGAACAAGATTAGTCATGAGATCAACCGCTTCGAGCAGGAGTTCCAGCGCCATCCGTCAGTTTCCGAGCTCAGCGACGCCACCAACATGGACGAAGAGAAGATTGCCCAGTCTATGCAGGCTGACAGTCACCACGTATCAATAGACGCTCCGTTCCAAGACGGTGAGGACAACTGTATGCTCGACGTAATGGCTTCGGGCGACGACTCCCGCACCGACCGTCAGGTCGACCACGAGTCGATGGCTCAGGAACTGAACACCGTGCTGCAGAAAGTGCTGAAGGAGCGCGAGATTACCATCATCCGCGAATGCTTCGGTATCGGCTGCCACGAGAAAGGTCTTGAGGAGATTGGCGACCAGCTGGGTCTGACACGTGAACGTGTCCGCCAGATTCGCGAAAAGAGCATTGCCAAACTGCGCGATTCGGGCAATGCGCGTATTCTGATGAAATATTTAGGCTAAATGTTTTGCGGCTCCAAGATTTTTTTGTAATTTTGGGGGCGTGAATCATAAACAGCTATACATCATTATATATATGCTGGGCGTGATGACACTTATGCCCAGCATTTCTTTTGCCCGTGATCGTTCCCGCGACTCCATGGTCATTTGTCGCATGTGGGACTATAACGAGCGCTATGGCACAAGCATCCACGGTGTTGAGAAAAACCTTTACACGTCCTACTCTTTCACATCTGAGCGCCGCAACCCCCTACTCTTTCTCATCCCAACCATGTACAGTATTGCCCGTGGCGACAGGCGGTACATCGGTGAAGTATATGGCAAACAGACATTCCGCACCATCACAGATTACGACCTACACCGTCAGGTATTCTGTGGCACCATTCCCCACCACCGCAGAGTCATGCCGGCCATCTTTGAATTGCAGACGCCCAACCTGTATGGTACAGAACTATATCCAGACCGTCTATTATCACCATTCCATCGCACTAACCGTTTCTTTTATAAGTATCGGGTTACCTATTGGGGCGACAAAGCCTACATATCGTTTCGACCAAGAAGTGCCAACACACAGTTGGTTACGGGAGTAGCCTATGTAGACCTCTTTACAGGCCGTATCATTAGCACAACCTTCAAGGGCAATTTCGATATGATTAAATTTGATGTCAACATGTCAATGAATGAAGACATCAGCCAAAGTGCCATACCAACACGTAGCACAACAGACGCTTCGTTTAGTTTCCTCGGCAATCGCATCAAAGTGCAATTAGATTCATATCACAACTGTCCAGCAACTCTTCCCGACTCCATCAGTGACCAGGAAGACGAGGCGATGATGGCTCGCTTACGCCCCATACAGCTATCAGCTGATGACCAAGCCATCTATGATCAGCGACAGCAAGAGGAAGAGAACGACACGACGCCTGCCAAACGTAACAAGCTTAGAGATATCGCATGGAACGTAGTGGGTGACCACCTTATTAACAGCACTCATACCGGTAAAGGTGAGAATTACGTCAACATCTCACCGCTTTTCAATCCACTATACATGAGTTACAGCAAGAGTAAGGGCATCTCATATAAATTGAACATTGGTGTCCGACATTGTTGGAATGAGCACCGTTACCTGACTATAGACCCATCAATCGGTTACACATCCAAAATAAAACAGTTCTACTACAACCTGCCTGTGCGTATGACATACAACCCTAAACGAAACGGGTTTGCAGAGGTAACGGTAGGTAATGGCAACCGCATTAGCAACACGCCGCTATACGAAGACTTCCAAGAGCGCATGGGAGACGACATCGCAATGCCTGAATTCAGGGACCTATATGTACAGGCCATCAACCACATCGGCATCAGCAACTGGCTGGAGGCCACCACGGGTGTGGTATACCACCGTCGCACATCAATGGACCGCCAACTGATGATTGCTGCAGGAATGTCTGATGTGTACCGCAGCTTCGCCCCAATGATAACCATCCACCTACAGCCGTGGAAGAAAGGTCCTCTGCTGACAGCTAACTACGAACGCAGCATCAAGAATGTGTTACAGTCCGACCTCGGTTATGAGCGGTGGGAGTTTGATGCGGTCTACAAGCACCAAGCCAAAAGTGTTCGCATTCTAAACATGAGGGCTGGTACAGGTTTCTACACAACTCGTAGTACTAACTATTTCGTAGACTTCTCAAACTTCCACGACAACAATCTGCCGACAGGTTGGGAAGATGACTGGACAGGACAGTTTCAGCTATTGAACAGCAACTGGTATAACGAGTCTACGTACTATGTACGTGGTCACGTATCTTACGATTCTCCTCTACTAATGCTGTCATGGCTCCCTTTGGTGGGACGAGCCATCGAAACCGAGCGTATCTATCTTAGCGCTCTGTCCATCAAGCATACACGGCCCTACTTCGAAATTGGCTACGGACTACAAAACCGTTTTTTTTCAACAGCCATTTTCGCCAGTTTCCTAGGAAGACATTATGAACAATTTGGCTGCAAATTCACTATAGAAATATTCCGCCGATGGTAAAACCACTGACTGTCTATAAGGCCAGCGCTGGTTCGGGCAAAACCTTTACCCTCGCTGTTGAATACATCAAGTTGCTCATCAAGAATCCCATGAGTTACCGCAACATCCTCGCTGTGACCTTTACCAATAAGGCAACGGAAGAGATGAAGATGCGCATCCTCAGCCAACTCTATGGCATCAGCCACGGACTGACCGATTCTGATAGTTATCTGCAGCGATTACGTGAAGAGACAGAAATGCCTGACGAGATAATTCGCGAGCGTGCCGGACAGTCCCTTCATCTCTTGCTGCATAACTACAACTACTTCCGCGTGGAAACCATCGACTCGTTCTTCCAGAGCGTGTTGCGCAATCTAGCACGCGAACTGGACCTGACGGCCAACCTGCGCGTCAGTCTTAACGATGTGCAGGTGGAAGAACAGGCCGTCGAACGTCTCATCGACTCGCTGACGCACAGCGACGTCATGTTGCAATGGCTGCTCAACTATATCATGGAGAAAATCAACGATGACCACTCGTGGAATATCATCGGACAGGTAAAGCAGTTTGGAAAGACCATCTTCAGCGACAATTACAAGGAACAAAGCGATAATCTCAAGACGGTGTTGGAAAAGCCCGGTTTTATCGAGGCTTATACTAAACAACTACGCGATATCCGCCAAGATGCAACTACACGCATGAAGTCTTTAGGCAATCGTTTCTTTGAAATCCTTGAAGATGAAGGCATTACGATCAATGAAATAGCGTACGGAAACAAAGGCGTTGCCAGCTTCTTCCAGAAGTTGCGCGATGGTGCTATGGATGAACAGATAGTTGGCAAGCGCGCCTGCGAATGTCGTGAAGATGCCTCGAAATGGTACACCCAAAAGAGCGAAAGGCCCGAATTCATTCATGCTGTGGCAGAAGCGTCTCTGATGCCCCTGCTGGCTGAGGCTATGGACGAGCGTCCGCGCCAATGGCGTCTCTACCAGTCGGCAGACCTCACGCTGCGCCACCTCACCCAGCTGCGTCTACTGGGCAGCATCGAACAGAAGGTGCGCACGCTGAATGACGAGTCGAACCGCTTCCTGCTTAGCGACACCCAACAATTGCTACATGCGCTGATTAGCGATAGCGACTCACCATTCATCTTCGAAAAGATTGGTACACAACTGGAACACGTTATGATTGACGAGTTCCAAGACACAAGCACCATCCAATGGAAGAACTTTAAGGTACTCCTCAACGAGTGTATGAGCCACCAAGACTCGGAGAACCTGATAGTGGGCGACGTCAAACAGAGCATCTACCGATGGCGCTCAGGCGACTGGCGTCTACTAAATGCCATCGACCGCGAGTTCCCGTATGCCGATGAAACGGTGGAAATCAAGCCGCTGGAGACAAATTACCGATCTGAGCGCAATATCATCGCCTTCAACAACGCCTTTTTTACCGAGGCGGCACGGCAGGAATACGAAGCCCAGCGCGAAGAATCGCCTGCCGGTGCCGAACAGTTGCGCCATGCCTATGCGGATGTGAATCAGTTGATTCCCGAAAAGCGCGGTTTCAACGGCTACGTAAACATCCGCCTGTTGCCTGCCAACGACTATCAGGAACAGACTATGGCGCTACTGGCAGAGACCATCAGCCAACTGAAAGCCGACGGCACGCCTCTGCAGGACATCGCCATACTGGTGCGTACCAACAAGCATATTCCCGCTATCGCCGAATATTTTAGCATTCATCAGCCCGACATTCCACTGGTCAGCGACGAAGCCTTCCGTCTCGACGCATCAGTGGCGGCTTCGCTGCTCGTTCAGGCACTACACGTACTGACACATCCTGATGACCTCTTGGCACGCGCAACGGTAGCCAAGCTCTACCACCGCCATGTTTTGGGCGACACAATAGCCGAAAACGAGTTGCTCATCAAGGATCACCCAATCGACGAACTGTTACCCAAGGCATTTACCGCCCATGCTGACGAGTTGTTGCAGATGCCTCTCTATGAAATGGTGGAACGGCTTTACAGCATCTTCCAACTCGACCGCCTCGACGGACAAAGCGCCTATATTTGCCGATTCTATGACCAGTTGAACCTCTTTGTGCAGGATACGGGCAACGACATCGACGCCTTTGTACGCGAATGGGATGAGACCATCAGCGGAAAGACCATCCAGATGGACAATACCGGTGGTGTACGTATTCTGTCGATTCACAAGAGTAAAGGCCTGGAGTTCAAGCACGTCATCATACCCTTCTGCGATTGGCGACTGGAACAGCCCGACGTGCTGTGGTGCAAACCATCGGAAACGCCCTTCGACGCCCTGCCTCTGGCACCTATCGACTATAGCGCACGCCAGATGCTCGGCACTATCTACGAACAAGACTATCTGACAGAGCACCTGCAGAACACCGTCGACAACCTCAACCTACTTTATGTTGCTTTCACACGCGCCGTTTGCCAACTATATGTCATCGGCTTGCGTGGCAGTAAGACGACACGCTCAACACTAATTGAAAATGTACTGCCGCAACTATCGCTAGAAGGCAGCACACTCAGCGGCATAGAGCACGAAGATGGTGTAATTTCGTTCTCCTATGGGACCCATGAGCCCAATGGGACCAATAAGGCCAATAAGTTCCCAAAGCCCACCACCAACCCCTTCCTCCAACCGCTCCAGCCAGAAGTCATCACCATGGAGACTTTCGACAGCAAGACGGAGTTTCGCCAAAGCAACAAAAGCCGCGAATTCATCGAGGGTGAAGATGAACAACCAACCCTCAGTTATATCAAGATGGGCAGCATCCTGCACGGCATCTTCTCGACCATCCGCACCACCGACGACATCCCTACAGCCCTACAACAACTACAGAGTGAGGGGATTGTCTACGACGATGAGGTCACGGCAGCCAAGCTATCTGATATTCTTAAGAAAAGGCTTGAAGACAAACGCGTGAAAGACTGGTTTTCAAACCGTTGGAAGCTATTCAACGAATGCAGCATCCTACGTCTGAATGCAGAGGGGCACGTTGAAGAACGACGCCCCGACCGTGTGATGACTGATGGCCAAGAGACCCATGTGGTAGACTTTAAGTTCGGCCGACCCAAGCCCGAATACCTGGAGCAGGTCAGCGAATACATGACGCTGTTGCGCCAGATGGGTATGCCTCATGTCAAAGGTTGGTTGTGGTATGTGTATAGCAATAAAATTGTTGAAGTGAAAAGCGAGAAACAAGAGGTATGAAAGAGTTCTTGGAATACGTTGCAGAAGACATAATACAGAAGTACGGCACTGACCTGTCGCGTACAGTGGTCGTCTTTCCTAATAAGCGTGCGTCGCTGTTTCTCAACGAACACCTGGCACGACTAGCCGGTGGACAACCGCTGTGGAGTCCATCATACATCACCATCAGCGATCTGTTCCGGCGACGGTCATCACTCAACGTGGCCGACCCCATCAAACTGGTATGCGACCTGCACCGCTCATTCTGTGCACAGACAGGCTCAGCTGAGACCCTCGACAAGTTCTACAGCTGGGGGCAACTGCTCATCAGTGACTTTGACGACCTCGACAAGAACATGGCCGATGCCGATAAGGTGTTTGCCAATCTGCGCGACATCCACGAATTAGACGACTTGAGCTACCTCACCGATGAGCAACGACAATTGCTAAAGCATTTTTTCAGCCATTTCACCGAGGAACACGAAAGTGAGCTTAAAGAGCGTTTTCTGCACTTGTGGAGCCGTTTTGCTGCCATTTACCACGATTTCAACGAGCGTCTGGCCAAGCAGGGACTGGCCTACGAAGGTGCCCTCTACCGTAGTGTAGTTACCGCCATTACCTCCGCCACTCCCGACGCCTTCCCCTATGACCGCTACCTCTTCGTCGGTTTCAATCTACTGCAAAAGGTTGAGCAACAGCTTTTCAGCTATCTGCAGCAAGACGGAAAGGCCTTTTTCTATTGGGACTTTGACCACTACTACATGCAGAGCCACGAGGCTGGGCGCTTTATCGCACAATACCTGAAGTACTTCCCCAACGAACTGGACCGTCAGGATACCAGCATCTACGACAACTTCAAGCAGCCGAAGCAGATTACATTTCTTGCAGCACCCACGGAACATATTCAGGCCCGCTACGTCAGCACTTGGGTTAGACAGGCAGGTCGCTACCTCGACGGACGACGTACTGCCATCGTGCTATGCAACGAGAACCTACTGCCCACGGTTATCCACAGCCTACCCGCCGAGGTTGAGAAGGTCAACGTCACCACGGGTTATCCGTTCTGCCAGACCCCTGTGGCCTCGTTCATCCAAAGCTACTACGACATGGTGGCAGGCGGACACACGCCACGTCTGGTACGTGCCTTCCAGCGCCATCCCTATCACAAATATCTTGAGGACAGCGAGCACGCCACGCTCCCCGACATGCTCCGCCAAATAGCGAGAGCGGGCTCTTCCGACCCATTGTTCCAGGAGTCGCTATTCCGCGCCTATACCCTCATCAACCGCCTGAACGCCCTCGTGGAAAGCGGCGATCTCAACGTCACCGATGCCACCATGCAGCGACTGGTCAACCAACTCATCCAGCAAACTAGCATCCCCTTCCACGGCGAGCCTGCCGAGGGCCTGCAGGTGATGGGCGTTTTAGAGACGCGCAACCTCGACTTCGACCACGTACTGCTGCTCAGTTGCAACGACGGTAATATGCCCAAAGGGGTCAACGACAGTTCGTTCATCCCCCATAGTATCCGTCACGCCTACGAACTGACGACCATTGAGAACAAGGTGAGCATCTATGCTTACTACTTCCACCGGCTGCTGCAACGCGCCAAGGACGTGACGATTCTCTGGAACAACTCCACCGAGGACGGACAACGCGGTGAAATGAGCCGTTTCATGCTACAACTACTGGTTGAAAGCGGCCATTCTATTACCCAGCGTACCCTGCAATCGGAAAAGCTCATCAGCCGTCATACGCCACAACCTATCAGCAAGACGCCCCACGTCATGAAGGTACTCTGGCAACAATTGGAAGAGAAAGGCTTTTTACTGTCGCCTACCGCCATCAACAAGTATATGCGTTGTCAGTTACAGTTCTACTATCGCTACGTGGCGGGCCTTGAGGAGCCCGACATTCCCGACGACGAGCAGGAGCTGGACAACCGCATCTTCGGCAACATCTTCCACCAAGCCGCCGACCTTATCTATCACCAGTTGCCGCGCTATGTCACCAAAGAAGTCCTGCAGCAGCTACAAAAGGATCCGTCAACCATCGAGCGGGCCGTCGACGAGGCTTTCCGCATGGAATGGCCCCAAACCGTCAAGAGTGGACTACACCTCATCAACCGCGAGGTCATCATCCGCTACCTGCGCCAACTCATCGAGATTGACATACGGCTGGCGCCGTTTACCATTCTCGGACTGGAGTGTGACGTTGAGCGTCCCCTCACCTCTCACCTCTCGTCTCTAAAGATAGGTGGACGTATTGACCGTTTAGACCAGTTGAGCGACGGGCACATCCGCGTGGTAGACTACAAGACGGGCGGCCGCAAGCTCAAGCCGTTAAGCAGCGTTGACGACATCTTCGACCCACAGAAGATTCACGACCACGCCGACTACTACTTGCAGACGTTTGTGTATGCCGACATTGTCAGCCGCCAGCGCCATCAACCCGTAGCGCCAGCCCTGCTGTTCATCCAGCATGCCGCTGCCAAGGACTATGACCCCGTGCTTTGTTTCGGCAAAGAGAAGATTTCAGACATTGCCGACTATTCCGCCCATTTCAACGAGTTATTGGAAGACAAAGTGAACGAGATATTCTCGCAAGACATCTCGTTCACTCCTACCGCAGACCTCAGGGTCTGTCAGTCTTGTCCGTATCTGCAGATGTGCAGACGGTAAATATCATTATCGGTTTTTATTGCGCATAAACCAGTCATGGGTAAAGAAGTGGTAGACTACCAATGCTACCACGCAAAGTCCCACGCCTGTCAGCAACAAGCTCTCCGACTGCCCGTAAAACACGCCGTAACCCAGGGCCAAGCCGAGGGCCAAGCCCGTTTCCCAACCAAGGAAATAGGTGCTCTGCGACGTACCGCGCTGGCAATGACGGCTCAGCTTAATGAAGAACAGCAGATAACGCGCGCCAATCACACCCACGCTCAGGCCTATCAGTACGGGGCTTATGGGTGATTGCGGAGCCACCAACAATATCAGCAGAGCAGCCACCATCAGCAGCAGTCCGCTGATAATCTCACTCTTCAACTCAGCATCACGAAATACAAAACGCTGGGCCAGCAGCGCCAACAGGAAACCACCCATCATCAGCGCATAGGATATCGGCTGCATCGGCATGCTCAGCAAGAGGCCCACCACAGTGCTGACCAACAGGAAGTTAACAAACAGGACAGTCCCATGGGGCAGATAGAAACGGTCGAGCGAAGCCACATGAACACCCTCTTCTGGCGTACGGAAGGGAAAGGCCACCAGTTTCACCAGCAAAAAAGCACCGACGGCACAGCCGACAGAAGCCAGCATGACACCGTTGAAACCGTAGCATTCATAGAGCAACAGTCCGGCCAACGGACCTAAGGAGAGTGCGAAGCGCGTAAACCACGACACGCTGTGGTTAGCCTCAGTACGCTGGAACGACTCGCAGGTATCGATTATCAGCGTCGACGCCAGCACCATCTGCGCCAGTCCGAAGGCAGCTCCCAAGAGGAAGCGCTGCAACATGACAATGGTGAAATCGACGGAAATAGTACACTGTGCGTCCATATACCATAACAACGCCACATCAAGGGCAACGAAAATAATGGCCCACATGCAAACCACATTGCGACGATATTGCTGCACGAGCCACGAGCAGAGGGCACCAAACACGTAGAGTCCTAATCCGAACACTCCCATGGCACGTCCGGTCTGTGCGGGTGTGAAGTGCTCAACGTCCATCAGCCACTTGGGCATTACGGGAATGAGCACGTAGACCGCTACCGTCAGCAACAGCGAGGCGAACGACAGCAACCAGAAATCACGGTGCCACAACTTGATGTGTACGGGCGTATTCTGTACATTCATCTAATTAGTACGATTCGTTAGCATTAGGGAAGTCGCCACGTTTGACATCTTCCACATAGTGACCCACAGCATCGGTAATCACGGTGCTCAAGTCGGCATAGCGGCGCAGGAAACGCGGAGAGAAGCCTTGCGTCATACCCAGCATGTCGGCCACTACTAACACCTGTCCGTCGCAGCCATTGCCGGCACCGATACCGATAGTGGGGCACTTGACGGTCTTGGTCACCTCAGCAGCCAATTGGGCAGGCACCTTCTCCAGCGTAATGCCGAAACAGCCAACCTCCGCAAGGGCGATAGCATCGCTCATCAGTTTGTCGGCCTCAGCCTGTTCCTTAGCACGCACGGCATAGGTGCCAAACTTATTAATCGACTGCGGTGTCAGTCCCAGATGTGCCATCACGGGGATACCTGCGTCAAGAATGCGCTTCACGGTATCCAGTATCTCGACGCCACCCTCCATCTTCAGCGCGTCACATCCGCTCTCCTTCATAATGCGAATGGCATTCGTCACACCCTCAGCAGCATTCACCTGATACGAGCCAAAAGGCATGTCGCATACTACAAGGGCGCGCTGTACGGCACGAACCACCGAGCGGGCGTGATAAATCATATAGTCGACGGTCATCGGCAGCGTTGTGGCATTACCAGCCATCACGTTTGACGCTGAGTCGCCGACGAGAATGGCGTCGATACCAGCCTTGTCGACCAGTCCAGCCATCGTGTAGTCATACGATGTTAACATGGAGATCTTCTCGCCTTTCTGCTTCATCTCCATAAAACGGTGTGTTGTCACTTTGCGATTGTCGCTAACTAAATATCCTGACATATCTTTTAAAATTTAATGTACAATGTAGTCACTTATCACCTCATCACACAGCGGACGGATGGCCTCAGCATCGTTCGTCGTAGCCAGTCCTACGACATACATGCCGGCAGCCCTACCCGACTTCAGTCCGTTGAACGAATCCTCGAAGACCACGCAGTCCTTCGGCTCAATGCCAAAGCGCTCGGCAGCCTTCAGGTAGCAGTCGGGATCAGGCTTCGAACGCTCGAAGTCCTCCGAAGTCAAGATGGCGTCAAACAGGCTGCTGAACTCGGGTCTGCTGGCATAAACCGCCTCCATCTTCGGCTTGTTCGAGCTCGTCACCACCGCCGTCTTCACGCCCTTTTGGCGCAACGTCTTGACAAACGCCTCGAAGCCTGCCACATAGTCGTACGACATCTGCTGCTCATACTGATTCAGACGCTCCGTAATCAGCGTCTGCTTGTCCTGCAGAGGCCCCGAAAACCATGCGTCGTATATCTGCACCAGCGTCTGTCCCTTGATTTCGTGTTCCAGTCCCGGGTGCTCCGGATGGAACTCACGGCACTGTGCTCCCCAGAAAATGGTGTACTGCGGCTCCGTGTCAAACACGACGCCATCCAGGTCGAACAATGCTGCTTTCATATCTTTCTTACACATCTTTTATAAAAATCGGGTGCAAAGGTAGTGCAAACTGAGCGAAAAACCAAAAAAATTTGCATTTTTCCGAACGAAAGCACCTTCACCTATGGTGAAAGGTAGTGCAAACCGCGCCCCTACTTGTAAAGAAAAACTGCCAAAAATCGTGCTTGCTATTTTAGTTAATCTAGGACGGTAAGCGTCGCTATTACGCTTGTTTAGTCACGAAGTGGGACATAGAGAGTGACGAAGTTACGTTTCGAAGGTCACAAAGTGCCACTTTCACGACCTCAAAGTTACGCTTTCATGGCGTGAAAACGGCACTTTCGTACTGCAAAAATCGTGGTTTTCAAGGATGTTTCGACGATGATTGTGGATAAAACGAACAGCCTTTTCAGATGCCCGAAAAAACCAAAACACGTAATGCCCTACATATCAGTCGCTTGCGCATAACGCCTCATATTTCGCGAATTTGACCCTCGCTGAACGTTTGGTGGATTTCGCGCGATTCTCAGCGCTTGTTTTGTCAAATTTATTGGTAGTACAATCAATCACGGGGACAGACTCTAGTCTTCGTTGTCAAGCATATAGGGGATAGTCCACCCATTGATTCCATAGGCGCGGTACTCACCATTGATGCAGAACACGCGCCAGGGGCAATGCTTCTTTTAGTGTACGACTTAATGTGGAGTCTGCATAGACAGGCTTGCCCAGCAGTTCCCATTGTATGCCGTCGATATAGATAACGTCACCTTCCTGACCTGTGGCATACGCTGACAGGCTCATCCACAGCATGACGATGCTGAAAATCATCTTTTTGTTCATAGCTCAATTGCGTTTAATGGTTTAGGGGAACTGAATGGGTATCATGTATCTCACGTTACGTGACTTGCCAGACATTTTACCAGGCATCCATCGTGGCATCAGGCTGACAAGGCGTTTGCTCTCTTCACTCAGTTGGGCGGTAATCTGCTGCTTCACCAGTTGCTGCATCTCTTCAGTCTCCTGACTGAGGCGCAGGCTGTCGTAACTCATCCGCATGACCTTTACCACTTTGATGTCGGAGATGTAACCCAGACTGTCGACCAAGAAAGACGTCATAACCCTACCCTTTGCCCCATATTCCTGAGCCAAGCCGTCGTAGCGCTTGTTGGCCTTGAGAAACTCCTGAAGGGCCTTTTGGCCTCCAGGATAACCAGGACTCTGTTCGACGCTACTGAAAACCTTGACGGACTCCTCAGTTGCCGGATGATTGCTGGTAGCTTCTTCTTTCTTCGTGTCCGAAGGTATTGTCATCGCCAACTGACCGATGTCTGAATGTTGCTTCACCTTTGTCGCTTTCTTGGTCTTCGGCATTTCTTCCGTTGCAGGTGTTTCTTCCTTCGCTGGTGTAATCACGTCAGCTGCGTGGGTATTTGGCACAACAGGTTTTTCGGCTATAGCCACCATCGTCTCTGCCTGTTCGTCAGCATCTTGTGCGAAAAGGAAGAACCCTATCACCAGAGCGATGGAAGCTGCTATGGAGAGTCCCCACAGCATCACGCGTTTGTGCGACTTGACTTCTGCATCAATGACGTCGTGTTCAAACTTGGCCCACTCCGCATCCACGTCGGGCATACCAATCTTCTTGTCAATATCTTGTGTTTTCATTTTACTTTGCTTTTAGGGTTTTACGAATTTTTGCCAGTGAGCGCGTGATGTGCTTGTTAACCGCTGCTGTACTGATGCCCAGCACTGTAGCAGTTTCCGCATAGGTCATCTCCTCGTTATAGTGCAACTCCAGCACGCGCTTGTCCTGTTCCGTCAGATTGTCATCGATAATCTGCTGCAATTCGCAAAGCAACTCTTGGCGTTCTTCGTCCTGACGTTCTGACTCGTCACTCTGCAACGCTTCCTCCATCTGACGCCTCAGTTGACGCTGTCTGAGGATATGCAGGCACTGGTTGCGAGTAGCTGCCAACAGATAGCCTCTGACACTATCGTCGCTCACTTTGGGTTTGCCTTTCCACATCTGGGTAAACACCTGATTCACAGCATCCTTAGCATCATCGGCATTCTCCACCATCGAGAATGCCATGCGATACATCAGCGGATAGCTGTCTTTGAACAGGCGTTCAAACCGTTGTTTACTGTAGTCCATACTTTTTTCTTGTCTCTGGTTCATCTATAAGACCCACGAAAGGCAAAATCAAATACCCCTCATTGCAAAAAAAATGATTTTTTCATGCTCTACAAGCCACAAAGGTACAAATTTACTGCGAATAACAAGCGTTTCTCTCTTTTTTTTCGTAACTTTGCAATCACAAATAAAAAAAGCTAATCATGGCATACGGACTGGAGTTTACGACAGAAGAGAAAGAGCAGACGCTGGCACTATACCAGAAGATACGCGAAGAGATAGCGTCCTCGCTGCACGAAGGTGACGAGGAGCGCATGCGCCACAACTTGTTGCAGGCACTGGAGACCAAGCAGTTGCAGCGCAACGTGTTCGGGCTGAACCCTATCCTACTCTCGTTTCAGACGGCCCGGCTGGTGGTCGACGAAATCGGACTGAAGCGTGACGGCGTATTGGCCGTACTGCTGCGCCCGAGCGTAGAGGAAGGGCTGATGACCATTGACGAGGTGCGCGAGCAGTTCGGCGAGAGCATAGCCCGCATCCTGCATGGTCTGCAGCGCATACAGGAGCTGTACCAGAAGAACCCGGTCATCGAGTCGGAGAACTTCCGCAACCTGTTGCTGTCGTTTGCCGAGGACATGCGCGTCATCCTGATTATGATTGCCGACCGCGTGAACCTGATGCGGCAAATCAAGGACGCTGACAACGACGGAGCCAAGCACGAAGTGTCGCAGGAGGCTGCCTATCTGTATGCCCCGCTGGCCCACAAGCTGGGTCTATATAAGCTGAAGAGCGAGCTGGAAGACCTGTCGCTGAAATACCTGGAGCACGACGCCTACTACCATATCAAGGAGAAGCTGAGCGAAACGAAGAAGAGCCGCGATGCGTATATCGAGCGCTTCATAGGTCCTGTCAGCGAGCGACTGACAGAGGCGGGCATCCACTTCCACATCAAGGGACGCACGAAGTCGATACACTCCATCTGGCAGAAGATGAAGAAACAGAAGTGCCCGTTCGAAGGTGTCTACGACCTGTTTGCCATCCGCATCATCATCGACTGCGAGCCAGAGAGGGAGAAGATGCAATGCTGGCAGGCCTTTGCCATCGTCACGTCGATGTACCAGCCGAACCCGAAGCGTCTGCGCGACTGGCTCAGTGTGCCGAAGTCGAACGGCTACGAGTCGCTGCACATCACCGTGTTAGGCCCTGAACAGAAATGGGTCGAGGTACAGATTCGCACGGAGCGCATGGACGAGATTGCCGAACGAGGCGTAGCTGCCCATTGGCGCTACAAAGGCGTGAAGAGTGAAAGCGGACTGGACGAGTGGCTGACGGGTATACGCTCGATGCTGGAGACCAGCGACGGTATGGAGGCTATGGACCAGTTTAAGATGGACCTGTACGAAGACGAGGTATTCGTATTCACGCCGAAGGGCGACCTGTTTAAGTTTCCCAAGGGTGCTACGGTGCTCGACTTCGCCTATCATATCCACTCGAAGGTGGGCAGTTCGTGTACGGGTGCCCGCATCAACGGCAAGGTGGTGACCATTCGCCAGCCGCTACAGAGTGGTGACCAAGTGGAGATTCTGACAGGCTCGAACCAGAAGCCCAAGCAAGACTGGCTGAACATTGCCCAGACATCACGCGCCCGTTCGAAGATTCGTTTGGCGCTGAAAGAGACGCAGGTCAAGGAGGGACTCTTTGCCAAGGAGATGCTGGAGCGCAAGTTCAAGAACCGCAAGTTGGAGATGGACGACAGCATCATGCAGGTGCTGATCCGCAAGATGGGCTTCAAGGAGGTCAGCGATTTCTACCGGCACATTGCTTCAGGCGAACTGGACCCCACCGCCATCATCGAGAAGTATATAGAATTGCAGCAGGGCGACCAGCCCGTGACGGGAAACAATGTAGCTGAGAGTGCCGCCAACTTCGTGTTGGAGAATTCTCACCTCTCACCTCTCACCACTCACCCCTCAGAGGACGTGCTCGTCATCGACCGCAACCTGAAAGGCATCGACTACCAGCTGGCGCGCTGCTGTCAGCCCATCTATGGCGACAAGGTGTTTGGCTTTGTCACCATCAATGGCGGCATCAAGATACACCGCGAGGACTGTCCCAACGCTCCTGAACTGAAGAAGCGCTTTGGCTACCGTATCATCAAGGCGAAGTGGAGCGGCAAGGGTGCCTCGCAGTATGCCATCACGCTACGCATCATCGGCAACGACGACATCGGTATTGTCAACAATCTGACGAACATCATCTCGCGCGACGAGAAGCTGATACTGCGCAGCATCAACATCGACTCGCACGACGGACTGTTTAGCGGCAACCTGACTATCATGATTGACGACAACACCCGCTTGGAGGCACTCATGAAAAAGCTTCGCACCGTGAGAGGTGTGAAGCAGGTAGAACGCATATAACAAAACGAATGAGAGAGACCGCGGCCTCTCTCATTCCGTTTTATTCCGATATACACTTCTCCATTTCGTCCATGTACTTCTCGTTCTGCTTGAGTACATAAGTGTTGACCTTGCGAGCGGCCTTACTCATAGCACCGTGCTTCTTGTAGTAATCATTGAGCTCGCGAAGCTGACCAGTATAGACTTCAATGATCTCCTTATAAGCCTTGGCGTAGCCCATCTTTGGCATATTCTTAGTCTTGAAGAATTTGAAGAAATCTTGCCACTTAGATTCAAGGTCCTGATTCAGCTTGAGAATTTCCTGGAATGTAACGTCCATCTGATAGCCAGAGTTTGAACCATCGAGTATCGCCTTGATGAATTCATAGCGTTCTCCGAGTTTCTTCATATCCAACTCTATACGCTCGCCTTTTATCTGGAACTGTAACTCCTCCTGACTATTTAATGACTTGCGCCACTTATCGAATTCATCCTCAACAGGTTTGGCTTTCTGATATTTTGCGGGCACATCGTCGACCACCTTGACTGCATTGGGCTTAATGAGGCTCTTGCCCGACTGGCGACCTACACGACGCTCGTAGTCCTTATCCTCGTCGTAATAGCCATTATGAACGGTGATGTTGTAGGTCTCGCCAGGCACAAAGTCGAGGTCAATCCATGCTGAGCAGAGCGAACCATCGGGGAAGATGCAGCGCAGGCGACCAACACAGGGCTTGGTGAGCTCAGTTTGCCACTCGAAGCGCTTGTTGACAACGGGCACGCATGCCACATACTCGTGATCCTGGAGATTGTAGAGAGCCTCGCGCGATTCGGCAATATAGATATTGTAGAGCGAATCCTTAATATTTTCGTCCACGCGACCTACAATCTTGAACATCCGCTTGTTGCTCTCGAAATTCTTCTCGTAGACATCGGGGCGCAGCGAGGTAATCATATAGACGGTGCCCTCGATGTATCGCTTATCATCCGTCAACTTCCATGTAACGGCATAGGCGTCACGCAACTGGGGATTCTCAGGGTTCTTGCAGCACATCATCCACATCTCCTGATCATCATGGGTGCGAATATGCAGAGCGGTGTTGTCATCCTCATTGTTGGTATATACATTCAGCAAGAAATACTGCTTGCTTCCAGGCTGGATGTGCTGGAATTGATACGACAGGGGCTCATCTTTCTGGAAGTTGCGTGAAACGCTACTCAACAGCTGGTCATTTTGTAGGGCTATATTCCGTTGCGTAAAGTCGTTTTTATCATGGATAGCGAGACAACGGAACGGCACAATCTTGATGCTCGACTCGATGATACCCGTATTAGGATTGCGATTAACAGAGTAAGTCTGGCCTGAATTATTGCCAAACTTGTTGATGATGGCGTTCAGCGTGGCGATGACGCTCTCCGGCTTCTTCTGGGGTGCTGCTGTGGGTTCTGCACTAACGGTTGTTATGGCGCTGCAAGCGATGAGCAGCATGATGATAATACGTTTCATAATTATTGATTTTGGGCTGTTTGTTCTAATTGATGTTTTGCTATCTCGAGTTCCAGCTGTGCCCATTTCAGGTAGGCCTCGTTGGCCTGTTTCTTCATAAGGGCCAGTTCTTCTGGAGTGTATTTGTAGTTCTCTGGGCGAGTGATGGGAATGTCGCGCTCGGTAAGGGTGACCATTTTCTCCTGAGGCTTTGCGTTCTCGGCAATCGCCAAGTCCTTATGGACTTCTTCAACGGTGGGTTTAGCAGCAGGCTGCTCAGCCTTCGTCTCTTGTGCCAAGAGGGCAGCATCGCGTTTTACGACGGTGCTTTTCAGCTTTGCTTTGTTGACCTTGACTGGAGTGGGTATTGGAGCTGTGGCTTCTGTTTCCGCTTTCACCACTTGGGGTTCTTCCACCTCAGTATTATCCATAGGCTGCTCGACTGCTGTATTCTCCGCAACGACATCCGCTCCTGTCGTCTTGGGCGGTGTCAGCCAGACGATCATGACACCTGCTACACAAGCGGCAGCAATCCAGGGCCACACGATGCGACGCGGCTTTTTCTCCTCGACAGCCATGCGCTGCATCAGTCGCTCGTTAAGATCGGCAGGCATCTGTGGCCGTTCTGCCTCGTCCATCTTGAGGGCGTCGCGCAGGTTTGCGTCCGTCTGTCTGAATGCATTGATTTTTTCCTCTGTCATGATTGCAACATTTTGATGATTTTATATAGTTTCTTTCTCGTTCTGCTTAGCTTCGAGGCTACCGTTGTAGGTATCGACTCTGTCACATAAGCGATGTCTTTCAGACTCATCTCTTCATAGTAGAACATCGTCACTATAGCTCGCTCGTCGGGTGGCAAGTGCTTCAGGGCGGCCCTGATGAGTTGCACCGTTTCCGGATTGGGTTGTCCGAAGGTGGCCTCTACCTCTGTATCCGACAGTTTCTCGGCCTCGCCCTCGTGGTCTTCGTAGTAGATGACCGGCAGACGCTTGTGACGCAGGAACGTGATGGACTCATTATAGGCGATACGTGATATCCATGTCCTGAATGACGACTTCTCTTCATCGTACTGTCCGATGTTCTTAAAGACCTTGATGAATACATCCTGATAGACCTCCTCAGCATTCTCGACGACGGGAACGAGTCTTACCACTTGGGCAAAGACGTCGCGTCCGTAGCGCTCGAGCGTCTGCTGCTGTGCCTTGGGACTTTGCTTGCGCAGTCCCTGGAGGAGGTTTATGTCGGTTTCTGTAGTCATCTTATTTAAGTCTTCTGTCTATATATACGACAGGAAATATCAAAACATTGCAGCAATGGCATAAAAATATCAAAAAAAAAAAAACGGAGCACAGCCCATGCACCGTTTTTTAATTCTGTTTGAAGGCCACCACACCCATCGTCGAGGGATCGAGATAGAAGGTCGTGCTGCACGTATCATCGTCCAACAGATACTTGGCACGAATGAGCAGCAGCGTCGGGGTGGTACGCTTCTGAAACGTGACGTTATGTCCTGCCTGCTGTTGCAACACGTCAATCAGCGAGTCGCTGATGGCCCGTGTAGAGTCAACATCCGAAAAATCCAGATAACTGACGTCACCCTTCTGATAAGTCTGCATAAAGTCCTTGACGACAGACTTGGCACGCTGTTGCTGACCACAAGCAGTCAGCAACAGCGTTACACCTATTATATATATAAGACGCTTCATTTCTGGGGAATGTTCTTCAGTACGTCAAGCAGGTGGTCCCACACCATCTGAACGGTAGGAATGAGCAGACGCTCCTCAGGGGTATGGACAAAGCGCAGCGTAGGACCAAACGACACCATGTCGAGGTTGGGATAGCGCTCAGAGAACAAGCCGCACTCCAAACCGGCATGGATACCACGAACAACGGGTTCCTTGCCGAACAGTTTGACATACGACTCTTTGACAATTCGCTGTAGGTCACTATGTGAGCGCATCTTCCATGCGGGATAGCCGCCAGAGTGCTTCACCTCAGCACCAGCAAGAGCAAAACAGGCTTCAATGGTTGCACACATATTGTCGAGGTTCGACATCACGTTAGAACGCTGCGACGAGACGATATTGATGACACCATCAAGCGTCTCAATGCTGGCAATATTGCTACTGGTCTCCACCATACCGTTGAGCGCAGGATCCTGACAGATGGCATAGATACCATTGTCGACAGCCTGCAGGGCAAAGATGAAGTTGCGGGCCACCGTATTCTCGATGACAGGCTCGGCATCGGTCGACTCCATCGTCCATACCATCTGTGTGTCGGTCACGTGGAACTCGTCCTCCACATCAGAGGCGAAGACATTCCAGTCGGCCTTGACATTTTCCTTCAGGGCATTAGGTACGGCAATGACAAACATACCGTCGCGAGGAATGGCGTTGTGCATCTTACCGCTATTGAACTGTGCCAGACGAACACCCTCGTAGCGGTTGATGGTCTGGAATAGGAAACGGCCTAACAGCTTGATGGCGTTGGCACGCTGCTTGTTGATATCGTCGCCAGAGTGACCACCAACCAGACCTTTCAGTTGGGCACGCAGGAAGAAATAGCCTGCAGGAACCTCCGTGCGCTGGAAGGTAAAGCATGCAGTAGTATTACGGCCTCCGGCACACGACACAAAAATCTCGCCCTCGTCCTCGGAGTCGAGGTTGATGAGATAGTCGCCCGTCATAAAGCCAGCCTTCATGCCCTCGGCACCAGAAAGGCCAGTCTCCTCGTCACGGGTAAAAACACACTCGATGGGGCCATGCTCGATATCGTTACTCTCCAGCAGGGCCAGCTCCATAGCACAACCGATACCGTCGTCGGCACCCAGCGTAGTGCCCTCGGCAGTCAGCCACTCGCCATCGATATAGGTCTTGATGGGATCCTTGTCGAAGTCAATCTCATAGTCGACTAACTTGTCGCACACCATATCCATGTGACTCTGCAGGATGACCGTCTTTCGATTTTCCATTCCCTTGGTGGCAGGTTTGCGAATGATGACGTTACCTGTCTCGTCAACATTGGTGACCAGTCCGTGGCTCTCGCCCCACTCTTTCAGATAAGCAATCATCTTCTCTTCACGCTTCGAAGGACGTGGAATCTGGTTAATCTTCGCAAATTGTTCGAAGACCACAGCGGGTTTTAACTCACTTTTACTCATATTTAATGTTTATTTTAATATTTAATTTTAAATGTATCATCTTTCTTTGTACCTTTGCAGCCGCAAAGTTAGTGCAAAGTTAATCATTTATGATGAAAATACTGCTATTGACCACGTTAATAATTGCTATAGGCATGCTATTTTTATGCGTAAAACTGGTTTTTAGACGCAATGGAAGTTTCAGTTCACAGCATATTCACGATAGTCAGGCAATGAAAGACCGCGGCATACACTGCGTCATGGACCAAGACCGCGAGATGCGGAGGAAGAGCAGATTTGCCGTTAATGAATCATCGAAATAACGAAACATCGAAATATCGAAAAAAAACAATAAGAAAAAAGAAAACAATGAAAAAGTACATGATGATGGCCGCTGCCGTAGTCGCACTGGCCGCTTGCAACAACGCAAGTCCTAAGATGGACGAGCAGCCAGTAGCAGCCGCAGAGAACAATGCTGGCGGTGGAGTAAAGATTGCCTATGTAGAGGTTGACTCGCTGATGACGCAGTATGCCTTCTGCAAGGAATTCACCGAAATCTTGCAGCGCAAGAGCAACAATGCCCGCAACACGCTGAACCAGAAAGGTCAGGCTCTGCAGAGCGCTATGGCCAACTTCCAGCAGAAGTTGAACAATAACGGTTTCACCAGTCGCGAACAGGCTGAGAGCCAGCAGGCTGCCATCCAGCGCCAGCAGCAGAGCCTGCAGGAGCTGCAGGCTCGTCTGGAGAATGAGTTGGCTAACGAGACCGCTAAGTATAACGAAGGACTGCGCGACTCGCTGATGCACTTCCTTGATAAATATAATAAGGATAAGAAGTACGACCTCATTCTGACTAAGCAGGGCGATAATATTCTCTATGCAGCCAAACGCTTCGACATCACCAGCGACGTCATCAACGGTCTGAACAAGGGCTACAAGTCTACCTTGAAGACAGAAGCCAAGAAGGAAGAGAAGAAATAAGAAGCAAGAGAACGGATGGGAGTGGATATACAGAAAATTCTGAGCAAGCTCCACATCGTTGAGCTCAACGAGATGCAGCAACACGCCGCCGAAGCCATACTTGGCTCCGACGGTGATGTTGTTTTGTTATCACCTACTGGAACGGGTAAGACCTTGGCCTATCTCCTACCCCTCACACAACTGCTGGACGGTAGCAGCGAACAAGTACAGGCACTGGTCATCACACCAGGTCGCGAGTTGGCGCTACAGTCAGACAACGTCTTGAAGAGTATGGGCTGTGGTATGCGCTCTACCGCCTGCTATGGCGGACGTGCCGCTATGGACGAGCACAAAGTGCTGCGTGAAGTCAAGCCTCACATTGTCTTTGGTACGCCAGGTCGTCTGAACGACCATCTGGACAAGGAGAACATCGCGCGCTTCGGTATCCGCTATCTGATCATTGACGAGTTTGACAAATGTCTCGAGATGGGATTTCAGGGCGAAATGCAGAAACTCATCAAGAGCCTGCCAGGCCTTCAACGCCGCATCTTGCTGTCAGCCACAAATGCCGAACAGATTCCGCAGTTCGTCAACATGTCGAAAAAAGGCACGCTGATTGATTTCCTGCCCGACGAAGAGCAAACGTCTGAACGTGTGACACTCTACGAGGTGCACAGCCCCCAGAAAGACAAATTGGAAACACTCCGCCAGTTACTGCTTAGCTTCGGCGACGCCAGCAGCATCGTGTTTCTCAACTATCGCAATGCTGTTGAACGCGTCGGCGACTATCTGAAGGAGCAAGGCTTTACCATCAGCTGTTTCCATGGTGGACTGGAACAGCGTCAGCGCGAAGATCAGCTCTATCGGTTCAGCAATGGTTCGGCCAATGTCCTCGTAGCCACAGACTTGGCATCGCGCGGCCTTGACATCCCCGACATCCAGAACATCGTCCATTACCATCTGCCCGAAAGTGAAGACGGCTATATCCATCGTGTAGGCCGTACTGCCCGCTGGGACGCTACAGGCCGAACGTTCTTTATCCTCTCTGCCGGCGAGGCTATCCCCGACTATGTTGAGGGCGACGTCACGGAGTATGACATCCCTCTCACCTCTGACCTCTCACCTCTCAGTCCTAAGATGGCTACCATCTACATCGGCAAAGGCAAGAAGGATAAAATTTCGAAAGGCGACATCGTAGGATTCCTCTGCAAGTCCGGTGGACTAAGGGCCAACGAAATAGGACGTATTGACGTCAAAGACCGTTATGCCTATGCTGCCATCCGCCGCGAAAAGCTCCGTCAGGTATTGCGCCAAACACGTGGTGAAAAGATAAAAGGCATCAAAACAATCGTTGAGGAGGTGCGATAACGCACCGAATCACTTGACAAATGCGAATAAAAAGCAGCAAAACGCTTAATTATTGCTCAAATATTTGGCCAATTGAAATAAAAAGTGTAATTTCGCACCGCAAAAATAGAAACAGTAGAAACGTATTACAAATAAAACCTATTCAAACATGAAGAAGTACAACTTTAATGCAGGTCCCTCGATGCTTCCCCGTGAGGTGATTGAGAAGACCGCCCAACAATGTCTTGATTTCAACGGCTCGGGTCTCTCACTGATGGAGATCAGCCACCGGGCAAAGGACTTCCAGCCCGTAGTCGACGAGGCTGTGGCCTTGGTAAAGGAACTCCTCGATATCCCCGAGGGCTATTCAGTCATCTTCCTTGGTGGTGGTGCAAGCCTCGAGTTCTGCATGATTCCCTATAACTTCCTCATCAAGAAGGCTGCCTATCTGAACACCGGTGTTTGGGCAAAGAAAGCTATGAAGGAAGCAAAACTGTTTGGTGAGGTTGTAGAAGTGGCTTCTTCTGCTGATGCCAACTACACCTTCATCCCCAAGGATTGGAGCGTTCCCGCAGACGCTGACTATCTGCACATCACTACGAACAACACCATCTATGGTACAGAGATTCGCAAGGACCTCGACATCAACGTGCCTCTGATTGCCGATATGTCTTCTGATATCTTCAGTCGTCCTATCGATGTAAAGAAGTACGACGCCATCTACGCTGGTGCTCAGAAGAACTTGGCCATGGCTGGTGTGACTATCGTCATTCTGAAGGACGAGAAGCTGGGTAAGGCTCCCCGTGAGATTCCCACCATGCTTGACTATCGCACACACGTCGACAAGGGCTCTATGTTCAACACACCTCCTGTAGTGCCCATCTACAGTGCTCTTGAGACCCTGCGCTGGATCAAGAAGAACGGTGGTGTTGCCGCTATGGATAAGTTGGCCCAGCAGCGTGCTGATATTGTTTACGGTGAGATTGACCGCAACAAGATGTTCAAGGGTACTGCTGTTGCTGAAGACCGTTCACTGATGAACATCTGCTTCGTCATGGCTGACGAGTATAAGGAGTTGGAGAAGGACTTCCTCGATTTCGCCGTATCAAAGGGTATGGTAGGTGTCAAGGGGCACCGTTCTGTTGGTGGTTTCCGCGCTTCTTGCTATAACGCTCAGACCATCGAAGGTGTCAACGCCCTCGTTGCTTGCATGAAAGAATTTGAGGCACAGCACTAATTAAGAGTTAAGAGTTAAGAATTAAGAAAACATGAAGATTCTTGTAGCTACAGAAAAGCCATTCGCAGCAGCAGCTGTTAATGGCATTAAGGCTGAAGTAGAGGCCGCTGGCAATGAGCTGACCCTGCTCGAGAAATATACTGAGAAGGCTCAGTTGCTCGACGCCGTAAAGGATGCCGACGCACTCATTATCCGTTCTGATAAGGTCGACGCTGAAGTGCTCGACGCTGCCAAGCAGTTGAAGATTGTAGTTCGCGCTGGTGCTGGTTATGACAACATCGACCTTGCCGCTGCAACTGCCCACAACATCGTTGCTGAGAACACCCCAGGTCAGAACGCCAATGCCGTTGCGGAGTTGGTTTTTGGTCTGCTTGTGATGGCCGTTCGCGGTTTCTACAATGGCAAGAGCGGCACGGAACTGTTAGGCAAAAAGCTGGGTATCCTTGCTTTCGGTAATGTTGGCCGCAATGTTGCCCGTATCGCCAAAGGCTTCGGTATGGACGTTTATGCTTACGATGCTTTCTGCCCCGCAGACGTTATCGAGGCTGCTGGTGTTCACGCCGTTTGCTGCCAGGAGAAGTTGTTTGAGACTTGCGATGTTGTTTCACTGCACATCCCTGCTACTCCCGAGACCAAGCAGAGCATCAACTACGCTTTGGTTGGTAAGATGAAGAAGGGTGGCATCCTTGTAAACACTGCCCGCAAGGAGGTGATTGACGAGGCCGGCCTCATAAAGCTGATGGCTGAGCGCGAGGACTTGAAGTTCGTTACTGACATCATGCCCGATGCCAACGACGAGTTCGCCAAGTTCGAAGGTCGCTACTTCTCTACTCCTAAGAAGATGGGGGCTCAGACAGCCGAGGCCAACATCAACGCTGGTATTGCTGCTGCCAAGCAGATTAATGCCTTCTTTAAGGATGGTTGCACGAAGTTCCAGGTCAACAAGTAAGCACTTTACGATATTTAAAGGGGAATCGCTTGGCGGTTCCCTTTTTATTTATTACCTTTGCGACAAATTCATAACACTAAACAAATCACGATTATGCAAAGCGATCCTAAACAGTGTCTATACTGCACCAACAACCAAACACTTCACGATTTAATGATTGAGTTTGCCCAACTCCGTGTGTCACGGGCTTTCCTATTCAAAGAACAGACCTATCACGGACGTTGCCTCGTAGCCTACAAGGACCACATCAACGACCTGAACGAGCTTAGTGACGAAGACCGCAATGCCTTCATGGCCGATGTTGCCCAAGTAACCCGCGCCATGCAAAAGGCCTTCAATCCCGTGAAGATCAACTACGGTGCGTATAGCGACAAGCTGTCACACCTGCACTTCCATTTAGCACCTAAATACGAGGGAGGCCCCGACTTTGGCGGCACGTTCCAGATGAATCCGGGTAAGGTCTATCTCTCCGACGCTGAGTATCAAGAGCTGATTGAAAAAATAAAAGAAAATCTATAAGTTATGGCAATTGTAAAACCATTTAAAGGAATACGCCCACCCAAGGAATTGGTAGAGAAAGTTGAGTGCCGTCCTTACGACGTGCTCGACTCAGAAGAGGCACGTGCTGAGGCTGGCGACAACGCCCAGAGTCTGTATCATATCATCAAGCCAGAGATCGACTTCCCCGAAGGCACCTCTGAGTACGACCCACGCGTCTACGAGAAAGCCGCCGAGAACTTCCAGAAGTTCCAAGACAATCGCTGGCTGGTACAGGACGCGCGCGAACATTATTATATATATGCCCAGACGATGAACGGTAAAACCCAGTATGGACTCGTGGTCTGCGCCCATACTGACGACTACCAGAAGGGAAATATTAAGAAACACGAACTGACCCGCCGCGACAAGGAGGAAGACCGAATGAAGCATGTCCGCGTCAACAATGCAAACATCGAGCCTGTATTCTTCGCCTATCCCGACAACGCCGTACTCAACAAGCTCATTATGCGCTATGCTGCTACTAAACCCGAGTACGACTTCATAGCCCCTATCGACGGTTTCCGCCATCAGTTCTGGGTAATCGACGACGAGACAGACACGCAGGTCATTACAGCTGAGTTTGCCAAGATGCCCAGCCTATATATTGCCGATGGTCACCACCGTTCAGCTGCCGCTGCTCTCGTTGGTGCTGAAAAACAGAAGCAGAATCCCAACCACAAGGGTGATGAAGAGTACAACTATTTCATGGCAGTCTGCTTCCAAGCTTCACAGCTTACCATCCTCGACTACAACCGCGTGGTAAAAGACCTCAACGGCCTGTCGTCAGAAGAGTTCTTAGCTGCCCTGCAGGTCAACTTCCTTGTGGAAGACAAGGGTACTGACATCTATAAGCCCACTCATCTGCATGAATTCTCACTCTATCTTGACCAGCATTGGTACAGCCTCACCGCCAAAGAGGGTACCTACGATGAGAGCGACCCCATCGGTGTACTTGACGTCGATATCTCCAGCCGCCTCATCCTCGACGAGATTCTCAATATTGGCGACCTGCGCTCGTCCAAGCGTATCGACTTCGTCGGTGGACTGCGCGGACTCGGTGAGCTGAAGCGCCGTGTCGACAGTGGTGAGATGCGTGCTGCATTAGCCCTCTACCCTGTCACCATGCAACAGATTATGGACATCGCTGACAGCGGTAAGATTATGCCGCCTAAGGCCACCTGGTTTGAGCCGAAGCTGCGCTCAGGTCTCGTGATTCATAAACTCTCATAAGCCCTATTGGCCCATTAGCCCCATAGGCCCTATGACTGATGAATATCGCACCATAGCAACAACAAGCGAGGGATATTACACCGAGAAACGGAGTAAGTTCCTCGCTTTTGCCCACCCCGTTCGCACCGTCAATGAGGTAAAGGACATCGTAGCACAGTACCGTAAGAAGTACTATGATGCCCGCCACGTGTGCTATGCCTATATGCTGGGAGCCGAACGTACAGAGTTCCGTGCCAACGACGACGGAGAGCCCTCGTCGACTGCCGGCAAACCCATACTTGGACAGATCAACTCCAATGAACTCACCGATATACTTATCGTCGTGGTGCGCTACTATGGTGGTGTCAACCTCGGCACCAGTGGTCTCATCGTTGCCTATCGTGAGGCTGCCGCTGATGCCATAGCCCATGCCGCCATAGAGACCCGACAGGTAGAGGAGATCGTTAAGTATTCCTTTGCCTATCCCCAGATGAACGACGTGATGCGCACCGTCAAGGATATGAATCCGCGCATCATCAGTCAGATCTACGATAATACCTGCGAGATTGTATTATCGATACGAAAAAGCGAAGCCGAGCAGCTTCGCAATCGCTTAAACAGTCTGTTGTAAATACTGCGCACACATTTCCGCACAGCGTTCTCCATCAACACCCGCCGATACGATACCACCGGCATAGCCAGCACCCTCGCCACAAGGAAAGAGCCCTTGCAAACAGACATGCATCAGCGTTTCGTTATCACGAACAATGCGCACAGGACTACTGGTGCGTGTCTCTACGCCAATCATCACGGCCTCATTGGTCAGGAAACCATGACTCTGTCGTCCAAAAGCCTTAAAGCCTTCCTGCAATCGATGGCTGATACTTTGAGGCATCCAGAAATGCAGAGGCGATGAAATCAGTCCTGGAGCATAAGAACTCCGAGGCAGGTCATAACTTAGGCGTTTGTTGACAAAGTCGGCCATACGCTGGGCAGGTGCCGTCTGTCGCATATTACCCTGTTGCCAACAGTCACGCTCAAGCTGTTCCTGAAAGTGCATGACGCGCAACGGGTCATTACCCTCAATATCCTCGGCACGCGTTTCAACCACCATGCCGCTATTCGACCATTGTCCGCCACGATTCGACGGACTCATACCATTGACCACAATCTGTTGCTTGTCTGTAGCAGCAGGAATAACGAAGCCGCCCGGACACATACAGAACGAATAGACACCGCGACCGTCAACCTGCGTGACAAACGAATATTCGGCGGCAGGCAGGTAGCGCCCCCTACCCTGACGATTATGATACTGTATCTGGTCGATGAGCATAGACGGGTGCTCCAAACGGACACCGACGGCAATGCCTTTAGCCTCAATCTCAATATGGCTGTCAGCGAGATAACGATAGACATCCCTTGCACTATGTCCAGTCGCTAAAATAACCGGACCACAAAATTCTTTGTCGGCAGCCAAACAACCGACAACACGAGTGCCTTGTAAAATCAGGCGCGTCATCTTTGTCTGGAAATGCACCTCACCGCCACAACGAATGATAGTGTTGCGCATGTTCTCTATGACACGAGGCAGCTTATCGGTGCCGATATGCGGATGGGCATCAGCCAAAATATTGGTGGAAGCCCCATGCTGGCAGAACACATTGAGAATCTTTTCTATTGAGCCACGCTTCTTAGAACGAGTGTATAGCTTGCCATCCGAATAGGCCCCGGCACCACCCTCACCAAAGCAGTAATTGCTCTCACCATTCACCTGCTGGGTCTTGGCAATCTGTGCGAGGTCTTTCTTACGTTCGTGCACATCCTTTCCACGTTCGAGAACAATGGGACGCAAGCCGAGTTCGATGAGTCGCAGGGCGGCAAACAGTCCTCCAGGGCCAGCACCGACGACGATAACCTGTGGGCGGTCACTGACATCAGGATAGTCAATATGCTGATACTCGTCGTCCGACGGCTGTTCGTTGATAAACACTCGCAACTTTAGATTCACAAAAATGCTGCGCTGGCGGGCATCTATGCTACGACGCAGGATACGCACAGCTGTAATGGTGCGTACATCGAAGCCATACTCATCAGCCAACCACGAGCGTAGCGCCTGTTCGTTGGCAGCTACTTGCGGCTGGACCCTTACTTGATACTCGTTAGTCATTCTTCGTTTTTGAAGAGGTCGTTAACTTCCTCTATCTCGTCGGCATCAAACCATTTCGACAGGCGATTCTTGGCCTTCTGCTGGATGTCAGGGTCGATGTCCGTCCAGACTTTCTTCAGCACAAAGAGCAGGACAGCCAGGTCGTCGGTCAGACCGGCAATGGGAATGGCATCGGGGATGACGTCAAGCGGACTAATCATATAACCCAAGGCGCCGATAATCATGGCTTTGTTGGCGGCGCTGATCTTGTCGCTTTGCAGGGTATAATATAGTATCAGGGCGGCATACACCAGTTTAGCACCAGCCCGTTTGGCTATGCGGGCTATCTTCTCAACAAACTCTGTCTGCGAGAACTTGCTGCCATAGTTCATAAAATCAGGTAATTCCATCTTCTCTATTCTTAATGTTTATGATTTAATTCTTAATTCTTATCACTCTGATGCCCATATGCGACGGGTGTTTCTGCAGATAGGCGTAGAGCGTCATGGGCTCTTCGACGACTTTCTTGTGCAACTGCGATGCATTGAGCAGGTGCAGACCGTCCTTACGCCACACTGCAAAGCCCAAATGGGCAATGTCGAGCCCCTTCTTATTGCATGTGATGGCGATGATATCACCATCGTGGATAGTCTGACGCAGCAGACGTGTATTCCGGACCGCACGCTTGGGAATGTAGCGGTAACTGCGCCCCGTCAGCGCCTTCTCCTGTTGACTGATGACAGATACGAACTTGGGGTGTTCCTTCAGCGCACGATAGGACTGCGGATGCTGACTCATATAGTCGACAGCCACACGCTGGACGGCAGTGAATGGCGGACGGGGCTGCTGTATCTCTGAGACGAATTTCATGGCGCTGTTGTCGTCAATCCAGTCGGTAAAATAATGCAGGCGCGATGTGTAGTCATCGATCTTGCCCTGCCGATAGCGCAACGTACGCAACATGTTGAGATAGTCAGTCCACGTATGCTGTCCGCGACGGGCACAGAGCGTCAGAGCCGTAACTGTCTCTACCAGCGTGGTACAGTCCAACTGGCGAGTGTTTACCACCAACTGCTCAGGGTCGTTGACCTCAAGGGTATGGGGCACATAGGGTCTGCCTAAGAAGTGACGCGCTAGCGACAGCACATCCTGCTGAAGGGTTGCCTGCTGCAATAGCTGGCACAGCTCGAGGCTGTCGGCACGCTGGTATGTCACCTGTGCCGACAACTGACCACTCACAATCAGCAATAGGTAGAACAGTATTCGTCTCATGGTTTTTTCTTTTGTTTATATGCCTTCTTCAGTCCGAAGTTATAGCCCACATAGATGTTCAGGCTGCCAAAGACATTGTTGGCTTGGAAGCGCGATTTACGGTAGTTGTAGGCACGCACGATAGCCGAAGCACCTGCATAGAACCTGTCGTTGTTATATACTATGCCGAATCGTCCAATGCCGTCAATATTCAGGTTATTGAAGTCGAAGCCATGCTTGTCGCCATCCTCAGAAATACCGCGGGTCTTTTTATAAGCCAGAGCCAGCGAAAGGCTTGACGCCAACAGCCAGTAGGGCGCAAATACCCAGTTGTAAGCATAGCCGGCCGACACACTGATGTTGTAGTAGTTGACGCTATTGAACTTCAGACCTTCATCCAGTTTGACAGTCCGTTCTGACAATCGTTCGTCAACAATATTCTGCAGACGGTCATAGTCGAACTCTATGCTGTTGCGTGTATAGCCCAAACCCGTCATCCACGAGCCGCAACTAATCTTCTGGCGAGTGCTCTGGTTGAATGCCGCAGGATAGGAGAAGCGCTGGTGGTTGAAGATGTAGTAAACGTTCAGGCCTGTAATACCCACACTAATACCGTCGAAGGCCTCACCCTCTAACACGCTCGTATCAACATTACTTATCTTCACGTCACTGATATGGTAGTCACTACCCGTCCGACGATAGTAGAAGTCGGCACCAATCTGTGCGCTATAGAAACTGAAGTCAATCTCCTGCTTCAACGACTTGCTGTCCACATCGATATTCTTCAGGTCGAACGTATAACCCAGAAACGCCCAGCGCCATCCGAAATACGGGCCAACCTTGAAGTTGGGTGTGGGTGAAAACCTCACTGACTGTTTGTTGTCGCCTGACGTGCTCAGCCTGTAGTAGTCATAGGTGTGGGTAGCCTGCAGCATTACCGACCAGTCATAGTGCTGCGGTTCAACGTAGTTCTCGTCGATACGAGTAAATCCACTGATAGTACGTTGCAGCCAGCTCTGTTCCTGCTGGGCCTTTTCCACCTGTATGGAATCACCTGCCACGACACTTATACTAACCAGTAACAGAACAAGCAACCACCCTTTTCTCATCGTTCAGAACTTTCCTAAGATACGGTCTAACACCCAGTTGACGGGCGTCGCGGATACGCTGGTACACTCACAGATTCCTATGCCTTGCAAATGTTCACAAACATTCTTAATTAGCGGGTACTGTACGTAGGGAGGATTAGGTACGGTCAGCATTTGTTCACCTTCACTGGTAATCAAATGAATAGGCTTATAGTCGAAAACTGAGAAACTGAGCGACCCCTTGTCGCCTATGATATGGATGCGATCCTCCCTTGCCGATTCGTGTGCGACAAAACACCACGACCCACTGGCAGGCAGTCCACTTTCAAACTCAAAGCAAGCACTCACAGAATCTTCAGCCTTATAGAGCCCTCCCCTGTTGGCACGGATGCCGCGGGCTTCCAGAATCACGCCAAAGACATCTTGCAACAAATCCAACTGATGAGGAGCTAAGTCATAGAAATAGCCGCCTCCCGCAATATCAGGCTGCAAGCGCCAAGGTAATTCAGCAGCATTGTTATAGTCCAACTCGCGTGGTGGTACGGCAAAGCGTACCTGCACATTGATGACTTTACCAATCGAACCATTCTGGATGATGTCTTTCACCTTCTGGAAATAAGGCAGATAGCGACGATAATAAGCCACAAAGCAGGGCACCCCAGTCTCTTCGCTAATGCGGTTAATGCGGGCACAGTCCTCATACGAGGCGGCCAGCGGTTTTTCTACATAGACAGGCTTGCCGGCCTTCATGGCCATAATAGCGAAGGTGGCATGACTCGACGGTGGCGTAGCGATGTAGACCGCATTCACGTCGGGGTCGTCTATCAACTCCTGGGCGTCGGTATACCACTTGGGAATATCATGACGCTCAGCATAGCTACGCGCCTTGCGCTCCTGTCGGCTCATCACAGCGACCACGCTCGACCCCTCGACTTCCGAGAAAGCCGGACCGCTTTTTTTCTCTGTCACCTCACCACATCCGATGAAGCCCCATTGTAACTTTTTCATATATCGATTGCAAAGGTACGAAATATTTCTCATTTATCGTTCCTCATTTATCATTTAATTTTGTACCTTTGCAGCCAAAACCGTAAAGACATGAAAAATCAAGAGACAGATATACTCCTGAAAGCACGTAGCAGCCGTAGCATTCTTGCCACAGCATTCAGACGATATAACGCCACATTTTTCAGCATTATGAAGCGCTGCTGGCTATTCTTCCTGCTACCTGCCATTGTACTGGCAGCCACAGGTTTGCTGTTAGCCTACGACTTCTACTTTATGATTCCACTGGCCATAGCCGCACTGGTACTTGAACTGCTGCTATGGGTGATGGTGGCACGCCAACTGACGCAACGCCCTTTGCGCAGCATCTTCCAAAAAGGCAAACGCCATTGGCTGCTACTGACGGGCATTGCCATAGGAGGATGGATTGCCCTACTGCCTGTATGTCTGCTGGTCAGCCTGCCACTCATCGTACTGGTCTTCGCACAATGGGAGTCGACCAGTAGCACTATGATAGGCGATCCTTCAGGGATGCCGTCGTACATGCCCTACCTGATGGTGGCGGTATGGTTTGTCACTACCCTGCTACAACTGTCCATCCGCCTGTACATCATCTATACAGGCTACTACGCATGGGGATCGGCTGAGGTGCGTCAGCGTGAACGTGAACAACAAAAACTAAACTTACAATAATGAAGAAGATACTTTTTATCGACCGTGACGGCACCATCATCCGTGAACCTTCGGACGAACAGATTGACGCCTTTGAGAAACTGCAGTTTGTACCCCGCGCCATCTCGAGCCTAGCATTCCTGCGACAGCATACCGACTATGAGTTTGTGATGGTCAGCAACCAAGATGGACTGGGCACCGACGCTTTTCCTGAAGACACCTTCTGGCCCGTTCACAACTTCATACTTGACACGCTGAAAGGTGAAGGTGTAGAGTTCGACGATATCCTCATTGACCCGCACTTCCCTGAAGACAACGCCCCGACACGTAAGCCCAACACAGGACTAGTGGAGAAATACATGAACGACCCTGCTTACGACATCAAGGGAAGCTACGTCATTGGCGACCGCGAGACGGACCGCCTGTTTGCCGAAAACATCGGCTGCGGCTTCCTGCAGGTGGGCGACTGGGACAAGGTGGCAGCTATTGCCTATGGCGGACAGCGTACGGCTGAGGTACAGCGCACCACCAAGGAGACAGACATTCTGGTGAAGGTCGACCTGGACGGCAACGGCCGCTGCGACATTGACACAGGACTGGGTTTCTTCGACCACATGCTGGAACAGATTGGCAAGCACGGCATGATAGACTTGACGGTACACACGAAGGGCGACTTGTACGTCGACGAGCACCACACCATTGAGGATACCGCTCTGGCGCTGGGCGAATGTCTGCTGAAGGCATTAGGCGACAAGCGCGGCATTGAGCGCTATGGTTACAGTTTGCCTATGGATGACTGCCTGTGCTCTGTCTGTCTCGACTTTGGCGGACGCCCCTGGCTGGTGTGGGACGCTAAGTTCAAGCGCGAAAAGATTGGCGAAATGCCGACGGAGATGTTCCTGCATTTCTTCAAGAGTCTGAGTGACGCTGCAAAGATGAACCTCAACATCAAGGCCGAGGGCGAGAACGAGCACCACAAGATAGAGGGTATCTTCAAGGCGTTGGCACGCGCACTAAAAATGGCAGTACGTCGCGACATCTACCACTACGAACTGCCATCTACCAAAGGGGTGTTGTAGTAAGACTCACCCCATCAATCCCCAAAGCGTATCTACCGGATAGTGCAACAACAGGTGCAGGCGACTATGCTGGCGAGCCATGATTTCTTGTAGCAGGAACTTTCCCTCCTGCTCTAACGGTTCGCAGGGCATATAGGCTTGAGACAAATCCATGGTCTCCTGCAACACCCACATCAGTCCCTGAGCAAAGCGCTGCATACCGCACTCCTTCAACACTTGTCCTATGGTGACGTCATTCTTGAACGGCTCAAAATGGCCCTCAGCTTTTTGTAGTACAAAGTAGTAGTCGAACACCTGACGCATACTCATGCCTTCGTAAAGGAAGCGCTGCATGGTGTACAGCAACACACAGAAGACACTCATCGTAACGGTGGGCAATGTTAGCTCACCTTCTCTTGCAAAAAGCAGTTCACGGTTTTGTTTGAAGAACTTACGCAGACGCCTCGTCTTCAGACGATTACGAACTATGCCTAACTTGTAGTACAGCATCACATCAACCAGATCCCAGACGGCCAGCGGTAGACGACAGTAAGCCGGCGACACATGCGTCTGTCCCGTCAATCGTACAAACTTCACGGCACGTTCCTTACTACAGTCCAAAAGTACATCCAAGCCATCAGTCTGATACAATTCCTGCAACTCCTCACGATAGAAGGCCGAACCGCCTTGTCCGCGGAGAATAGACGAACGGATGCCGCGCTCCAAAAGTTTCTCTTGCAATTTCTGACTGCGCTTCTTCAACTGGGCATGCGACGACTTGATGGCCTCAGCATCAGCCATCCAGTCGATAATCAGGTCTTGGGGGGCTCGCAGGCCATAGTCAAACAGGCGCTCCACACCGCGGTAGCACACACCCGTCAACTCGTGTTCGCGGGCCATACGGTACAGTTCCTGCCATTGTTGGTACGACGGGCCATAGTCCAGACAGTCTTTTTGACCAGCGGAAACCTGTAATAATTCAAAAAACAGCTTGTCCATCAGTTAGTAGTATGATTATATTATTTTCTGCAAAATTAGTGAATAAATCGACTACTTCCAAATTTTTTATCACTTATTTCGCCTGTATTCATAGATTTATTTGTACCTTTGCGTGCGCAAAAGTGACGAACTGACCTATGACGGACAACAGCATACTAAGGATGCAACAGCTCATCCGCGAACTGAACGAGGCCTCTGAGGCCTACTACAACGGACAGGCTGAACGCATGACAGACTACGAGTGGGACGCACGCTTTGACGAACTGCGCCGACTGGAACAGGCAACGGGAACGACGTTGCCTGACTCGCCAACGCAAAAGGTCTCGGAAGACAACGTGGCTGGTCAGAAGGAGGAGCATGAATTCGCTGCCCTCTCACTGGCCAAGACCAAACAGACTGCCGAACTGGTGAAATGGGCCGAGCAACGTCCTATCTGGATTTCGTGGAAACTTGACGGACTGACACTCGTAGTGACCTACGACGGAGGGCGTTTGACGAAGGTGGTCACCCGTGGCAACGGCCATATCGGCACCAACATCACCCATCTGGCACAGGCTATCGAGGGGATTCCGACGAAGATACAGGCAACAGGCCATACGGTCATCCGCGGCGAGGCCGTCATCAGCTACGACGATTTCGAGCGCTTCCTCATGGAGAGTGGTGGCGACTATGCCAATCCGCGCAATCTGGCCTCAGGCTCGCTGACGCTGAAGGATGTCGACGAGGTGCGCCAGCGCCACATCCGCTGGATTCCTTTTACCTTAGTATATACCGAAGAAGAACTGCCATCCTGGGGCGACCGCATGGACTGGCTCGACCGTCAGGGCTTTTCGACGGTAGAACGCCGTCTGGTAGAACTGCCTGACGATAGTTCCGTTGAAAGCGTTGTCAACGCCTTTACGGAAGAAGTAACTTCAAAGAAGAACCCCTTCCCCGTCGACGGACTGGTGGTCTGTTACGACGATACGGACTATGCCCAGACAGGAAGTGTGACGGGCCATCATGCCACACGTGCCGGACTGGCTTTCAAGTGGCAGGACGAGTCGGCCGAAACCACGCTGAAGGAGATTGAGTGGTCGTGTGCGGCCAGCACCATTTCGCCTGTCGCCATCTTCGAACCCGTCGAACTGGAGGGCACTACCGTCAAACGTGCCTCGCTGTGCAACATCAGCGAATGCGAGCGCTTAGGCATCGGAGGACCTGGCACGCACCTCAGCGTCATCAAGGCAAACAAGATTATTCCCAAGGTCATCAGCGTTAACACCTCTGTTGGTACGTTCTCCATCCCTGACCAGTGTCCTGCCTGTCACGCTCCTACGGAAATCGCTATCAGCGAGGCCAGTGGTACGAAGACGCTTCGCTGTACCAATGCCGACTGTCCGGCCAAGCAGCTGCGCAAGTTTGCACGCTTCGTCAGCAAAGAGGGTATGAACATCGACGGCATTTCTGAACAGACGCTGTCGAAGTTCATCAATCTCGGATGGGTCAGCGAGTATGCCGACATCTACCATCTGCGCCAGCACATCCTCGACCTCTCACGCATGGAGGGTTTTGGCGAGAAGTCTGCCGCCAACATCATGCGTTCTATTGACAATAGCCGTAACGTAGAGGCTCACCGATTGCTCTATGCCCTGAACATTCCGCTGTGCGGTCTTGATGTCTGCAAGCGCCTGCTCTCGACTTATTCGCTGGACAATTTGGTCAACGAGGCTATCAAGCAAGGGGAAGACCTCTTCGCCACACAGGCCGAGCCGCAAGAGGTGTTTGCCCATGTCAACGGCATAGGCCCGGAGAAATCAGCACAGTTCGTGCTTTGGTTTCGCAATGCCCGCAATCTGGCCCGCTACCGCAAGCTGAAAGAGGAACTCACCATCAAGGCTATCGACCTGACACCGTCGGGCGACCGTTGTCAGGGCCTCACCTTCGTCATCACGGGCGACGTCAACCACTACAAGAACCGTAACGAACTCAAGGCCTATATCGAGCAACAGGGCGGCAAGGTGGCCTCAGCCGTCAGCGGCAGCACGTCGTTCCTCATCAACAACGACGTCACTTCGACCTCAGGCAAAAACAAGAAAGCCCAACAGCTGGGTATCCCCATCATCTCAGAAGACGAATTTATAACAAAATACACCGACAATGAGTAAACAACTGAAACCCGCCACACTCTGCGTACAGGCAGGCTGGCAACCCAAGAACGGCGAATCGCGCGTGCTCCCTATCTACCAGAGCACTACGTTCAAGTATGACAACACCGAAGAGATGGCCGACCTCTTCGATCTGAAGAAGGAAGGCTACTTCTATACCCGTCTGGCCAACCCCACCAACGACGCTGTGGCCCAGAAGATTGCTGCCCTCGAAGGGGGTATTGCTGCCATGCTGACCTCTTCTGGTCAAGCCGCCAACTTCTACGCCATCTTCAATATCTGTCAGGCTGGCGACCACTTCGTCACCTCTAACGAGATCTATGGTGGCACCTACAACCTCTTTGGCGTCACGCTGAAGAAGCTGGGCATTGAGTGCACCTTTATCTCTCAGGAGGCCAGCGAGGAAGAGATCGACGCAGCTTTCCGTCCCAACACGAAGGCGCTGTTTGGCGAGACCATCTCGAACCCTGGCTGTCAGATTCTCGACATCGAGAAGTTTGCACGTATCGCCCACAAGCACGGCGTGCCCCTCATCGTCGACAACACTTTCCCCACGCCCATCAACTGCCGCCCCTTTGAGTGGGGCGCAGACATCGTCACCCACTCTACCACGAAGTATATGGATGGGCACGCCACGCAGGTCGGTGGTGTCGTTGTCGACAGCGGCAACTTCGACTGGGAAGCACATGCCGACAAGTTCCCTGGCCTCTGCACACCCGACGAGTCGTACCACGGACTTACCTACACCAAAGCCTTTGGCAAGATGGCTTATATGACCAAGCTGGTCGCCCAGCTGATGCGCGACCTCGGTAGCATTCCCTCGCCTCACAACGCCTTCCTCTTGAACCTCGGTCTGGAGACGCTCCATCTGCGCATGCCTCAGCATTGCCGCAATGCACAGCGCATTGCTGAGTTCCTTGAAAAGGACGAGCGTGTAGCTTGGGTACACTATAGCGGACTGCCCAGCGACAAGAACTATGCCCTGGCTCAGAAGTACCTGCCCAACGGCTCCTGCGGAGTCATTGCCTTCGGCCTGAAGGGTGACCGCCAGACAGCCGTCCAGTTCATGGACTCGCTGAGGATGATAGCCATCGTCACTCACGTGGCAGATGCCCGCACTTGTGTGCTCCACCCCGCCAGCCACACCCATCGCCAGCTCTCTGACGAACAGCTGCGCGAAGCCGGCGTTGCACCTGACCTCATCCGTCTTAGTGTGGGTATCGAGGACTGCGACGACATCCTCGACGACATCCGTCAGGCACTCGACCAGATTTAGTTAGTGTGCCCAGCGGTAACCGCTGGGAATAAGGAATGAACATCCTTCTGATGATGCTCCGTGCCGCGCCTCCCAGTCGCCTCGACGACATGAAGGCTGTGGCCATGCCTCGCTGGATAAAACGGGGATATGAAGGCTTAACCTTTTTCGGACACATCATCACCCATAGCCAACAGGAAGCCGAAGCGTTCAATGCGTGCCACACTTTGACCGACAGGTCAAAGAACGGCACGTATTTAGGCTCCTTGAAAAACCACGAGATAATTCATCTCTATCAGGCACGCGCCTGCCACGATTCGTGGTGCCTGTTCTATCTGCGCTACGGCTGGTATTGGCTGACGGCTTGCCGCTACTGCCGCCGGCTGAAGAATGCAGGCTACCTGCTGAACCCCTTCGAACTGGAAGCCTACACTTTCATGCACGACCTCCACTATCTCGACAACAAGCCTAACGGCACCAACGAGTGGCGTCGCTATGCTAAAATGCCATTACAAGACCGATTAAATTTTTATTTGGCGACTCAGGGATAATCAGGATCTGCAATCAACTCAGCCAATCTGTTCAGTTGCAGACACTGATTACGCGAGATAGTGCATCTGTTCATGTGATACTCCCAAGGACTTATTTGGAGCAAAGTCCCGCTAGAACATGCATCAAAAGACTCACCTGCAGGCTTATATAAAGGAGGGAATCCATTCTCACGAAGTACAATAAACCGATAGCCACGATTTCTTGCCTCACGCATCACCGCCTTCTCTCTGGCAGCAATGGCAGCACTCACCAAGACTCCTCCGTTCTCACCAAGTGCAAGCCATCTACGCTTCATCTGCTCGTATTCTTCATCGCTATAAGCACGATGAACGATGACTGCAGCTTTCTCAGGATAAGCAAGGAGCGCTTGGTTACCAATCATCTGACAAGACCACCCTCCGATGCTTCTCTGACGAACTATCGTAAAGAACTCTGGATGCTGAAGTTTCACAGCCAATCTGCGAGGGTTATCATCAAGGTAGTTAAACCAACACTCAAGCTCATCAGGCCCCTCTAGGATATGGTCGTTGAATTCCGTGAGAATAGGAAGCCATGCGTCCTGTCGTTGTCATTGCTGCTGCCGTTGTCATTGTTATCTTTGCTGCAACACTGTTGCGGCACAGAACTACCCACCAGCCCCTCTTTAGACGAAAGCCATCTGCGGTAGGCTTTATTACAGCCCGCCTTAAACCCCTTGATGACCATTCCCAAGTGTTGTTCCATCTGCCGCTCTACGAAAAGGATGCCATGCAGGTGGTCGGGCATTATCGTTATGGCCAGCACTTTAACCTCAGGATAGTAACTGCTGATAGATGTCCACAGCAGTCTCTTACCTCTTCGCCTAAGGGCGACAGTTCAATTCTTGGGGCATCAGGACTGTCTTTCTCCGCTTCTGCGTCTCCCACCAGACGGCCCAACAGAGAGCGGCGACCCTCGACGGTCATTGTAATAAGGTATATGCGCCGCGATTCATAGTCGTGACCAACACGTCGCCGTAGCATAGAAGGTTTCTTCTCGCCAGCAAAAGGCTTATGTTTCTCAAAGGCTTCCCAGTCCATTATTAGAATCATAATTGGGATACACCTCATTAGGTACTGCGTTTATCTTTTGAAAAACATATTTGAATGTGATGCCATTGTTAGTTACGCCATTCCACGTCATGTTATCGCCGCTGAAGGTTACAGTTATATCAAACATACTGCCACTAATACTATTTGCTATTATCTTATTGCCACTGATAGTATACGAACCAGATGTTCCAAAATCTGAGGATGTTGAAGTATATGTACCATCGTTCTTGATGGTGATTTCCTTACCTACCATCAGTCCGGTATACGAATTACCATTCTGCCAAGTGTCAGTACTCTGTGTGCATTTCCAAGTTCCTATAGCAAGTGATTGCAGGTCAGCAACGCCACTCTCTGTATTTTTTTTAAAGACATATTTGAATGCAACTCCGTTACTGGCTGTACCATCCCACGTCATCACATTCCCATTTATCGTAGCTTTTATTTTAAACGTTCCTCTGTTACTCTTAGCAATAATTACATCTTCGCTGATAGAAAATGTACCTGTATAGCCAAAATCCGAGGAGGTCGAGGTATAAGTACCATTGTTCTTAATGGTAATTGTTTTGCCAACCATCAGTCCGGTGTAGATCGTCCCCCCACTAGTAACGTCGGAACTCTGAGTGCATACCCATGTGCCTATAGCACGAGATAATAGATTCGACTCGCTTCCTCCACCTCCCCCATTACTATCTTTACTACAACTCGATAACGCTGGCATTAAGATAGTTACAAGCATAAAAATACTCCATATCTTCAGAATCTTCATAGTTATAAAATTTTTAGTTCTTAGTTCCACTTTTTATATTCTCCATCTTAGCCTTAAAATCGCTCTGAAGCGACACTGCAAAGATAGGAAATTATTTTCAGACTAAAAAGGAATCGGCGAGATTATTTCAAGACATAGCTCGCTGATGCATCAAAAAAACAGGGATGAACGAAAAATCCCTCATCTCTCCCGTCCGCATCCAGAAAAGCCTTTGTACAAAGGACTTGAGATCGGAGAGACAAAGTGGATCTCTCCCGTAATCTCTCCCGTCAACACTCCCGTCAACACTCATACAGCAGAGGAATCAAGAAAAATCAGGGAATAGATCACGGGAGAAATCACGTGAGTGTTGACGGGAGTGATGAAAGCAGCAAAAGCCCCTGTTTAAAGGGCTTCTAAGGTATTGACGGGAGAGATGGAGGTTTTTTAAAAAGAATGCGCCATTTTGGCAGTTACGAAGTTACGGTATGCCGTCAACAAAGTTACGGTATGCCGTCAACAAAGTTACGGTATGCCGTCGACAAAGTGCCACATAGACGACCATCTAGTGCCACATAGACGGGTAACAAGTATAGGCAAAATAAAAACTATGTTTTCACGTGGTGAAAACATAGTTTTGAGGGCGTGAAAACATAGTATTCACCGAGTGAAAACGTAGTATTCACGATGGCAATATATAAAGTCCGATTTCAAGAGGGTTGAAATGGGACTTTTCATTTTACTTCTGTCGGTATGCCTCGGCCTGACTGCGAATGAGCTCTGCGTCGTCGAAATAGTTGATGCGCATAGCCTGGCGCACTTCATCCATGGTCTGTGCAGCAGTCTCGCGAGCTTTCTCCGTACCTTTCTTCAAGATGTTGTAGATTTCGGGAATGTCCTGCTCGAACTCGTGGCGACGCTGGCGCATGGGCTCGAGGAACTCGTTGAGAATCTGGTTGAGGAACTTCTTGCACTTCATATCGCCCAAACCGCCACGACGGTAGTGGTCTTTCAGCTCGTCGAGGTTCTGGTATTCGGGCCAATAGGCTGCGAAGTGCTCAGGACGCGAGAAGGCGTCGAGATAGGTAAACACGGCGTTACCCTCGACATGACCCGGGTCGTTGAGGTTGATGTGCTCAGGGTCGGTATACATCGAGCGAACTTTCTGCCAAACGGTGTCGGCATCATCAGAGAGGTAGATGCAGTTGCCCAGCGACTTCGACATCTTCTCCTTGCCGTCGGTGCCTGGCAGACGACGTGCTGTGGCATTCTCGGGCAGCATGATGTTGGGCTCGACGAGCACGGGTGCATAGATCTGATTGAAGCGACGCACCAGTTCGCGCGTCACCTCGAGCATCGGCTCCTGGTCTTCGCCCACAGGGACGGTTGTCGACTTGAACAGGGTGATGTCGGCAGCCTGTGAGACAGGATAGCAGAAGAAGCCCAACGGGATGTTGGCCTCGAAGTTGCGCATCTTGATTTCCGTCTTCACCGTAGGATTGCGCTGTACGCGCGACACCGTGATGAGGTTCATCAGATAGGTCGTCAACTCAGCCAGTTCGGCTATCTGACTCTGGATGAAGATGGTGCATTTCTCAGGGTCGAGACCTGCCGAGAGATAGTCGAGCGCCACCTCAATGATGTTCTGGCGAATCTTTTCCGGATTGTCGGCATTATCGGTCAGGGCCTGTACGTCAGCCATGAATACAAACATCTTATCGTAGTCGCCGGCATTCTGCAACTCTACGCGACGGCGCAGTGACCCAACGTAATGTCCCAGGTGCAGCTTGCCTGTAGGACGGTCACCAGTAAGTATAACTTTTCCCATAATTTGTTAGTGTTTTCTAATTTGGGTGCAAAAGTAATAAAAAATAAAGAAATACCAAAGAAAAAAGCTATTTCCTTTGGTATTTCCCAATGATATAATGCGATTATGCTCGCTTAATAGAATTTGAGCATTGCTCGAGTTCTAAGTCGTTCAGCAGATTATGCAAGCATATCTGCCTTCACTTAATAGAACTTAAAGTAGCGACGAGCATTGTTGTACGAGATGTCCTCGACCATACGGCCCAGCAGTTCGCGGTCGTCAGGCAGCAAGCCCTTCTCTACGTCGTTGCCCAGCATGTTGCAGAGAATGCGACGGAAGTACTCGTGACGCGGATAGCTGAGGAACGAACGGCTGTCGGTCAGCATACCCACGAAGCGTGACAGCAGACCCAACACCGAGAGGGCATTCATCTGGCGCTCCATACCGTCCTTCTGGTCGTTGAACCACCAGCCTGAACCGAACTGAATCTTGCCGGGTTCGCCACCCTGGAAGTTGCCAAGCATGGTAGCAATGACCTCGTTGGCACAGGGATTCAATGTATATAATATGGTACGCGTGAGCTTGCCCTCCATATTCAGCTTGTTCAGGAACTTCGACATAGCCTTGGCAGTATTGAACTCACCGATAGAGTCGAAGCCAGTGTCAGGACCCAGCTGATTGTACATCTTCGTATTGTTGTCGCGGATAGCACCATAATGGAACTGCTGTGTCCAATCGGCGTCAGCATCCATCTCGGCCATCACCGTCAGGAAGCAGTTCTTGTACTGACGAATCTCAAGATTCGAAAGCTGCTGGCCACGCAAAGCCTTCTCGAAGATGGTCTCAATCTGCGAGTCGGTATACTCCTCGTCGTAGAACTCCTCGATACCGTGATCTGAAAGCTTACAGCCATTGGCTGCAAAGAAGTCGTGACGCTTCTTCAGGGCGTCGACCATATCAGCAAAGCGCGTGATAGTGACTCCGCTGACCTGCTCGAGCTGATGGACATAAGCACCAAACTCAGGCTTCTCAATATTCATAGCCTTGTCAGGACGCCAAGCAGGAATCATCATGGGATCGTCGGCAGCCTTGTTGCTAGCATACTCGATGTGGTTGTGCAGGTCGTCGACGGGATCATCGGTGGTGCACACACACTCTACGTTATAGTGCTTCATCAGACCACGGGCTGAGAATTCTGGCTGCTTCAGCTTCTCGTTACACTCGTCGAAAATCTCGCGGGCGGTCTTGGGGCTCAGCAGCTTCTCAATGCCAAAGGCGGTTTTCAGCTCCAGGTGAGTCCAGTGGTACAGCGGATTGCGCAGGGTGTAGGGAACCGTCTCGGCCCACTTTTCGAACTTCTCCCAGTCGCTGGTGTCCTTGCCTGTGCAGTAACGCTCGTCGACACCATTGGTACGCATGGCGCGCCACTTGTAGTGGTCGCCACCCAACCACAACTCGGTAATGCTCTTGAACTTGTGGTCGTTGGCCACCATCTCGGGAATCAGGTGACAGTGGTAGTCGATAATGGGCATCTTGGCCGCATGGTTGTGGAACAGGTCCTGAGCGACTTCGTTGTCAAGCACGAAGTTCTTGTCATTGAATTGCTTCATCTTTTTTGTTTGTTTAGTTGATTTATGTTTTTAAAATAGAATGATTCTTCTTGTTCTGCCACTATTGTAGTAGAATAGCCGTGGCCTGAGCATTATCCATGCCTGGCATGGTACGGCCTACACGGGCATTGATATAAGTCGGGTCGCAGACGATATAGCGCTCGCCTCCCAACGTAAGGAAGTCGCCGCGAACATCTTCAGTAAAGCCGACTGCCATAGCCAAGTGGCCAGGGTAATAGACCAAAACGGTCTTCAGGCCCAGCAGGTCGCGCACGAGTCGAGACAGAAGAATGGAACGGTCTTCACAGTCGCACTTGGGGTAATAGAGCGTCTCTTCAGTAAAAAAGGCACGGTCATGGCCCCAGACGTTCTCGTCGTACTCATAGACGAAGGCGGTCTGCACCCAGTTGAGCAGACGCTCGACAGCCTCCAGCTGACTCAGTCCCTGCAACTGCTTACGCAGGGCGGGATAAAGCGACTCTCCAACAGTACAATCTACAGGAGTATTGGCATACATGGCCCAACGCGTCATAAAGTCCTTGCCTAACGACGATGTGGGATAGCTGTCGTAGAACTCGACGAGGTTGCGGTTGACCGATACTTTCAGCGACATCTCTGGATAGCGCTGAGAGGTCAGCGTGCGCGACGGGGTCAGCACCTCCGTAAACAGTTGCTGCTGGGGAACAAGCAGCGAGAGGGGCTTCTCTTGTGGGAAGGCGGCCTCACAAATCTGCAGATTCTCCTCTTCACAGTTGAACGGATAGTAAAACTCGTCGTCTACCAGGAAGTAGGGCTTGCCGTAGACATAGTGCTTTGAGGCATAGAGCATATACAGCTTGTTGGAGCCGAAGGCCAGACGCATCTGATAACCCGTCTGACAATAGAAAAACGCTGCGAGTAGCGTGGCCTCATTACCATCGCCAAGACAGGCTTTTGCAATGGCGTCAAGCATGTTCAAATAGGCCCAGTCGCTGAGCTGCATGTCTTCGCGAATAGCTAGACAGTCGCAGAGAGTATTGTTATAGTCGGGCTCAGAGAGGCGCAACCAAGCTTCGGCAACGGCATCTTCATTACATTTAGACAGACGGAAACGCTGGCTGTCCTCGAAACGAACACTCAGCGTAGTACCATAAATGGTGAAGTCCTTCCAATTGTCATACTCTGACGGCTCGTCCTGTTCCACAATGGGGGCCACAGGCAGCGGCTGTTCCTCAGGAGCAGGCGGCAGAACGGTCTCCTTGATGGGTATAGGCCTGTCGACTACAGGCTTCTGTTCTTCTTTCTCCTCTATGACAACGGGCGGCTTCTCCTCGTCCTTGGGTTTGGGCTGGCCAGGAGTGGCCTGGAACGTACCCCACGCAGACTGCAGAAATTCGGCATAGTCAGCATTACACTTGTTACGGAACTCCTCATAGTCAGCATAGGCATTATTGCGGAAAGACTGAAAAGCGCTGTATGGATCATCATCTTCCTCCTCAGCAGCTTCTGCCTTGTCGCGGGTAACGGTTGCAGGGTCGCTGGCACGCTTCTGTGCAAGCTTTGCCCTACCCTTGTTCTGGCTCTTGACAAATCCCATATAGGTCTTCGTCAATTGGCGGAATGATTTTTTCTTCTGGGCGTCTGCTGTCTGTATAGCACCCAGCGCCAGCAGCACAACTAATGACAAAAACAACTTGTTATGACTCATCACTTTTCTTTTTTTCGTTGATAAAGGCAACACACTCTTTATAGAAATTGCGGGCCAACACGCGGAATGCCATAGCCGACAGGGCCCATCCAAGATTCAGATTGAGGTTAAACTCGTAGAACATGATGTACGACACCCACACAAGGAAAATCATCCAGAATAATGTGAGATAGGTAACCGTGAGCGTAGAGGACATGACAAAACGGGCCCAGCGGTTCTTGCGGGCTTTGGCAAATTCCGCATAACTGAACAAGCCTGCCTCGCTCACCATAACAATCAAGAACGACAAAATGACCATCAGCCACCCAGGCAGCTCAATGATATCGGTACGGTACATCAGCGTCTGACCGGCGTAGGCCAACAGTTCGACACCTGCCATCTTGCCCAGCGGGGTATAGTGCATATCGTTCTCGTCGGTCATGGTACCAAACAAGACGATATGATCTTTAATCAAATCGGCATACTCGTGGATGGAGTCAGGCATAACGACATTGAAGTGCGTCGGTGTGAAATTGATCTGAAGGTCTTTGTCCTCCAAAGGGATAAAATCCTTGCCCTCAGCACCGTTAACAACCTGTGCTATGAACGAGTAGCACAACTTACCATTATTGTTACGACCAAGCGTCACCATGCGCTTCATACTGCCATAGAGGTCGCGCTGCATATTGGTGAAGCCTTCGGTTACCTCCAAAGGTTCAGCAAAGAAAGAACGGATATCTGTCGTATAGCCAATGCTGTCGTTCTCGTAGTCCAACAAACGGTGAGACCAGCAAATCTTATCGAATTCAGCAGCAACGTCCCATATCATTTCATCACCGACAGAATCTTCGCGCAAACCCTCAAACACCATATCGACACCTGTATACTTGGGGTGCTCCTCCTGAATGGCACGAAGGGCATTAGCCAACTCGCGACGGCTGAACAGCGCCGACATGTCGACAATGGTAATCTCGTCGTTCTGCTCTTCATCACCACTCTCAAGTTGAATCTGATAGTAGATATCCATGAATGAGAAATCGCCCATGGCTTTCGACACAGGATTAAGGAACGACGTATTGAGTGCTATAACAGCCAAAAGACCGACGTAGGCATAAGCCAACACCGTGGTCATAAAATGTTGCTTATAGTTCTGGAGCCATTTCATCTCTTCAGCGTTAAGTTAAACATACGGGGGGTCATCTCGACATCATGCTTACGGCATTTTGCCAACCAACGGTTAAAGTCCTGATAGGTCAAGTGACGCGGCAGACCTTCAGAAGTCGTGGCGTCAGCAGCCTTAGCAAACTCGTTGGGCGAGAAGATGACGTAAATCTGATTATGTTCAATGCCTTCATCACAGCGCATCTCGTATTCATCGACAATCTGACGTTCCTGCTGAGGAGCAATGTCGCGGTTGAAGAACACATAGCGTTTGTTGGCGCGGATGGGATAAATGCCATCCTCCTGGTCCCTATACGGCAACAGGCAGTATACCTCACTATTTTCGTCGACAAGGTAGACAGCCAAAAAACCTTTGGTAGGGCTAACAAACGACAGGTAGAGGTCGTCACCATCGCCAAAGGTATCGTCCTCGAACTTGTCGTCAGTACCGTTGCGGAGAATATGTGCCTGGAAGTCAATAGCCGAACGGACAATCTCACGGATACGACCCTTGACCTTGACATTGACCACAAGGATACCATCGTCATAGGTAATGTTATAGACGGGTTTGCCGATGGTTTCTATCCACTCGCCCTTCACGTCAGCACTACCTATACTGAGGAAGTAGTCAGTAGATTCACCACCTTTGTTTTCCATACGCGTAATGTTCGACTGAGAGACAATAGTACCAAATTCGGAAGCTATGGCCTTAATCTGAGCATGTTTCAGAGCAGCCTGCTTAGCTTGTGACGGCGACTCATTCTCTGGGGCATAATAAGTAAATTCCGCCTCCACCGTTTTCTCCTTCTGAGCGAAGAGCGAACAAGAAAAGAGCAGTAGGAATATTGTTAATATATTGCGCATGAACCGTTTGTCTTTGAAGTAATAGTCTTTTCAGTGAGCAAAGATAGACAATTATTTTGAAAATGCGAAATAAATTGCCAAATATTTTGGTTTTTTATCCGTGAAATCGTATCTTTGTAGCATGCAAAGTAAAGTATTGCTTATATACACAGGCGGAACAATCGGTATGAACCGTAATCCAAAGATGGGAACCTTGGAGCCATTTGACTTCGAGCACCTGCTCGTTAATGTGCCGGAACTGAAGCAGTTTGACACACAAATTGAAACCTATCAGTTTAATCCGCCCATCGACTCCAGCGACATGTCGCCACGGCTATGGACAGACCTGTCGCATGTCATTGCCGACCACTATGACGACTACGACGGTTTCGTGGTGCTACACGGTACAGACACCATGGCCTATACGGCATCTGCCCTATCGTATATGCTGGAAAACCTGACGAAACCTGTCATCTTCACAGGTTCGCAGTTACCCATCGGACAATTGCGTACCGATGGAAAGGAAAACCTTATCACCTCTATTGAGATAGCAGCAGCGAAAGATGACAAGGGAAACGCTATGGTGCCTGAAGTGGGCATTTACTTCAACGGACGACTACTGCGCGGCAACCGCACGACCAAGCAGAGTGCCGAGGAGTTCAACGCCTTTGAGTCGTTCAACTATCCGCATTTGGTCGATGCTGGCGTAAACATCGTCTATCACCGTGAGCGGATATGGCAGCCAGACTTCAGCAAACCTATGACGCCACACTTCAGACTCGATAATAATGTAATTATCTTCTCGCTATTCCCCGGCGTACGTGAAGACCTGATACGTCACATCATCCATACACCCAATCTCAAGGCCATCGTCATGCGTACCTTCGGCAGCGGTAATGCTCCACAGAACCCATGGTTGCTGAATGCCTTAAAGGAAGGAACCAGCCATGGTAAAGTGATCGTAAACATCAGCCAATGTATGCAAGGCTGTGTAGAAATGGGACGCTATGACACGGGCTATCGCCTGCAGGAGGCGGGAGTGGTCAGCGGTTACGATTCGACAGTAGAGAGTGCTGTCACCAAGTTGATGTTCTTGCAGTCGCACTACAATGACCCGGAACAGGTGCGCTACTACATGAACCGCAGCATCCGAGGAGAAATCTCCCTATAAGTCCCATTGGCCCCATAAGGCCTATAAGACCCATATATTCACTAACTAAACAAATAAAACAATGAAAGAACTGAAAGGAACAAAAACAGAAAAGAACCTGCAGGAAGCATTTGCAGGTGAGTCCATGGCACGCAACAAGTACACGTACTGGGCATCAAAAGCCAAGAAGGACGGCTACGTACAGATTGCTGCTATCTTCGAAGAGACTGCTGCCAACGAGAAAGAGCATGCCAAGATGTGGTTTAAGCTGTTAGAGGGCGGTATCAAGGATACTGCTTCTAATCTGGAAGCTGCTGCCGGCGGTGAGAACTTCGAGTGGACCGACATGTATGCCCGCATGGCTCGCGAAGCCCGCGAAGAGGGGTTCGAGGATATTGCTGCTAAGTTCGAGATGGTTGCAGCCATCGAAAAAACTCACGAAGAGCGCTATCGCAAGCTCTTAGACAATGTGAAGAAAGAGCAGGTATTCTCAAAAGACGGTGACGTCATCTGGCAATGCAGCAACTGCGGACACATCGTCATTGGCAAGAAGGCTCCCGACATTTGTCCCGTATGCGACCACCCACAGGCTTACTTCCAGGTGAAGGCAGAGAACTATTAAACCAACAATAAAGCTCCTCGCCTGAGGAGCTTTATTTATTTCTATTTCAATTCGCGCTTAAAGAAGGATACGCACTGCCTAAACAGGTGGTTGCGGCTATTTCCACCGTTAATACTGTGGTTGCAGTCGGTATAGACCAACTGGCTGTAGTCCTTGTCGGCCTGAATTAGTGCTTTGGTATAGTCTGCCGTATTGCGATAGTGCACATTGTCGTCAGCCAGACCATGACAAATCAACAGGGCACCATGCAACTGGGCGGCACGACCAATAGGACTTTCATCATATCCCAAAGGATTCTCGTTGGGAGTACGCATATAGCGTTCAGTATAGATGGTGTCGTAATAGCGCCACGACGTAGGAGGCGCAATGGCGATACCGGCACGGAACACGTCCCTACCCTCTGACATGGCCATCAAGGTATTGAATCCACCGAAGCTCCAGCCCCAAATAGCGATACGGTCTTTGTCGACATAAGTCTGCTGACCTAGCCAGAGGGCTGCTTCTACTTGATCGCGGGATTCCAACTGTCCAAGTTTCTGGTAGGTGCATTTCTCGAAATCGGCACCGCGACCACCCGTACCGCGATTGTCAACACATACACAGAGGAATCCTTGTTGGCAGAGGTACTGTTCGAGTAGTGCCCCCTGCCCCATCATACCGATGTTCCAACTGTTGGTTACCTGCTGGTTACCTGGTCCGCCATACTGGTACATAATAACAGGATAACGTTTGCTCGCATCGAAATCAGCAGGCTTCACCATCCATCCGTTGAGGGTTATGCCCTCAGATGTTGCAAAGGTAAATAGTTCTCGTTTACCAAGCTCATAATCAGACAGTTGGTCGCTTAGGCGCTTATTATCCGAAAGTGTTTTCAAAACCTTTCCACTATGATTGCAAAGAGCCACTGTGGTAGGATTATTCAGGTCACTCCACGTATGGATGAAGTATTGGTAATTGCTACTAAACAGAGCTGTACTCCATCCACTTCGAGGTGTCAGACATTCACGACGGCCATTGCTGGAAGCCACCCAGACGCGCTGGTCAGTGACACCGTTTTCATGAGAGGCGAAATAGGTGTTACCAGTCTTCTCATCATAGCCGTAAACTGTACTAACTTCATAGTTGCCGCTGTCAACCTGACGCAACAGCTGACCATTGAGATTATACAGATATAGGTGCATATTGCCATCACGATCACTGGGAAGCAGGATATGACTGTCGGTAATGCGAATACCACTGATGGCCTCGTCACGGATGTACTTGTCAACTTTCTCCTCAATGACCATCTGGCTGACGGTAGACAGAGGATTGGCCATATAGATACGCAGACAATCTTGATGGCGGTTCAAAGTATAGACGGCAACACGCGACGAATCAGAGGTTGTCACAAGGCGAGGAATATAACCGTCAGCATCCATCGGCACCTGCAACTGGCGAATCTTTTTACTCAAGATATCGTAACTCCACACGCTGACGGTAGAGTTCTGACCACCAGCAAGGGGATATTTGTAGTCATAACCACCATCGCTCTTGGGGATATGATATTCCTCAACGGCTTTCTCATCATAACGAACCCACACGATCTGCTTTGAGTCTGCAGTAAACACCATGGCGCGGTTGTTGCTAAACTCTTCTTCATTGACCCAGTCGGGGATACCATTGATAATCTGATTGCGCACTCCATCCTTAGTAACCTGTACTTCAGCGTTACCATATAACAGTTTGACAATAAAGATGTTATTGTTACGAATAAAAGCTACCTGTTGGCCATCAGGAGAGAATAGTGGAGTCTGTTGAGGACCACCATCAGACAGAGGTTCAAGACGGTTGTTTCGGATGCTATATATAAAATAGGTGGCAGTAAACGAATGGCGATAGATACGCTTCGTATTTGTCTGGATGAGCATCCGACGACCGTCTGGGCTCATCTGGTAACCATCTATCTTTTCCAAATTAGCGCCCTTGACTGTGGACACATCAAACAAGGTTCCTACAGACTGACCAGTCTTAAACGAATACTGAACAATCCGCTTTCCATCATCACTCAACGCAGCATACGTCTCACCATCAGACAGGGAACGGACAGCCGCCATTGATTCACCTCGGAAATCACCACGGGTCATCTCTTTCAGACTTAGTTTTTTACCGCTTGTCGATACTGCCAATAGTATGGCTATCGTCAACCATATTGCTTTTCTCATCATATTCAGATTTTAATCAATTGCAAAATTACAAAGAAAAAACGAGCTAACCAAACAGCCAGCTCGCTTTTATGTTTTTTTGAAGGATCTGATCAGTGCCTTTGAACGTTTCTCTTCAGCTTGCCAATAGCGTGCTCTAAAGGCTCTGACGGTTCAATGATATTATAAGCGGCCCAAAAGTCTGGATCTTCGAAATAAGCCACCTTATCATAGAACCGCTCGCGCAGGCCAAACGACGAACGGCCACGCGGACGCTTCACTTCTCTACCCTGCTGCAGACGGTCGGTGACCACCATCTCACTCACCGTCGTATAGGTCGAGGCAAAAAGCCGCCTCTTCCAATCACAATTGAAGCGCATCACATTACGCACATAGCTCATACGTGTAACACCCTCATCGTCTGTCTCGTAGGTAATGGTAACCGACAATTCCTTGGGCCGGAAGTGCAAACCTAACGGCTTCTTTACTAACATCAATTCAGAAGCTTTCCGCCAGTCACGCATGTCAAGTTCTAATTCAGCACGCGTAAATGCCAGCATATCCTGATCAATATACAGCAAACCCGTCATCTGCGGAAAAACCACAGGACCTTTAGGCGAAAGTCTGATAACATATTGCAGGCGGTCGGCTATCTTGACTGGCATCTCCAGACGTAAATCGTAACGGGACAAATTGTCTTCATTCAAAAGATAGTCTGGACATTTAGCCACATCAACCATCAGGGGCATTACAGGACCACCCTGAATTTTAACTCCCAAAGTATCCTTCGCCTTCATACTCATCAGTCGACGCCCTTTTTGTATGGCAACAGCATCGTGCTCAGGGCCATAGCTGTAATCTGATTTATACATGTCCATCACAGCCTCGGCAACAGAAACATAACGGCTTCCACGTCGCGCAGTTTCACGATAGAAACAGCGCATCAGCTCTGGCTCTTGCGGATAGTTCACGTCGAGACGACGCATAGCTGCTCGAAGAATCGACAAAGCATTATCTGCAGAGACAAGCACCTCCTGCAAATTCACTGAACTTGTCGTCAAAGCAATCTGTATCGATTGTTCAACATCTGTTTTAACCTTCATACTACGCGACTGATAACCAATATGGCTCACATGGATAAAACGGGGCTCCTGAAGAACCTTCAGCGTGAAACGTCCTTCTTCGTTTGTCACAGTATGCACTTGTATCTTAGCATCCACATCAGACATATTGTTACATTCTACTGTAACACTAACATGAGGTAAGGAACGACCTGTCTGACGATCAGTCACTACACCGCTCACCACCATTTGTGCACTAACCGACAGCACGGCCAGCAATAACATACATAAGAGAACAATCCTTCTTTTCATCTTCACTCCTCCATTATATTATCCACAAAGATAAAAATATTTTTCGAAACTTCCAAACATTTCAATGAAAAACATTAGTTTTACTGTAACAGAGGAAAACAATACAAACACGAAAAAGACCCTCTCACCAATATTGATGAAAGGGTCTCTCTTCTGAAAAGTGGCGGCCTCCTACTCTCCCGCATTGCATTGCAGTACCATCGGCGCA